>NZ_JOPH01000001.1:0-332866 GCF_002153615.1 Gluconobacter sp. DsW_058
CGTCTATCAAATCGCCAAAAGCCAGAAATTACGGGCCAAGCACATCAATCAAGGGTTCTTCGATCCCTCCACGTTCGAACAGTTCCCTGAAGGTGATCTGATTTTTCTGGCTCGTGGGTGGCTCAAGCTGCCCGACATGCGCTTTGGCCCGGACGTCCATGAGCCAGCGCCGTGCAAGGCTGGCGGTCGCGAAGGTCTCGCGATGGCGCTTGCCATCGACCACTTTTCGGGCCTGATACTGGCCCGGCCCACGATACCACACCCCTTTGGGTAAGGGCTTTCCGGTAACCGGATCCTTGCTGGTCTCTTTGGGGGCTTTGCTCATCGTCGATCGGTCCTTTCCCAGTTTGGCTCGGGATTGGCTCAAAAATCAACGGTTTTCAGATTAACCTGCTGCAAGTCCTTGAAAAACTTGGTGTCCCATAGGGGATTCGAACCCCTGTTGCCGCCGTGAGAGGGCGATAAGTGTAGGCTAAATGGCTGGGTTTTTCCGTTTAAATTGTTGATAATAGGGAATTTAATATCACTGACTGTCACTGGATACAACTAGATATCATATCAGGGTGGGCCCAAAACGGGCCCAAAAAGTTACCGCCCTGACTGGTTATCCAACGCTGCATCTGTGGAGCAGCAGGGGAGATATCTGATCACAGGGCCAGTGCCTGTCTGAGATCGTTATGCTCGAATGCGCTCGCCATACGCTGGATCTCCGCTGACCGGGCGCCGACTTCTCTGGCGGTCTCCCGCCATGTCGCGGTGACCGTCGCCATATCCTTGATGACGGCGCGTGCCTGCGGCAGCGTAAGAGCGAAGAATTCCGATGCCGCCTCGAACAGATCGACCGAGCATGTGCCCTCATCAAGATCAATGTTTGTGGTCAGGACCCGTGCCTTGAGATCGGTCGGAACAGGATTTAGGTCGTAGGCTGGAGAAAGCGACCATCCGGCCTTTCCCTGCCACAGGAAACCATGATTGCGCAGATGATCATCGACATTCGAGATCAGAACATTAAAAACCACGCGCCGATAAAGGGCGTGGTCGTCCGTCTTTCCCTGAGCACCGTATCTTGCAAGGGCTCCGAGTAACTCCCACGTTCCCCGTCTCTGGCGCCCATCATTGCCATTGCGGATAGGAACGGAATGCGGGTGGCGCTGTCACGGTCGAAACGCTGTGAGAGAAGAACCGCTTTGCCGGCGACATGGATCAGTTTGTGTCGTGGGGTCGCAATGCCAGCCTGCCCGGCCAGTCGCAAGGCGATCTCCTCCCAGGTTTCCATGCTGTAGTCGTCAGTCTCTTTGGGAAACTTGGCGATGGAGAGATGGCCGCTCAGGTCGATGACCGAGGCTTTGGGCCGTGCGCCACATACGATCCGCTCAAAACGCAGGTCAAAAGTGACCCAAAGCACCGTCAATCAAATCCTCAAAAGCCAGAAATCACCAGCCAAGCACATCAACAAATGGTTTCTCGATCCCTCTATTTGAATTTGTGGCGATTATTTGCTGTTTCGGACGGATTGTCTGACTCTTAAAAGATTGTGTGACGAAAAATCTGCAAACGTGACTGCACGCGGTGGTCTGAAAGTGTTAGTCTCTCACAAACCCTGATCTCCGTTCCTGTGCCCAATTTCTGAGAAACCGTTCTGCTATGCCGATTTCGACCGAGAATGCTGCTGACATCGTTCGGCTATTTCGTACTGGTCTTGGAAGAAGACCAGAGCCCGCTGCTCTCGCTCACTTTGCTTCTCTACTGGAAGACGGGGCGGCATTTCATGACGTGGCTCATATCATCGCAGGATCGCCAGAATTTCGGCAACTTCACGGTGACGAAGACATCTGCGACGTCCGATATATATCTTTCCTGTACCATAACGGGTTGGGTCGGACACCTGATCCGCAGGGAGAGGCTGCTCTGATGGAGGCCCCGAACCGGGGCGATGGGCTGGTGATTGTTGCCGGATCGGAGGAGGCGCGTGTTCGGGCCGATCTCTATGCGCAGCTTTATCCAGAAGGTGCGTCGCCGCAAGACGACATGGCCTACAAAGCTTGGCTGCTGCGTTATGACCGACTGTTGCCTACCGATCAGTTGGCCATCGGACGGCATATCGATCGGGGGATGACCTCGCGGCCGACATTTTCTCTGATGGTGCAGGTCAGCGATTATCGGCTGGATCTTTTGGAGGAAACAGTCGCTTCCCTGGAAGCGCAGATCTATACCGACTGGACGCTGATCGTGGTCTATTCTGAGAACCTGCGGCCCGGTATTCGCGCGCATCTTAAAGAGATTATGCGACGTGTGCCTGGCCTCGTCGGCGTGGAAGTTTCGCCCCATCAGCAGGTTGAAGGTCGCTGGCGGAGCGCAATGGCGGCAGCGACGGGCAGTTTTTGTGCCTTTCTGGAGCCCGGGGACCAGCTTTCCCGAACGGCGCTTTACGAATTCGCGGTAGCTATCGCTAGTCGGCCTGATCTGGTGCTTCTGTATTGTGACGAGGATCGTTTGGGCAGTGACGGGCAGCGCTGTCACCCTTCTTTCAAGACGGGCTGGAGCCGGGATCTCGCTTATGCGGGAGATGTGATCGGGCAGCTTGCGGTGTTTAGCCGGGCGCGGATCACGGCTGTGGGTGGAGCCCGTGACGACGGGGGTAGCTTTACGCGCTATGAACTGTTGCTGCGCGTGACGGATAATGTGCCGGAGGCCCGTATCCATCATCTGCCGCGGATTCTGTTCCATCGTGGGCGGACGCCGGGTCTGCCTCTGATGTTCCCGCTGGTGCGGGCTACGCGGCAGTATCCTGAAATGCGAGACGTGGTCCTGCGGCATTTTAGGAAAAGCCATCCGGATTTCGATCTTGAGGATGTTTATATCGGTGGCAATGTCTGGCCGCGGATCGTCTATCCGATGCTGGCAACGCCGCTTGTCTCGATCATCATTCCCACGCGGGACAAGTTCAAGTTGCTCGAGCGGTGCGTCTCCAGTCTTCTGACGCTGACGGAGTATCAGTATTTCGAGGTTCTGATCGCCGATAATGGTAGCACTACCTCCGAAATGCTCGATCTCCTGCGACGTCTGGGACGTGATCCGCGCGTGAGGGTGCAGCGCCTTGCGATGCCCTTCAACTGGTCTGCCCTCAACAACACGATGGTCGGTCTGGCAAAGGGCGACATGCTGCTCTTCCTCAATGACGATACACAAGTTCTTGAGGAAGGCTGGCTGACGGAAATGGTGTCACTGGCGCAGCAGCCCGGCGTCGGCGTGGTTGGGGCGCGGCTCTCCTATCCTGACGGGACTGTGCAGCACGGGGGCGTTGTTCTGACGGAACGCGGGCCCAAACATATCATGCGCAGCGCGGCGGAGGATAATCCTGGTTATTTGGGTCAGCTTGTCCTGACGCGGGACCTGATGGCCGTGACGGGAGCTTGTATGCTTGTACCCCGTCCAGTTTTCGAGCAGATCGGCAGTTTTGACGAGACATTCCCCCTGACATGCAATGACATTGATTTCTGTCTGCGCGTCCGGGACGCCGGGTTGCGGGTCATCTGGACGCCGCATGCGACGCTGATGCACGAGGATGGCGGTACGCGCGGCCGGGACGGGACCGCGCGTAGTCTGTTCAATGCCTGCGTGGATGTCGGACGGTTGCTTGAACGGTGGGAGCAGATCATGCTCGATGATCCATTTCTGAATGCTAATCTCGAGGCAACGGACTACGCCCTGCAACTGGCCACACCACCCCGTGCGCCAAAGCCCTGGCGACGGCTGGGCCGCCGGCAGAAGGCATCCACGCCGCGTACCGCGCTATCCTAAAGGATTGTCCCGTTTTCTCTGCGGTCATCCGCCTTGAGTTGATCCGTTCTGTCCTGAAAAGATCAAAGATGTTCTGTCCTGCTGTTTCCGTTTTCCGTTCCGTTGCGGAGTATCCTTGCCCGTGAGTGATGTGACCGTGCGTCAGTGTGCCATTCTGGTGGGGGGGCTTGGTACGCGTCTGGGCGCATTGACCCGCGCCCTGCCCAAGCCGCTCATGCCCTGTGGCGACCGGCCTTTTCTGGCGTGGCTGATGCGGGAAATGCAGCGTTTTGGTGTGGAGGATTTTGTTCTGCTAGCAGGATATCTATCGGTCGAGATTGAGCAGGCCGTGGAACAGATCCGGTCTTTTCTGCCGAAGCCAGCGAAGATCACTATCAGCGTGGAGCCGTTCCGCGCGGGAACGGGGGGCGCGCTGTATCATGCCCGCGCGCATCTTCAGGGCCGTTTCCTGCTCTGTAACGGGGATTCCCTGTTTTCCTGCAATCTGTCGCGGTTCCTGTCGCGGGCGCGGCAGGGGAACTGGATGCTGCTGCGCGCAGTCGAGGATCTGGACCGGTATGGGGAAGTCCGTCTGGCAGGAGATGGCGAACATGTTGCGTCTTTTCATCCGAAAGCCGAGCAGCCGGGGCAATCGGGGCTGATCAATAGTGGGATCTATTTGTTGGATCACACGGTCTTCGATCATCTGACGCCGGACTGTTCGCTGGAGCAGGACATTCTGCCCGCGCTAGCAGCGAGGACAGATCTGCGTGGCATGGAACTGACGGGATATTTCCGGGATATCGGTCTGCCGGACGATCTTGCGGCAGCGGGACATGAACTGCCCGCAGTGCTGCGGCGTCCGGCCGTGTTCCTGGATCGGGACGGCGTCATTAACCGTGACCATGGCTGGGTCGGGACGCGGGAGCGTTTCGAGTGGGAGCCGGGCGCTCTGGACGCTATCGGGCGGATGACGGAGCGCGGACACCATGTCTTCATTGTCACCAACCAGTCTGGCGTGGCGCGTGGACTGTATTCCGAGCACGATCTTCAGTCCCTGATGGGGTGGGTGATCGGCACGGCGCGCGCGCATGGGGGGACGATCGACGACTGGCGGTACTGCCCCATCCATCCCGAGGCCGTGGTGGAGCGGTATCGGGGGACCAGTCCTGACCGCAAGCCTGAACCGGGCATGATCCTTGACCTGTTGCGGCGGTGGGAGCTTGATCCGGAGCGCTGCGTGATGTTCGGAGACCAGCCCTCCGACATGCAGGCTGCCAGTGCGGCAGGTCTCGAAGGCGTTCGTGTGGGCCCCTCCGGTCTGGCTGACCTAATTTCCGAAAGAGAGGCGTTCCTGTGAACAGCGATCCTCATACACGCTCGTCCCGCACACGCCCGATTGCCGGGACGCGGAGTGCCGTTCGCGCACGGGTGCCGCTGCGTCTAGGGCTGGCTGGTGGCGGGACGGACCTCAGCCCGTACTGTGACGACTTCGGCGGGGCCGTCCTGAACACGACCATCGACCGGTACGCATATGCCTTCATCGAGCGATCGGCAGACGGGAATGTTCATTTCATCGCGCCCGATGTGGGCATCGATGAAGCGTTTGACCCGCGTGACATCAATGGCACCATCCCGGTCCATGCGAAGCTCAGGCTTCATGCCGGGGTTCTGGCCGGGATCAGCCGTCGTTTCTCAGTACAGGTTGAGCCATGGCGCATCACGTCTTTCGTGGATGCACCTCCCGGATCAGGGCTCGGGTCGTCTTCTGCGCTGGTCGTCGCTCTGGTGGAGGCTTTTGTAAGCCTGCTCCAGCTTCCGCTGGGCCCTTACGATGTGGCGCACTTGGCTTATGAGATCGAGCGGATTGATCTGGGGCTTCAGGGGGGCAAGCAGGATCAGTATGCCGGAACGTTCGGCGGAACGAACTTCATCGAGTTCCTAGCCCAAAACCAAGTAATCGTTAACCCGCTGAGGCTGTCCAGTCGTATCCGCAATGAGGTTGAAATGTCTCTGGTCATCGCTTTTACGGGCGTGTCTCGGGCATCCGCCGACATTATTGCCGAGCAGCGCAATGGTCTGCTCAAGGTTACGGAAGAGACCATGCGTAACATGCATCGCCTCAAACAGGACGCGCACGATATGAAGAATGCTCTTCTGCGCGGGGAAGTGGCGCATATGGCCGAGATCCTGAACAGGTCGTGGGAAGCGAAAAAGAACACGGCGCGGGGCATCTCCAATCCATTGATCGAAAAGCTCTATGGGCAGGCGATGGCGGATGGCGCAATCGGTGGGAAGGTCTCGGGCGCCGGTGGTGGTGGTTTCATGATGTTCCTAGTGCCGCCTGAGCGTCGGGTGCAGGTAATCCGCGGCCTGAATGGTGCGGGCGCGCAGGCTGGTGGCGTACATCTCGTGACGGAAGGAGCCGAAACATGGCTGAGCTGAAGCCGGTGACTGATGACAGCTCGTTCGCAGATGGCATGAGATGGCACGACGGGGAGCGGTCGGAGCGAGAGGAGCATCTGCCCATCAGGAAGCCTGCGGTCGAAAAGCATGTGCGTCTGCTCATCGAGAATCAGCTGGAGCAGGCGATGGGGCGTGTCTTCCAAGTGGAAGAGCGGAACCGCCATCTGGAACGTCTGTTCGCGCGCGAGCCGGTTTCAGAGCATGATGTCCAGTCCCTGACCCGCAGCAATACGGAACTGCGCAAGCAGCTTCAGCAGATCCAGTCGGAGCATCGGCTGCTGCTTCAATCCACCGCATGGCGCGTAGGGCGCAGGTTGCGGGATCTGGCGCAGCGGCATCCGGTCTTTGCCCGTCATGCGCGCCGTGCTGTAAAGCTCGCATACTGGACCCTTACGCTGCGTTTGTGGTCGCGGATCCAGGTTCGCCGGGGGGCCAGAAAAGGCATTGCCCTTCTTGCACAGTCGCCGTTGTTCGATACGGCTTGGTATTGCAGGCGTTACGCGGCAATGTTGCCACCAGGGACTGATCCGGTTTCACATTATTACTGGACAGGTGCAGCGCAGGGACTGGATCCGCATCCGCTGTTCAGCAGCAGCTGGTATACTGCTGCGCTGCCGGTTGAGGCGGCGATCAATCCGCTTGTCCATTACATTACCCATCAGGGCCGCAACCCACCCGATCCGCATCCCCTGTTCGATACGGACTTCTATCTGAAGCAGGTTGGAAAAATAGCGCCTGGACGTACACCGCTGGAAGATTTTCTGGCGCGTCCGCCTGGGTCTGCGATCAGGCCGAATGCTGTTTTCGATCCTGTGGCCTATGCCGAGGAATATGCCACCAGTGTGAAAGACGGAACCAATCCTCTAGCGCATTATGCCGCGGAAGGGGAAGCCGGCGGGTTCTGGCCGCATCCGCTGTTTGATCCGGCCTGGTACACGGCGCGACACCCGGCTGCCGTGGAGTTCGGAGCACTAGCGCATTATCTGCGGGAAAAAAAATGCGCAAAGGGCGTGGTCTGTTCCGAACATATGGAACAGCTGGGTGACAGCACGCTGTCCCTGCCGTTTGCGCTGTCCTTCCAGGAGGAGCATGATCCGGAAGTTTCGATCATCATTCCGGTCTATGGTCATTATTACGATACCTGGCGCTGCCTGGCGTCTGTCATGCTGCTGACGCGGAAAGTGCCGTATGAGGTCATTATTGCGGATGACCGTCCGTCTCGGCCGATTGCTTCCCTTCTGGGAGCGAGGGGTGCGGTACAGATCATCAATACTGAGAATCTTGGTTTTCTCGGTAACAGCAATACCGCCGCGCGACGGGCGCGGGGCCGCGAATTGATGTTCCTGAACAATGATACGACCGTCGGGTACAACTGGCTGGCCCCGATGCTGTCGGTCATGAAAGCCGACCCCTGTGTGGGCGTTGTGGGCTGCAAGCTTCTGAACGGTGATGGCACCGTGCAGGAGGGAGGTGGCATTATTTACGGAACTGGCTGGGGCGACCCGTTCGGGAAAAATGACCGGGCCGATCGTGGCTGCTACAATTACGTCCGTGAAGTGGATGTGGTGACGGGGGCCTGTTTCCTTGTCCGCCGCCATCTGTTTGAGAAAATGGGCGGGTTCGACGGCCGTTATGCTCCTGCGTTCTACGAAGAGTTCGATCTTGCCACCAGCATCCGGGATGCGGGATACCGGGTCGTGTATCAGCCTGCGAGCCGTGTCCGCCATCATGGTAGTGCCTCTTATGGCACGGAGACGCGCGACCGGCAGACTCTAAAGAACCACGCGACCTTCTGCCGCAAGTGGCAGACGCTTTTAGCGACGCAACCCGCGCCTGACACGTCCAGCTTCTTGAGTCGCGAACGGCCGTCTCCACGGGGCATTATCCTTGTCATTGATGACAAGGTGCCGGAATATGACAAACATGCCGGGGCGGTCACGTTGTTCCAGTACCTGCGCCTCATGAGGGAGCTGGGGCTGCGGGTGATCTATGCCCCGCAGGACGGTAAACCGCTGGAACCTTACACGTCTGCTCTCCAGCAGCTTGGCATCGAGGTCCTTCACGCGCCGGATCGACTGGACCGCTGGCTGAAGGCCTATGGGCTTTACGTCGATTTCATCTGGACGGCGCGGCCGGATGTGACATTCCCGATCCTGTCGCAGCTTCGGCGCCATACCGGTGCGCCAATTCTGTATTACACTCATGACCTGCATTACTTGCGGGAGATGCGCCGCTACGAATTAGAAGGCAGCATCTGGGCGCTTCAGGAATCCCAGCGGCTCAAGCCAATGGAACTGAAGATCTTTGATGTTGTGGACCACGTCCTGACACCAAGCAAGGAAGAAAAGCGCGATATCCTCCACGAGGTGCCGCACGCAAATGTCACAGTGGTACCGCCCTATCTGTTTGGCGACACGGATCTGACAGATGCGCCGGCCGATTTCGGAAGCCGCACGGATCTGATTTTCGTCGGGGGCTTTGACCATACGCCCAATGTGGACGCAGCGGTCTGGCTGTGTCAGGGGATTATGCCTCTGGTCTGGGAGAAGCATCCGGACAGCACCTTATGGATCGTCGGGAACGTGCCACCGCAGCCTGTACAGGCGCTGGCATCGGAGCGGGTAAAGGTAACGGGGTTCGTGCCGGAACTGGAGCCTTATTTTGAAAAGGCGCGCGTCTCAGTCAATCCGCTGCGTTATGGTGCCGGGGTTAAGGGTAAAATCGTCACATCCTTGCAGGCGGGTATTCCTGTTGTTACGACTACCTGCGGCAATGAGGGCATCCAGCTTGAGGATGGGAAGGAGGCACTGATTGCTGATGAGCCAGAGGATATCGCGCAGGCAGTCATCCGTCTTCTGGATGATGAAGCCCTGTGTCGGACGCTGATCCGCTCGGGTGCGGAGGTCGTGCGGACACGCTTTTCTGCCAGCCGGGCGCGGGAGATCCTGCGGAGTATTCTGGGAGATGCGCTGTGTCCTGTTTGTGGCAGCCGTCCGCGACAAGGGCGTCACGTAGAAGTCGACTGGCGCCTGGGACTGCACTGCACGAACTGTGGAGTGGATAATCTTGCAGCTGGTGTAGCGCAGGTCGTGGTGGCGCCGTGGCATCGACAGCGGGTCAACACGATACGCGAGGCGCTTCCATATTTACAGGATCTGCGGATTCACGAATTCGGAAGGGGTGACGCGTTTCACGCCGTGCTATCGGGACTGGGCGGATATACCTGTTCTGAAAAACCTATCGACAGGCTGCTTTATGAAGATAGCCTGATCGACCTGTTTCTCAATCCTGAGGGCCAAGTGCTGGATATGCCGACACTCCATCGTATTCTGAAGCCGAACGGCAAATATATCTGTGCGGTCCTCAAGCAGGCGAATGAGAAGGCACAGTCCCTGAGGGAAATTGGCTTTCAGGCTACAATTCATAACGTCGATATGTCCGACAGCGATGAGACTTCTCTGCAGATCATTGAAGCCATTCGGAATTGAGATGGGTTTCGTAAGGAAGCCATGAAAATAGGTTGGGCAAGCTGCTCTTTTCAGTACTAAAATCTGAAAGGGCAGCTTGCCCAGTCCGATATCGATCTGGAGCGACTGGTCTTCATTGACGAAACCTGAGTCTCCACGATTACGGGGCGGTACTATGATGATGTTAACTTCGCCTAGTTGATGTGCAGTTTCTGGAGCTTCGTACTAGACGGCTCACGACAGATGACATGCCCTTTACATTTCGAAAGCGGAATTTCCCCTTCCAGTCTTTAGGTGCGTTCAATTCGTTCATATTTTCCTTTAGATACTGATAACTGACGCGCTGCCCCATAGATATGATAGAGTGAGCTGGCGGGCATATAATCGACTAGAGGCGTACCTGCTTCGTCAAAACGATCAATCCAGCCGCCATTCAAATGGGCTGGAGTAAATCGTTTCAGGAATCTCTCTCCTAGGCTGTCTACGCAAATATCGTCCGCCATGCCGAGCTCCCGACGCTTACAAAGCAATCGTAGGAATTCAGTTTGTGGCCAGATCCGAACTGTTTTTTCAAAGAGAACACCGTCTTCTGTCATTGCATCAAACACAACGCCTGATTTCAAATCTATTCCATGACGGCAGGCAGACTGAAAAAAACTCTCTGCAACTTCTGAAAGGCCTGATTTGTCTTTATCTGGCGGTGAGACTAGACGTTCGTATTCGCTAAATAGCCAAGCCCACTCAAAAAGATGTCCAGGTTCAACGCGGTTGTGTGATGCAGCGTTTTCGGGTTTCCATGAAGAAATGAAGAACTCAAGTAGCATACCTGATCGATTATCGATCAGGTGGTTACGGGCCAGCGCAATGAGGTTGTGCAGCTTATCGAGATAATATTCGTCTCCTGTAACCTCGAAAAGCACCAGATAGGCTTCCAGAAGATGCATATGAGGGTTTTGTCGACGTAAGGAATCTGCAGGTGGTACAGTATCAATATAGCCTGCATCGGGTGCGGAAAATATTTGCTCGACTTCTGTGGCTGTCTGATAAGCGATTTTACGATATTTCTCTTCTCCAGTCAGCTGGATTGCCCAGCCGTAGGCAAAAAGAATAAAAGCATGCGCGTAAAGATCGCGTTGACGACCAGCAGGGCGTCCATCCGGCGCAAGCGAAAAGATCCATCCTATATCACCGTCTCTGCCTCGATATTGTTGCTCTATCGTATCTAGGCAGCGCAATGCCTGTACAGAAGCGTCGTAATATCCGTCGAGCGCGGCGCGGCAGTAAGTGGAAATCTGCCGTGCCTGAACCATTAGACGCAGCTCACTCATTTGGACAGGACATCCGTCCCAATCAAGTCGTTCATGGTATAGACCACGCGCTACGTCAAAGCCTGCATTGCTCCATAGAGGAAGCGCATGAGCTGTTAGCCATTCCTTCCAAACCGGCTGAGAGCGTGCTTTGCTTGCTTTTGGAGTAGAGAAGAGAGAGGCATCAACCGCCATGCATATATCCTTAAAAAATTGTTGAGTTTAGATAAAACTGAAGTGTAGAGGCATTGATAGCTCCGCCGCTTAAACACAGTTGCTAATCAGGCTTGGCTCGAACAGCTTGTGGCTATGGTGAGAGGGCATAGTTCGACCACGAGTTCATTAGGCGATGTCGCCAGATTCGTGCTATTTTGCTGCGTCACCTCGGGGGTCAGTGAAAATTACGCGATCTGACGACGATACGCTCATCGGCGGAAACGCTGTCATGGGGGCTCTCAGCAGAGGAGCGATTACCGATGTCTGCAAGCAACCCGGAAAGGTCGGTGATCTCCTTTGCGACCAGATGCACGACGTCACCTTCCTTCTGGAGCATGCCTGTCACCGCCAGCATGTGGCCGCCGAGCACCACGCGCCGGTTCGCATTGAACAGATCCGGCCAGATGATGACGTTCATGTTGGCCCTCTCATCCTTCAGCGTCACGAACACCACGCCTTCGGCGGAGCCCGGCCGCTGCCGGACCAGCACCAGTCCCGCTACGGTGAGACGCTTCCCATCCTTTGCCGCAAGCGCCTGCCGACAGGTGACTATGCCCCGTTCTCGCAGATCCCTGCGAAGAAATGTGAGGGGATGATCCCGTAGGCTCAGGCCAAGACGGTTGTAATCCCGCACCACCTCGGCCCCGTCACGCATGGGCTGGAGCAACACATCCGGCTCCTCCGTTTCTCGCGTTACTTCCGCGGCCGCAAACAAGGGCAATGGTTCGTCCCGTAAGGCCTTAATCGCCCATAGCGCCTCGCGCCGTGCCAGCCCGAGCGAGGGACGGAACGCATCAGCCTCAGCCAGATGGGTGAGGGCTGCCGCTTTGACGCCAGCCCGACGCCACAGGTCATCAACCGAGGTAAACGGACATGACGCTCGTGCGGCAACAATCCGGGCCGCATCGTCATTGGCCAGTCCCTTCACCAGGCTCATGCCCAGTCGCACGGCGAACATCCCGTCAGGTCTTTCTGGTCCTTCCAGCGTGCTGTTCCAGCGTGAGGCATTGACGCAAACGGGCCGGATTTTCACACCATGTTCCCGCGCATCGCGAACCAGTTGCGCTGGCGCGTAAAATCCCATCGGCTGGGAATTCAGGAGTGACGCAAGAAACACATCCGGATGGGTGCATTTCATCCACGATGACGAATAGGCCAGAATGGCGAAACTGGCTGCATGGCTCTCGGGAAACCCATAGGAACCGAAGCCTTCCAATTGCTGGTAGATCCGTTCTGCAAAATCCTCATCATAACCGTTGTCGCGCATGCCTTCGATGAGACGCGTCTGAAACTGCGAGACGGTACCGGTATTCTTGAACGTCGCCATGGCCCGACGTAACTGATCGGCCTCGGCGGCGGTAAACCCCGCACAGATCATGGCGACCTGCATCGCCTGCTCCTGAAACAGCGGGATGCCAAGCGTTTTGCTCAGAACCTTTTCCAGTTCGGGGGTGGGATAGTTTTCCGGCTCAATCCCTTCACGCCTGCGAAGATAGGGATGGACCATATCCCCCTGAATGGGGCCGGGACGCACGATCGCGACCTCGATGACGAGGTCATAAAACACACGCGGTTTGAGCCGTGGCAGCATGGACATCTGCGCCCGGCTCTCGATCTGGAACACACCGATCGTATCCGCCTTGCGGATCATGGCGTAGGTGCGGGGATCCTCAGCCGGAATGCTCTGAAGCGTGAAATGCTGGCCCTTGTGGTCTGCTAGCAGATCCAGCCCCTTTTTCATGCAGGTCAGCATGCCCAGAGCTAGAATATCCACCTTCATGAATTTCAGGACGTCGATATCGTCCTTGTCCCATTCGATGATCTGGCGGGCCTCCATTGAGGCAGGCTCGATGGGCACCAGTTCATCCAGCCGGTCATGTGTCAGCACAAAACCACCGGGATGCTGCGACAGATGGCGGGGCACGCCAATCAGGCATCGAGCCAGATTCAGCGTCAGGCGGATGCGCCGATCGGACAGATCAACGCCGCTATCATTCAGGGCGTCATCGTCCAGCTTACGTCCCCAGCCATGAATCTGGCCCGAGAGGGTTCGGATCAGATCCTCCGGCAACCCCATAACCTTGCCGACATCCCGCAAAGCCCCTTTGGCGCGATAGCGGATCACCACCGCGGTCAGAGCTGCGCGGTTACGGCCATAATGCTCATAGACCCACTGGATAACCTGCTCGCGGCGGGCATGCTCGAAATCCACATCAATATCCGGCGGCTCGTCCCGTTCTTCAGAGACGAAGCGCTCGAACAGTAGCGAGTTACGGGCCGGATCAATGGCGGTGATACCCAGCACGTAACAGACTGCAGAATTGGCAGCCGACCCACGACCTTGGCAGAGAATGTCCTGACTACGGGCATAGCGGACGATGCTGTTCACCGTGAGGAAATAGGGCGCGTATTTCATGCGCCCGATCAGGGCGAGTTCATGGTGCAGGCTTTTGCGGACTTCGTCCGGCACCCCTTCGGGATAAGTGCGGTCTGCCGCCTCCCATGTTAGCGCTTCCAACGCCTGCTGGGGCGTCTGACCGGGCACGGACACTTCATCGGGATACTGGTAGGCCAGATCATCAAGCGAGAAACGGCAGCGCTCCACGATCTGCATGGTACGGGTCACGGCTTCAGGGTAACGGCCGAACAGCCGGGCCATCTCCTGCGGTGGCTTGAGATAACGGTCGGCATGACGTTCGCGGATGAACCCGGCCTCGTCAATGGTGGTATTGTGCCGGATGCAGGTCACGACATCCTGCAGGATGCGCCGGTCATGAGTATGGAACAGCACGTCATTGGTCACAACGGTTGGCACCCGTGCCTGATGTGCCAGGTTCGACAGTTCATACAACCGCATCTGGTCATTCGGGCGGCGTAGGAGGGTGAGCGCCATGTAGGCGCGGTGGGCAAAGGCGTCTTTCAGCTTGCGCAGATGCAGGGCGCAAGCATCGTCTGCCGTGTCGGGGATCAGGACAACGATCAGGCCTTCACCCCAGGCGACGAGATCCTCCCAGAGAAGATGACATTTCCCTTTTCCGGCTCGCTCCTTGCCTAGGCTGAGCAGGCGGCAAAGGCGGCCATAGGCAGCCCGGTCCATCGGGTAGACCAGCACGGGCGGGAAATCCGCCAGATCGAGACGGCATCCCACAACAAGGCGGAGTCCGACCTCTTTTGCCGCGACATGGGCCTGCACTATCCCGGCCAGAGAATTGCGGTCACAGATGCTCAGCGCCTCGATGCCAAGCGCCTTTGCTTGTGCGAATAGTTCGATGGGGGAGGAAGCCCCGCGCAGGAACGAGAAATAGGTCGTGATCTGCAGTTCGGCATAACGCTGCGCCGAGGTGCTCATCCAAAAATCCCGTGCAGAAACCAGCCCTGCGAGCCGGTCTCGCCGTGCTCACCATCACCGGCACGGTAAAGCCAGAACCGTTCGCCACGGGTGTCCTCCACCCGGAAGTAATCGCGGGCGATGGTCAGCTCGGCGTCATTTTTCCACCACTCGCCAAAGACCCGCTCAGGCCCGTCAGCGCATTTCACTTTCCGCCGCACGCCCCGCTAGATGAAGAACAGCGGTGGCTGATCCGGCAACTCCGCTATGGCCTGCACCGGTTCCGGTCGTGCCAGCAGCCGGGTGGGTCGAGGCCAGTGCTCCGGCCAGTTCTTTGTCTCCTCGGGGGCTAGGGCAGGCACTCGGCGGAAGGAGCGTTCGGGCAGATCGCTTTCCACGGGGGCAAAGCGATACAGCGCCTGCATGCCGACACGGTTGGCCAGTGTGTCGATGAGGTCGGACACATCGGTCTCTTCCTCTGCAATCAGGGAGGAGACCGTCTGCCGCCGGTCCATGGGCTCCGCCAGGGACGCGATCAACACCATTCGCTCGATGCCGAAACCCGGATTGATCGTTTCGATTTTCTCGCATAGCAGCCGCGTCAGGCCCTTCACATCGCGTACCGGCATGGCGGTCGCCACGCGGATAGCCTCGGTGCAGCTATCTACCCGATGCAGCAGCAGGTCGAGACGGCGCACGCCCTGCCCACGTTCGTCCAGACTCTGGCAGAGCAGCGGCACCAGCTTGCCAATATATTTGGTGATGGTCTCGGCCGCGCCGATGGGTTCGGCGAAATTCCGGCTGACCTCGACCGGATCCACCTGGCGGACTGGCACGATGGCTTCCCCCATGCGTCCAAAAGCCTGATCCAGCCTGCGGGCCACCTCTGGGCCGAAACGCAGCGCCAGCGGTGCGCGGGGCATGGCGGCCAGTGATCCGATGCGAGATACGCCCAGCGTGGCCAGACCTTCAATGATAGGGGAGGGCAGACGGAGAGCTTCAACGAGCAGATCAGCCAGAGCAGAGGTCGTTTTATCTGAAGGGACAGCCGCAATCGCTAACCGGCCATAGCGAGCCAATGCGTGGGCCGCCCCCCAGGTGTCCGCGACTACGGCCCGAGCGCAAAAACCGGCTCCTACCATGCGGTGGACCATATCCTTGAGCATGGGAAGTTCGCCACCATGCAGGTGATCGGCCCCGGTCGTGTCCAGAACCAGGCCGTCCGGCGCATCGGCGGCCACGATGGGCGCGATCCGGTGCTGGAACCACAGGGCAAGTTTTTCCAGCCCTAGCCGGTCGCCTTCGGGATCGGCGTCCATCAGCACCAGATCGGGAAACAGCGCCTGAGCCTTGGCCACCGGTATGCCGGGGCGCAGCCCCAGCTTGCGGGCGGCAAGATCGACCGACAGGACAACTCGTCGCCGTCCTTCCCGTCCGACAAGAGCCAACGGCGTTTCAGGCGCGGGCGCGTCTGGTCCAAGTCGTTTCCTGATCCGATCGGTCGGCCAAAGCGGCAGGTAAAGAGAGACGATCCGCGACCGGGATACAGGGGGCGAGCCTTCCTTTGGCGTCACAGGCCTCCACTTCAAAATCGGCACATTCACCCGCCCGGGCACGGATCAGTTCCAGTAGCCAGCGAGGGCGGCCCACTCCGGGCACCGGCAGCGGTCCGGATGGCAGGACGGACACCCGCCATCGGGTCACACTGGCAGTCGGTTGGCCGAAATCCGCCGCATCCGTCTGCCGTCGCCAGCGCCGGATGGCGATGCCAAGCGAACCAGAGGTTTCAGCCGCCAGTTGCAGGCGGCGTGAGGCGGTCATGGACAGACGAGCGACTTCGGCAACCACGGCCCCAAGGCCACCATGCCGCAGCCCTTCCTCGAAGCAGGCCAGCACATCGACATCCGAACTGGCCTCGACAAAAATGGTCCGCCGTGCTGACAGCCCGACCTGTTTCAGGGAGGGAACGAATATGTCCTGACGTGTGACAATCCAGAGCACCTTGCCGCGCGTGCGGGCTGCAATCCCGGCGCAGAACTGACCGGCGGCCGCACTGTGCAGGGCGTCGTTGCCTCCGCCCGCCACCTCGTGCAACGCGCCCAGTGCCAGACCGCCGCCCGGCAGTCGGCCGTCGATCTCGCGCACACCAAAGGGCAGCACCGAGCGGCGTCGGTCGCTGTGCCCTTCGAGACGGCTGATCGCGGCCCGTAGCGTCTCCAGACCGGGTTTTTTATGGGTTTCAGCAGTCATGTCACGGCTCGACGGTCCTTGTGCAGGCAAATTTCCTGATCATATGTTCCTGATTTGTTCTAATCTTGCTAAGCAAGTCAATGCAAATTCTCTCCGTATCCGGCATGCTGGTTAGCGATGTCGGTTCAGTATCGTTGATGAAAGTGCGCTAATGAATTAAATCCAGAACCTTGTCCCGCTTCGGGCAGCGACGATTATCTGTCCCGTCTGAATGACGCGCAGCGGCAGGTCGTCATGCATGGGACCGGGGTCTCGGCAGGTGGAGCAGATTCATCGCCGATCCTGGTCATCGCTGGGGCTGGTTCGGGCAAGACGAACACGCTCGCACACCGGGTGCGCATCTGATCGCCTCAGGGGCTGATCCGCGCCGCATCCTGCTGCTGACCTTCTCCCGGCGTGCCAATGTTGAGATGACACGGCGTGTCGAGCGCATCTTCAAAACCGTGCTGGGCGACAAAGCCGGACCTCTAGCTGACGCGTTGGTGTGGTCTGGGACGTCCACTTCACAGATGGGCCAGAGGAAATCGCCTTCGGTATGAGCTTTCATGACCGTCATTCTGGGAATGTAACTGCCCTATCTGCGGGGCAATTTGATGTTGATTCAAAACAAACTTATCCACAGGGCAAAAAGGCCCCAAAAACCCCTATTTTTGACCCCTTTTTGTTTCGATTTGTAAACTCTAACCCGTTGATTTAACACAATACTCAAAAACACCCTTTGGGATAAAATCCCAAAATGGCCTTAAATTATAACAGTGTTATGTTTTTGTGGTACTAGGGGCACACCGAAAAATGCGGTACTACGGCAACACGGATAAAATCCCACACAATTCGCCCCTCTTGGCGTCATAACACCCCTTCATTGCCGACAACCTCATCACACAGAGCGCCAACAAGCCTCAGGCTCTCCCCTGCACTGGGCCTGCCACCACAAACAGCCTCAGACACTCCCAGCCTCAAAAAAATGGCATCTCCGACCGCATATAAACATTCCACCCCCCCTAGATTCCCCTATTTACCGGCAACTCTTTCCCAAATGACACCTGGCACCAACATCTCTCCCCCTTTTGACCTACTTTCCCCTGCTTGGAAGGCACGCTACCTCAATTTCATACGCACCCTTCGGATGCATATGAAATCGCTACGCTTTTTCTCTTTTTTTCTTTCCTCTATCGCTGAATAAATTCGGCTCCCTTTTCGATTCGATCGCGTAACACGCCACACCACCCCAAAAATTGCGGGGGAGGGAAAATGGCACTTGCCCTGTATTTCATGTCAAAAAACATGAAAAAAATACCTAAAATCGCACCCCCCCCCCTGTTTGTTGCATCTCGACAGAAGCGGTTGAAATTTGCTCCAAAAACGGACTTATCCACAGCCTGGAGATGCAGGAATTGCAGTCGCTCTCAGGTCTAATTCAGACCGTTTATTGCTGCGGCGAGCTACTGGCTTTCTTTGCAGGGATATGGTGCGGGTGGATGTCGGTGCGGAAACTGGCTGGTGGAGAGACGACGGATGACCTGTGCTGATTTCTGACCACCGAGGCTGGCTGTCAGATGGGGTGAACGACCGCTCAAGCTGAAACCTGCCGTACGGCGGGGGAGGAACCGATCCAGCAGCGAAGCGTCTCCAATGCGGTCGTTAGACCGGCCCACCCAAATCTCGGCAGAGTTAGCCAAGTCATAATCCTTTGCCGTCCCTTCAGCGTAATGCGATCGTCTGGTCAGTCCGCATTCTCCTCGTCGGATTAAGGCCGATGGCACGCCGTCATTGTGAGTTCGTCTCTGTAAGTTTCCGTATAGGCTATTCTCTCTTTGCAGATAGAGATATCAGCACGGCACCACGCTACGCCGCATGCCATCATGTCGTAGGACATTCAGGGACCTGTTGACGATGTCCGCAGTCGGAACGGCACTCTATGGGTTTGAACATCCATTATGTAGGCGTCTGCTGCCTGTCCGCTCTATGTTCCTTGAGCGGACAGGCAGTTCAGGGAGGTAAACAGAATGTCCGGTTATGAGCGAAATTGTCGATACTCGGACATTCCCTTTAACTCGTATGGATCGAAAAAACATTCACTTGATTTGAATAAGATCCGCAACAATCTCAATTCACACAGACACCCCTGAGAAGATACTTCTCACCTTAAATTTCTTGTCCCCAGCCATCTGACTTTCTCCGGATCGCGGTGATCGAAGAAACTGCTGGCTTTCTGATCAAGCGTGGTAATCGCCTCCACATCAGCATCGTCCAACGTAAAGTCGAAGATAGCAAAATTTTCGGCCATACGATCTTTACGAACTGACTTGGGGATCGCGACAATCCCGCGCTGGTTCAACCAACGCAGCACAACCTGAGCGATGGTCTTGCCATGCTTCTGCGCAATTGACTGAAGCAGATCATTCGAGAACAGCCCGTTTCGTCCCTCTGCAAACGGTCCCCAAGCTTCCGCCTGAACATCGTATTGCTTCAGGATTTTCAGCGCATCGTCCTGCTGATGAAAAGGATGGAGCTCAATCTGATTGATCGCTGGTGTGATTTCGTTGTGCAGCACGAAATCTACCAGTCGGTCAGGATAGAAGTTGCTGACGCCGATCGCCCGGATACGGCCCGCACGATACAGTTCTTCCATTGCGCGCCATGCCCCATAGACGTCCCCGTATGGTTGATGGATCAACCAAAGATCGAGATAGTCTGTCTGGAGTTTGTTCAACGAGCGCTCAAAAGCAGCCTTGGCTCCCTCATAGCTCGCATCTTCAATCCAGAGTTTGGTAGTGACGAATAAATCGCTGCGGTCGATCCCGTGGTTGCGGATCGCATGTCCGACTGCTTCCTCGTTGCCATAGGATGTTGCTGTGTCCAGAAGCCGATAGCCGACATCAATGGCGTCCCGAACACTTTGCTCACATTCGGCAGGATCAGGGACCTGGAATACACCAAAACCAAGAGACGGCATCTGAACGCCATTGTTTAGCATGACTGCAGGCGGGGTGAGTGTCATGATTATTCTTTCCGAGACTGTGGCTTAGCGATTGATCAGGTTCTGATATGAGGCAGGATAACGGTCCCCTTGCAGGGTGATACCGTTGAGCGCCTGTTCAATTCGGGTCAGATCATCAACCGTTAGACTGACATCAGCCCCTCCCAGATTTTCTTCGAGACGATCAAGCTTCGTCGTACCGGGAATGGGAACAATCCACGGCTTCTGGGCCAGAAGCCACGCCAATGCGATCTGTGCAGGCGTGCAGAATTTTTCAAATGCAATGGCTTTGACAAGATCAACAAGGGCCTGGTTCGCGGCCAGTGCATCAGCCTGAAACCGGGGAACAGAGCTTCGGAAATCATCTTTGGCGAACACGACCTTTGGATCGAGTTTTCCAGTCAGAAACCCTTTGCCAAGAGGCGCAAATGGCACGAAGCCGATACCCAGGTCTTCAAGAAGCGGTAGAATTTCCAGTTCAGGTTCGCGCCAGAACATCGAATATTCACTCTGGAGAGCTGCAACAGGCTGTACGGCATGTGCACGACGGATTGCATCCGCCCCGGCTTCAGACATGCCAAAATGCTTGACCTTCCCCGCTGCGATAAGGTCTTTCACCGTTCCGGCAACCTCTTCGACCGGCACATTTGGATCGACGCGATGCTGGTACAAGAGATCAATTCTGTCAGTCCGCAGGCGCTTCAGGGCTTCATCCGCAACCTGTCGAATACGCTCCGGCCGACTATCCAACCCCTGTGCTGGCACGCCGTTTACGAAACCAAACTTGGTGGCAATCACCACCTGATTGCGAACCGGCTCTAGTGCCTCCCCAACGACTTCTTCATTAATGCCTGGTCCATAAGCTTCGGCAGTATCGAAGAAAGTGACCCCACGCCTATATGCTGCGCGGATCAGGGCAATAGCATCCTTGCGATCGGTGGCAGGGCCATAGCCATAGCTCAGGCCCATGCAGCCGAACCCAAGCGCTGATACTTCCAGACCACTCTGGCCTAACAGACGTTTCTGCATGTTTCTTGATCCCGCGTGTTTATCCTTGGGCGTCTGCCAAGGCTCTGAACACGCCAATCATAAGCCCAGACTCATCAATCGATTAGACAAGGTAAATTTCTTGGGTCTATGACTTTTAGTTATGAAACCTGTGAGAAAGCCTGAGCATAATGCGGCGTGAAGATCTTGGAAGTCTGGCTATGTTCATGGCAGTTGCTGATGAAGGCAGTTTTACCAAGGCCGCAGGCAAGCTTGGCATTTCACAATCTGCGCTCAGTCATTCTCTTCGGCGGCTCGAAGCCAGATTGGGCCTCCGGCTCCTTACACGTACAACCAGGAGTGTCGCACCTACATTGGCTGGTGAGCGCCTTATAGAAACACTACGTCCTGCCCTTGAGGAGATTGATCAGAAGCTTGCCGCACTGACCGAGTTGCGGGATCGCCCTGCTGGCACTGTTCGGATCACGACAAGTTCTCACGCGGCGCGCGCAGTGCTCTGGCCAGCTATTGATCGTCTCACAGCCGAAAATCCTGACATCAACGTGGAAGTCAATATCGAAGGCGGCCTCGTCGACATCGTGGCTGAGCGATATGACGCGGGAATAAGGCTTGGAGAAAGACTGGAGCAGGACATGATTGCGGTGCCAATCAGCCCACGCCTTCGGATGGCTGCTGTGGCCTCGCCATTGTACCTGAACGGAAAGACTATCCCAGAAACGCCTTACGATCTGGCTCACCATAACTGCATCAATCTGCGCTTGCCGACTTCTGGCGGATTATATTCTTGGGAGTTTGAGCGCGATGGCAAAGAGATCCGGGTTAAAACGCAAGGACAACTTGTGTTCAACGATATCAATCTGATTGTAGAAGCCGCGCTGACCGGGCACGGTATTGCTTTCATGCTTGAGGATCATGTCAAAGATCACCTTTCTTCCGGAGCTTTGATGCAAATTCTTGAAGAGTGGTGTGAGCCATTCGATGGCTATTATCTATATTACCCAAGCAGGCGTCAGCCTTCTCCAGCGTTCACCCTTGTTCTGGACGCTTTGCGTTACAAGGGATGAATAAGCTTTGTCAGAGACGACAGTCCCACGTTCCCTCTGTCGCGCTCCGCGTAACAATGTCCGCTTTCGGGCAACCACTATAAACGCTCAAATGACCGAAATGAGGGCGATTGCCGCCTGTCTGCTCTGTTTCCGCTGAGGCAACAGGAGGCATTCGCCTACTTCCTGGTCTGGAAGACAATATTCCGTTTGCCTCGCAAAAAGCCGACCATAGACCGGTTACCCGGCCTGACGTTTACGTGTCGTACCTCCAGCGATCCTTCCGAATACGTCGACAATTCTCGCATGATCATGTCGCTCTCGAATAAAGTGACACCCAGCCCGAACCATTCTGGCGTGCGTCGTTGAGTCATCATGCAAGCTGACGATCAGCGCAGCCAGTGCTTCAGCGGTTTCTCCTGTCGCGTCAGCAAAATCTTTGGGCAGTTCCATTCCCTCGGACGCAATTGGTGTCATCACACACGGAACCCCAGTGGCCATACTGTCCAGAACCTTACCCTTCACACCCGCTCCAAAGCGGAGTGGGGCGATGCTGAGACGGACCTTGTCGAACAGAACGCCGCAGTCAGGAACATGGCCGATCACCTCAATGCGGGGCGCTGCGAGCCGACGAATTCTATCAGGCACGTCTGCGCCTGCAATGACACAGTGGATATCCGGTCGTTGTTGCCAGACGAGCGGCATGATTTCTTCAGCCAACCAGAATGCGGCATCACTGTTTGGCGCATGACTGAAATTACCAAGAAAGAGAACCCCCTGACGGGCATCAAACGATGGTATTCGTTTTCTAACTGCCACCTCCCAGGGAACGACATGGACTTCGACGCCCGCCACATCACGCCTGAGGATCGCGGCCTCCACGGTTGAATGGGTCAGAACGGCATCGGCCTGACGGGCGGCGGCGTATTCGGCATCCCGGATATGACGTGCCCTCGCCATCAGTTCCGGCCGTTCCTCGACTGCCGCCTGTCGCGCAATTCTCATATGGTGCAGGTCGGCGACGGCGTAGATCACCCGTGCGTGTGACTGGTGCTGGCGAACAAGCGGCAGATAGCGCGTCGCAATAGACTGTCGGTGCAGATAGATTAGGTCGAAACTCTGTGCCTGCCGTCGCAGCAGGTCTTCGACCGAACTATAAAAAGGCGCCGCACATATATCGATATTTTTCATGGGTGGCGTTGACGCGTTTCCCATTTCATCTGCTGCCACGAACGAGATCTCATAGCCAAGCGCCTGAAGGGCGCTCATATGCGACAGAATGGCGCACGAACCGGCGTCACGCCGGGCATCCGGCATGCGACTGTCGATGACAAGCGCTGTTGGAGCACGGTTTGCCGGAAGCGCCAAGCCCCGACGGGAACGTTCACGCTGTGTCGAGCTCCGGATGCGTCCCGACTGATGGTCGGCATGGCTCTGTTTCAGGCGCTCCATCTGCGCGGCCAGAAAGGACAGGGCTCGATTTTGAACCTCTGAATCCTGCACGGAACCAATCGCCCTGCGAACAGCCTCTTCCAGGTCGGGTTCGAACCGGTCAGCTGGCTCCATTACGATCGGTTGCCCCAGTACGGCTCCTGTGCGCTCATTGCGGATCTCAATGATCTGGCGCGTCAATGGTGACAGGGGTGGGGCAAAGAGAAGATCGAACCCACACCGTTCCGGCCCTGCACTGGCGTCGGCCACATCGGGACGGCGCCCGTTGGCAATGCTTCGTTCTACAATCGTCCCGTTCACCACGACCTGTATGGCGACTGACTCTCCGGGCTGTGCAGGATCACGAATCCAGCCGCAGACCCGGTCGCGGGAAACGCTATCGATATAGCCGCACATCGTGGCTGACGACGCGGGCACTGCCGACCGCGCGATGATATGGTGGCCGCTCGTCTGTTGGTCCAGAATCCATGGCGTATGGCCAAGAAAGTTCCGTGACGTGCCGGGATCATCTGCCTGCGCGATTTCGATGACATGCCTCATGTCTGGGGTGAAACCACCCGGCACGACGAAACAGAAACCACAGTCCGCGCCGACATCAGGACGAGGGCAATCGGCCACGACTTCCCCGATGGCAATGCCATTATCAAATAGGGACAGACGCACCGGTTCCGGAGAGTGCGGGTTTCTGGCCCAGCCCCTGATGATCGTTCGTGTTACCTCGTCGAGATAGCCTTCGACGATGCCGCCTGAGGCTGGAGTTGGTGCGATCCCGGCTTCGGCATTCAGGCGTGTGCGGATGGCTTCAAGAACGGGGCCTTCTTCAATCCGGGGCGCGCAGTAGATTGCCGGAATTGGCGCTGTATCCGGATAGAGTTTTTTGAACTCGGCGGCATTGTGAAACATGTTCCGGCTGTCATCATCGACAAAACTCTCCGAAGGCGCCCCTTCAGCCAGAAGTATATCGTGCGTTTCGAGTTCAATGTGGAAATAGGTGACCTGATCGATGCTCTCCGCCTGAAGAATGCTGATCCCGTTGATGAGACAGATTGCCGGTATGAGCACGCCCTCCAGGGCCATCGCATGCAACGGGGAGACGGAGAGATCCCGTCGCGGCAGACCATCGCCCAAGGCTCCCGCCCGGATTATAACGGGCAGGACGTTCCGGTTGCCCCTGACAAACGGGTCAGAATACGAACGATGCCCGATCCAGCGGATGGGGCGCAGGGTACCCGAGGCCGTCCGCACCCGATCGCCGATGGCGAGATCTTCCACCATGATCTCGCCCCGTTCAGTCGCGATCAACGTGCCCCGGCAGAAGCAGGGCGTGCCGTCATCCGGCTCCAGAGTGGCGACGGTGCCTCCCGATCCGTCGTCGCTCAGGACGAAATGCTCCCCGGCATAATTTCCTTCGATGGAGACCGAACGTGAAACGCCGCCTTCGGTCACTGTCAGGACCGGATCGCCTTCAAGTGTTGCACTGCCATCTGACTGGAAGGCCATGCCGCTGAAATCGATACTGCCGCCGTTCTGGATCGTTACGCCTCCTGCAGATGATATATCTGCGGCGTTGATTGTGCCGCCACTGGCGACCGTTACGCTCTCGATCACACCACCCTCGCCGGGGCGGATGCCAAACGTGCCGCCGGGGCCGACGGTCAGGTTTTTGACGACCCCGGTGGAATCTACTTCGATGCCACCGCCATTGCTCACGGTGACATTGTCCGCGAGAGCGGCGATCTCGATATACCCGCTATCGGTGACCAGAACATTGTTGATGGAGCCGCTGTTGACGATGCCCCAGCCCTGATTTTCGACAGTCAGATCGGTAATCGTGCCGCCGTCGACTTCGAAATAACCGTTTTCATCCCAGTCGCCGGTGACCGTCACGCCGGAGGCAACGCCGCCGGCATCAACGGTCAGATCGCCCTTGTCGAGCACTGTATTAACGGCCAGTCCGCCGTCTTCGACAAAGAGTTCACCGCCATCGCCCAACTCGGTTTCCGTCCACACGGCACCATTACCGATAGAGACATCCGAGTTGACCAGATGGACGCCTGACGAGGACGACGACGTGATATCCGCAGAATCCGACATGATGGCGCTCCTGAGCATGGCCGCGTAGTAGGCGGCTTTTGTCAGGATGTTATATGCGATATTTCGCAATAACAAGCGGATAATTTACTATTTATACGAACGAGTTTCCGTTGAGTTCTGCACCAGAGTTCAACCGCGCGGCAATCCTCCCGACCAGACGACTTCGCCCACGACATCCAGTCCTGCGGCCTCTGCGGTCTGAAGTTCCTGCGGCGGATAGCGATCGTTGTCCGCGAGAGCCCGGATTCCACCTCCCAATCGGCGCTCCAGGCGGCGCAGCAGAATGTCACCCTCAACCCGCAGCGCGAAGATGGCGCCGCCCTGAACCGAGCGGGCGCTGGTATCCACGATGACGAGATCGCCTTCCTGCAAGGTCGGCGCCATCGCGTCCCCCGAAACACTGACGAGACGGAGCATTGCCGGGTCACGCGGGAGTGCTGCTTCCAGCCAGGATTTGCCAACGCGCAGACCTTCGTCCGGCTGAGGCGACAGCCAGGGGATTACGACCTGATGACCGCCACGAACTGGAGCCGATGATTCACCATCCGCGTCGAGACCAGCTCCCACACCAAAGGCCAACCAGTCCAGCGAGACGCCGCAGGCGCGGGCGAGAGACGCTACGGCGGAGAGTTTCATCTCACTGCCATTCATGTAATCCCGCAGCGTCGTGTAGGGCACGCCGGCCGCCTTGGCCGCGTGCGTGATGCCGATGCTCTGGGCGGCCTGTCGGAGGCGCTCGCCACGCTCGCGCAGCAGGCGGATCTGGTCATCAGACATGCGACGGCGCCTGGCTCGAGAACGGACGGTCACAGGCAATCTCTCTTCCGGTGTGTGGAAAAGCGACTCCTACGCGAAAACGCGCTTGTATGTATATGCGAATATGCGTATCTATTTGCATCGTAGTGTGAAGCGGGTCTCCGTTGATCCTGGGCCCAATCTCGCATGAACCACGTGTTCTGTCGAAGGGTTTGTCATGACCGATGAGGTTCGTTCGCTGTCTCCCGTTCCGTTCGGCGATCCAAGGCTGGAGGAACTGCATGCCGGACTGCATGACGTCATCCGCCTGATGGAACTGGAGCATCATCTTCTGCGAGGTCGCCTCGATACGCTGAAGGCCGATAGTGAAGGCGCCCAGCTTCTTGAGGGCATCATCGTGCTGGGCGGTGTCCTGAACCGGAAACTGACGCATCTGCTGGGTCTGTGTCGTGACGTGGGAGGGCTGTGACACATGAGCATGCTGCGTTCCCTTGCCTTAACGCTCTCCCGGCTGCCGCGTCTTGCGCAGATCGGCGGAGGTGTCTCAGCCCTCGCGGTCGTTGGGGCAGGCGTATCTTCGTTCAGTGGCGGATCCGGTGACAGGGCTGCGATCCGCGCGGTTTTGGCAGCTCATCAGGCGATCGACACGCGTTCCTGTCTGACGTTCCGCTTTGCGCCAGGCCTGAATTTCGAGAACTGGGCCGGTCGTCAGTTCTGGATGGCATCGACACCCTGGACAGCCCCCGATCGTCATCCTTTCATTTTCTATGCTGGCCCTGCGAATGATACCGCACTGGAGATCGTCACCGATCTGACGCATCGCGGTGTGCTCGAACGTCATCTTGTGCCGGTCAGCTTTCTTGCCGGTGGTGTAGCCTCGGCCGCGATTTACACGACGCCGCGTAACGATCCCGATTTCAGCTACGAGCTTGTACAACCGAATTTCATGGCGCGGGGCAGTCCGCTGGGGACGCTGGCCTGGCCGAACAGCGTGTCGGTCGCGCGGGGCAATGGTCCGCAGCAGTCGCTCTATCTGCTGCATCCCTATCTGATCAGTCAGGTCAGCGGCGTCTGTGTTGGTCTCCACCTCAATGCCATCACGGAGATCAAGCCCCATGACAGGGACTGGGCCGGGCGTGATGTCATGACCGCCACGGCTGTCTACCGGAGTGATGGTCTGAAGGACTGGATGCAGTCACCTGTATTCCGCAGGACGATCGGGTCCTTTCAGAATCTGGAAAACGGTAGGGATAATCGCCATCGGCTTGTTTTCCATCGGGGATCGAAAGGTCTGGAACTGGTCGGTAATCAGGAGGAGCAATAGGTCATGCGTTTCCGGACCATGAAATCCTTGCTGTCCGCACCGCTGCTGGCGGCGTTGGTCACAACCGCCTTGACCGGCGCTTCCGTCCCGTCTGTCTGTGCGGCATCGGACGACCGCAAGGCCGCGCAGGCGGCCGATGATATTCTGGCGACGCTGCGGGCTCTGCCGGGTGACCGAGGTGATCTGGAGGAGGGGAACAGCCGTCGCGTCTGCCTCAGGCTGCGAGGCGATGCTATTCATGGTGAGGCGGCATGGCCCATGTCAGCCGTCATCCTCAGTAGATACACGGCCGGGGTCGAGCCGGGCGCGGCCTATAACGCGGACACCACCGGCGTCCTGCTCGGCGACGGTCCGCGCAGCATCACGCCGACACCGTTCGTGCAGGCGCTGATGGCGGCGGGCGTGGTGCGGCGCGTGCCAGTGAGCTGGGTCGTTCACACGGGCCATCCCGGTATGCCTACAGCGGCTCAATTGGGATTGCATGATCTGGACGATAGCTCCGAGCCAAAACCCTCGAGTTCGCCGCCGGACAATGTCGAGGCGACGACACGCTTTGAGGGGGACCTGTTTCTGGGCTCCGGTCCGGAGATCGTCGGGCATTTTGAAATCCCGCCTGATGAACGGGGTCATATAGGGGCGGTGAGCATTCCGCCGCTTATCGGAACCGCATCGCCCCCGTCCGGTGTGACCTCGGCGTCGCGCTACTGCTACGCGCTCGTGCGGCAGCGGGTGCTGGAGTTCGGACCGCTCCAGACAATTGAGCCCGGACATCAGCGGATTACGGTTGCCGTGTTGATGACGCCTGAACAGCTGCCGGGCTGGGCCAGTGATCCGCGTGTGCTGGAGGTCTTTGCCCCGCAGTTCATCCGCCCGCAGCAGGTGTTTCTGGTGACCTACGACAATTTCGGGGATGGCTGGAAAAAATTCGGCCTGGCCTTCGCAAAGGATCTCGCTGAAACCGGGCATTATGTCGGGGAGTGACGTGACGAAGCAGCGATCGAACTACCCCTGCGCGCGCCCGCGCGCGAGTACAGAATAGATAGTACTAAAAGAACTCCTGTGGGGCCTTCGAAGCGGGATACCCTCGTTTCCCCAAAAGAGCTGTAAGGATTGTACCGTCACCGTTTTCAGTCCGCGCTCTGGGTGTCAAGTCTCAGGGAAGACTTCCTGTGGATACCAATCAACCTCACGACGCGCTCGATCGCGACGCTCTGCTGTTTACGATGCTTCTGCCTGCCCTGATCCGGTATCGGGATTCAGTGGATCGTGACGTTCCCGCAATCACGGCCGCGATTGCGCTTCTACGAATCATGGATGCGCGCCGAGAATAAAAAACAAAGGCCGGGCGGAACTTACCGCCCGGCCTTTATTATGTTCGCAAAGTTTTTTCGGTTTGTATTATTCGTTTTGTTTATTGGACTTATAATTGTTTTATTTGTTTTGGTTTTTGTTCTGGAACTTTTGAGGTCTCACACCCTAAATTCCCCAAAGGATTTTGTTCTTTTCTGGCTATGTGTCGGTTTTTTGCGTGTGGGTTCCTCGTCCCGCAATACTTCCAAACGAGAATATCAATGTCAGATCATACAACAATTTCCTCCGCCGTGGAGGTGGATCTCATGCAAGTCGTGGCGTTGCACGGGTTGCTCGACTTTGCCCTGAGTCAGTCGCTTGCTGGTAATACGGACGATCGCATCATGGAGGGCGTCGTCATTCTGACCCGCCTGATTGGATGCAAGGTCCGGTGCCTGGCCGACAAACTGCTGCTAGGCGAAAGCTTCGGCTGCGACTGAGGCTCTCCATCCTCGCTTACACCCACACCCGTTTCTTTCATCAACAGGCGCGCTCGTGTCGCGTCTGTTTTTATTTCTTCATGGAAAAAACAATGTCTCGTTTCTCAGGCGACGCTACACCGTCCCATTTTTACCCCACCGAAACTGATCTTATCACCTATCGAGACCTGGCCCGTGACCTCGGTGCTCCACCGAGCGAGGCCATCTGCCGCTACCTCGGCCCCGCCGGCCAACATCTGGTGTTCATCGGTGAGTCTGGCCAGCGGGACTGGGCGCGCGTCGATACGCAGGCAAGGGCTCGCTGGCCTGATCTGCCGCCGACAGGGAAGATCGCGTCCAATGGCAAGACACTGGAATCCCTTCCCGAACGTGTCGTTTACCAGATTCTTGAGTCTTTGAAGCACGAGGATATGGAAATCGATCTCCATCAGCCGATCATGGCTGACCTCGGGGCGGAGAAGGCGGACCTGACATTGCGCAGGAGAAATGCTGCCTGCTTTATCGAGGTCATCGGTTCCTGTGGACCCAATCGCATTACCCGGAACGACCACGAGTTACGGGGGTTGGAGCGCTTCGAGCGGCGTGAAGCCTTTTACCGTCGTGTCGGCATCACCCCGGTCTGTATCTTTCTCGATCTGCTGGCGCGTCCGGAGGACCTGAAGGCACTGTGCCAGTCTCTGGTGGACCAGATCGCTGACGACGGGCGTGACAGAGAAATGTCGCTATAAGGACAAGGATCGATGTCTGGGGCGCGGGATGTCCGGAACCGGAGCTCCCGCGCCAGAAATGCTAGCGCACGACATCAGTTTTGGTATCCGGAGTGGAACCGAACGGTGTCAAAAATCACGAAAAAACCGTCTTGCCGTTTCAGGAATGTCTCTTACCCTGATTGTAACAGGGAAATTGGCAAGTGATTCGATGCTCACGCCCGGAGTTATCGATTGAAGTCAGCTTCCCCTCATGGAGGTTGTGACGATGTCCAGGACAATAGCGGATGACGGGGATCTGAAAGCACGACCTTGCCGGATCCTATGTTCAATCGGTCTTCCAAAACCGGAGCACCATCATGTCGTCGGTTAAAAGCGAAGCTGTAGCAAGAGAGTCTCGTGGGGTGTTACGTTACGCGGCAGCAGCAGCGTATATCGGTTTGGCTGAAGGAACACTCCGGAACCAGCATGATACCTTGGGAATCCAGTCGCTGAAAATCGGTCGGGTGCGGTGTTTTCCGATGGCTGCGCTTGATGATTTCCTTGAGCGGAAGCTCCTTGAGACCGAGAGAAAACAGCTCCGCAAAAAGCGGCGGGGGCGCGGAGAGAGTTTGGTCTTCAGTTTGGATTTCAGTTTCTGGATTGTGATTGCTGCTCTGTTGCTTATGGCTCTGATCAGGCTGTCCTGTCTGACAGCCTGACGGAAGCGCTATTCTTTGTCGGCACAGTTACGCTTCTCATACGCGATGGCTTTCGCGGCCAGATCTTCCGTGTGAGGCTGGTAGTACCTGTCCAGAGACTTGATATCTTTGTGACCCGTCACGCGGCGAAGTTCCAGGGGGTTCGTGTAAATCCTTGCGAGACGGCTTGTCGCCTCATGGCGAAGGTCGTGAAACGTGAGGTCCCGAAGGCCAGCTTTCTTCGTCATCCGTCCGAACCGAACGGAGAAAGCATCCTTGCTACCGATGTCGAATACGAGATCTCCGGGCTGGCTGGATCTGCGTTGTGTCTGAAGGGTCCGAAGCAGGCGCGCCGCACCGGGTGTCAGCGGACGGATTTCCGGCCCACGTTCGATGGCGCGATGCATTGTTTTCGTCTTGGCAAAGGACAGTGAGTGTCGGTCGAAGTCGATGTCGCGCCAGCGGAGCGTCAGGGCCTCTTCCCGTCGCGTTCCCTGTTCGATGGCGAACCGCACGAATGCGACATCATCGGGCCAGGGTGATTTAGCCATGACCTCCAAAAGACGTTCGTATTCGTCGCCAACGAGGCGCCGGTTGCGTTTTTTATCCGCGCCTGCCGGGCGCTTGACTGCGGTTGCGGCGGCCGGGTTCTTCGCAAAAGGTACATCCCATTCCGCGATGGCGTGCTGGCAGATCGCAGCGAGCAGGTTGAGTCGTTTGACGACCGTGGCTGCGCTGTATTTGTCAGCCAGCCGGTCCCGGAAGCCACGGACTGCTGTCGAAGTCAGGTCGACCAGTGCCAATTGTGCAATCTCGTCCTGAAGGATGGCGGGGATATGACCCTTGCGATCATTCTCCCGCGCCTGCATCTCCTCACGCACATAACGCTCGACCAGTTCACGGACGGTCTGGCGTTCAAGCGGGCGCGTATCCTGAAACTGGCCGAGTTCGAGTTTGGCAGATGTCGTATCCAACCACCGTCGGGCCAGCTTGGCCGATGAGAAGGTCTGATGGATTCTCTCGCCGCCGGCGATGCGCTTGCGGGCCCGATACTGACCTTTGCCGCGATACTCGACACCTGCGGGGAGAGCGCGGCCGGTCGCAGGATCGATTTTGGTAGAAGTGATTCGGTCTTTCATGGTGAGCCTCGCTTGGGCCCAGCATAGCCTTTTCATGGGCCCATTGGGACCATGTGCTCATCGTCTTTTCCGGTGGCGGGCCCAAGGTGGGCCCAAAAGCAGTCAATCATTCCGCGACCAGAACTCTAAGTCATTGGAAAGATTGGCGTCCCATAGGGGATTCGAACCCCTGTTGCCGCCGTGAGAGGGCAGTGTCCTAGGCCTCTAGACGAATGGGACCAGAGCGAGGGCGTTAATAGAAGAGGCCCTCAGGGTTTGCAAGTATTATTTTACAGTTTTTGCGAAAGCAAAGGGCCTAGTGCCGCGCCGCCAAAAAGGTGGACGTGGAAGTGAGGAACTTCTTGGCCTGAATTGGCGCCGGAATTGCTGATAAGGCGAAAACCGTCTTTCGTCAGGCCCTCTGCTTCAGCCACTTTTGCGACCGCTCTCCAGAAGCCAGTAATGTCATCGGCTGACGCTGTCGCACTGAAGTCCGCAATGGAGACATATGGCCCTTTGGGGATGACCAGCACATGGATAGGTGCCTGCGGGGCGATGTCGTGAAAGGCCAGCGCGTAGTCGTCTTCGTAAACCGTGCGGGACGGGATCTCCTCACGGAGGATGCGCGCAAAGATATTACTATGGTCGTACGTCATGGCTTTGTCCCTTAACCAAGCTTTTCCTTGGGGCGCGATGCTTTTTCGGCAATCCCGCTCGTGCCTTCGCGACGCTTCAGCTCTGCCCAGACATCGTCGGGAGAGACGCCTGCGTCCACCCACATGACGATGAGGTGATAAAGAACGTCAGCACTCTCCCCGACGAGTTCCTTGCGATTGCCATTGACGGCTTCGATCAGACACTCAACAGCTTCTTCGCCAAATTTCTGGGCGATCTTGTTGCGGCCACGGGCCATCAGACGGGCTGAATGGCTCAGCGTCGGGTCTGTGCCGCGACGGGACTGAACGGTTTCGAACAGGCGCTCCAGCACGTGCTCTCTGGCCGGTGTCGTTTTGCGCTCTTCCGGCTTTGCTGCTTTTGCCATTGCCTTATTCTCCAAGTCTGACCGGAAGGCCGGCCTCATTCAGTGCCTGTTTGACGTCCCCAACGCGGAACTGTCCGAAATGGAAGACGCTGGCGGCTAACAGGCCGCTTGCGCCAACCTGCGCGCCTTCAACAAAATGATGCAATTCGCCAACGCCGCCGGATGCAACCACAGGGATGGTCACTGTACCACAGACCGCTCTGAGCAGATCCAGATCGAAACCGGACTTCGTGCCATCACGGTCCATGCTGGTGAGCAGGATTTCGCCTGCGCCCAGATCCTGCATCTTTTTGGCCCATTCCACCGCATCCAGTCCGGTGGGTTCGCGGCCGCCTTTCGCATAGACTTCCCAGCCACCACGCCCATTCGACCGCGCATCAATCGCCACGACCACGCACTGGCTGCCAAAGCGTTGCGAGGCTTCACGGATCAGTTCAGGGCGCGTGATCGCCGCCGAATTCACGGCACATTTGTCGGCGCCAGCCAGAAGCAGGCGTCGCATGTCCTCACAGGTCCTAACGCCACCACCTACCGTCAGGGGGAGGCAGATGGCTTCTGCCGTGCGGCGTACGACATTCAGAATGGTATCGCGATTTTCGACGCTGGCCGTGATGTCCAAAAATGTCAGCTCATCAGCACCGGCAGCGTCGTAAAGCTTGGCTTGCTCCACCGGATCACCTGCATCACGCAGGGAGACGAAGTTCACCCCTTTGACGACGCGGCCGTCCTTGACGTCAAGGCAGGGAATGACGCGGAGTTTCAGCATGAACCGAGTACGTCCAGGGCGTCCTTGAGGGAAATACGCCCATCATACAGCGCCCGGCCGATTATGGCGCCGGAAATGCCCGGTACGTCGCGGGCAATAGTGCGCAGGTCCCGAAGATGGTCGAGGGTGCCGACGCCACCGCTTGCAATGACGGGAATGGAGAGGCGGCGCGCCATGTCTGCCGTCTGTTCGAGATCAAGCCCGGCCAGCATCCCGTCGCGGGTAATTTCGGTGAAGATGATGGCGGCAACGCCTGCATCTTCCATACGGAGTGCCAGATCGTTGGCTTCAAGTTCCGAAACTTCTGCCCAGCCTTCTGTTGCAACGCGGCCCTGGCGGGCGTCAATCCCAGCAACAATCTGCCCCGGGAAGGCGCGCGCGGCCTGTCGGACCAGTTCCGGGTCTTTTACCGCCACGGAACCGAGGATGATGCGAGAAACGCCGGCTTCCAGCCAGCGCTCAATGGCAGCCATATCACGGATGCCGCCACCAAGCTGCACCGGCAGACCAGTAGCTTTCACAATGGATTCAATGGCTGGAACATTCGTCGATTTGCCAGCGAAAGCACCATTGAGGTCAACGACGTGCAGATGGCGGCAGCCTGCTTCTTCAAACAGCTTGGCCTGTGCCGCAGGGTCGTCGGAATAGTGAGTGGCATCTTCCATCTCGCCACGGCGAAGCCGGACGCAGGCGCCGTCTTTCAGGTCGATGGCGGGGTAGAGCATCAGGCCCTGATGGCTTTTGGTGGTCTCGGAGGAAACAGGCGCGCCGCCAGCATCCGGTGCAGCAATGCTGGACTGCCAGCGGGCCGCTTCATGTTCACCGGCGAGTAGTTTGGAGAAGAAAAGTCCGCGCACCGTCTGGCCTCCGATCCGTGCATAATAGGGATGGGTGCCCCAGTGCTCAAAACCGAGCGACCGGAACAGCCCGATGGCAGCAGCATGCGTTTCACGCACGTCGCAGTTGATAACTTTGCTACCCATGGCTTTTGCGCCCTGGATCATAGCCTGAATCAAAGCGCGCCCCAGTCCTCGCCCTCGGGCGTAGGGTGCAACAAAGAAGCCTGTCAGATTGACTATGGCGGCATGAGCTTCGTAGCTGGAAGGCGGACGCACAAGCTGTCCCGCACCACAAATGATGCCGTCTTCGCGCAACACATACAGGCTGCGCTCCTGCACCAGAAGCAGGCCTTCGAAATAACGCTCCAGAGCCTGATTTCCGGGCGGCTGGAGCCAGCCGAAACCGCCGCCATCCAGAATGCCTGCCGTTACTGCTTCGCAGAGCGCTTCCATGTCATCCGGCGAGAGGGATGAAACGACCCGTTCGCAAACAACGGTCATGACGTCCACCTCAGAAAGTTGCCCATGATGGTCAGGCCAACAGTCTGGCTTTTTTCAACGTGAAACTGTGTTCCGCACCGGTTGCCGCGCGCAACAATGGCGGGGACCGAATTTCCGTACTGTGCGGTCGCCACCAGTTCGTCTTCATGCCCGTCATGCAAGGCATAGGAATGAACAAAATAGCCATGCATTCCGGGCTCCAGGCCTTGCGTCAGCAAATGTGCGCCCGGTTTGAAATCAAGCGTGTTCCAGCCCATGTGGGGTAGGCGCAGACCTGCATTGGCGGCTTCATCCATGCGACGAATATTACCTGAAATCCAGCCCAGCCCCTCGGTACGGCCGTGCTCCAGGCCATATTCGCTCATAAGCTGCATGCCCACACAGATGCCAAGGAAAGGCGTGCCTTTAGCCGTTGCAGTCTCAAGAGTATTGCGAAGATCCGGCCCAAGGCCTGCGGCACAATCGGCAAATGCGCCTTGACCTGGCAGGATAAGGCGATCGGCGTTCAGGATGGCGTCTGCATCGCGCGTAATGGTGACGTCTGCGTCAAGTCCACGTAATGCCGCAGCCTTTTTGGCGGCCTGAGCGGCCGATGCAAGATTGCCACCATTATAGTCAATTACGACGACGCGCATGGGAACTCCGGGGGGCTAACAGGTGATGTGTGCCGGTCCGCCCAGCGGATCAGCGCAATGTCCTTGCTTGGAGCAGGGATTGGCAGGCCCATCTGGCGGCCATTGAGGCGCATTTCCCACAGACGGATTTCTGCCGTGAACGTGGCAAGGACAGCGTGAATACCTACGATAATCGCAATGTCCCACCGTGAAGCAATAAAGACATGCAGCAGGATGGACACGGCTGCGGCAAGAAGTCCGGAGATCCAGGCGCCATAAGTGAGAAGGCCCAGCCATCCGAAAAACATGACACGCCAGGAAAAGCCGTTCTGCACCATGACAGGCAAACCCAGCGGCCGCGATGAGGCGGGGTCCGTACAGGGCGTGAAAAGCTTCACAGGACGCCTTTGGTGGAGGGAATGGCGCCCGCCGCACGGGGGTCCATCGAGACGGCAACGCGTAGGGCCCGGGCCACCGCTTTGAAGCCGCTTTCTGCAATATGGTGGGCGTTTGTTCCTGCCTTGCAGGTCAGGTGCAGCGCGATGTGCGCCGACATTGCAAAAGCACGGAAGAATTCTTCAAAAAGTTCGGTATCCATCGTGCCGATCTTCTCGCGTGGGAAAACCACGTTCCACGCCAGATAGGGGCGGCCGGAAATATCCACCACGGCTTCGCACAGGGCTTCGTCCAGCGGCACCAGTGCATGACCGAAGCGCTCGATGCCGCGCTTGTCCCCGATCGCCTGACGGAAAGCCTGCCCAAACACGATGCCAACATCTTCGACCGTATGGTGCCCGTCAATGTGCAGATCACCCTTGGCGAGCAATTCCAGATCGAAGCCGCCATGTTTGGCGAGTGCCGTCAGCATATGGTCGAAAAAGCCGATGCCGCTGTCCACGGTTGAGCGTCCCTGCCCATCAAGAGACAGGGCAAGGGTGATATCGGTTTCGCTTGTCGCGCGGTGCAGACGGGCGTGACGGGGTTCGGTCATGGTGGTTCTGCTACACCAGCGGGAGGGTTATTTCCACGCTGTCCCTGAGATAAAGGATGAAAAAGAAGGGTCCTAGAGTGCCGCAGAACGGGAAGACTGTCACCTGTCTTCAAGAGTTTGGGCGAGACTCTGTCGCCCCCTTGGCGGATGAGGCTGATCGCGCCATATCTGAACCATGGCACATCATCACTCCTCCCTCGACTTCCTTCTCTCCCGCGCCTCGACCGATAACCTCGTTGAGCCGACCCCCAAGGGCGAGCAGCTTCGCAATATCCTGTCTGCAGGTTTGCGAGCGCCGGATCATGGCCGGATGCGACCGTGGCGCTACACGGTCATCAAAGGAAAGCATCGGGAGGCCTTTGCCCAGGTGGTGCTGGAAGCCATGGAACGGCAGGAGCCCGACGCCCCATCTGCCAAGAAGGAAAAGCGACGGGATCGCTTCTCCAACATGCCCATGATTATTGCGTTGGGGATGCACATTGTCCCTGACGGCAAGATCCCGGTCATCGAGCAGGAAATGTCCGTGGCTGCCGGTGCGATGAATGTTCTTAACGCGTTGCATGCCGAAGGTTTTGGCGGGGTTTGGGTTACGGGACCTTTCTGCGAAGACCGTGCGCTTCTCGAATCGCTTGGGTTGAAAGATCCGCATCGTCTTGCGGGCTTCCTCTTCGTCGGAACGCCGGAAAAGCCGGTCGAAGGTCGTAAGCGCCCGGAGATCGAAAATTATATGGCAGTCTGGAAAGGCGAGCCCATTACATTCGATGCAGACGCAGGCTGAACAGAATGCGGTATGATGTGATTGTTGCGGGTGGCGGCCCGGTTGGTCTGGCTTGTGGCATTTCTCTTGCCCGGGATGGTCGCAGGGTTTGTGTCATTGAGCGCTCGCCAGTATCTGTGCTGGCTGATCCGCCTTTTGACGGGCGAGAAATTGCTCTGACGCATCACGCCGCGAACTGGCTGAAAGATGCAGGAGCCTGGGCTGAGATCCCGGCAACGTCCATCTGCCCCATGCACACGGCGCGCATTGAAACCGGCACGGTCGGCAGTCCGCCGCTTTTGTTTGATGCGCCAGCCGATGGCCCTGACGCACTTGGATATCTTGTTGCCAATCATCTGATCCGCCGCGCTCTGTATCGTGTGGCAGAGCGGACACCGGGCCTCGAAATCCGCGCCGGGGAAGGGATTGAGACGGCACGACATAACGCGCAGTCCGCCTCTGTAACACTGACAGATGGTACGGAACTGACTGCTGATCTTCTGGTCGGAGCAGATGGACGCTTCTCGCGATTGCGCGACAATGCGGGCATCGGTGCAATTGTTCATGATTTTGGCCGGAGCATTCTGGTCTGTCGGATGCATCATCCGGAAAGTCACGCTCATACCGCGCTTCAGTGGTTTGACGAGGGACAGACAATTGCCCTTTTGCCAATCGCTCCTGACGGGCGTGAAGGGGCTTCGTCCTCGCTCGTTTTAACCTTGGAAAACGATGAAATTGCGCGTCTGAAGACGCTCGAAGCTGACGCATTCAACGCCGAGATCACGGAGCGGACGCAGGGACGTATGGGTCCAATGGAGCTGGAGAGCCCGCGGTGTTCCTATCCTTTGAAAGCGGTCTATGCTCATCGCTTTCATGCGCCGCGTTTTGCCTTGATTGGGGATGCTGCCGTGGGGATGCATCCGATTACGGCGCATGGCTTCAATCTGGGTCTTAAAGGACAGGAAACGCTTGCGCGTGCCATCGCTGATGGACCTGGAGATGCGGGGGGACCCATCGTGCTCTCGAAGTTCGCCCGGACCCATCGGATGGCGACGGCGCCACTGTTTGCTGCAACCAATGCGATCGCGACAGTTTATACGCGTGACGAGACGCCATTTCTGGCTGCCAGAAAGTTGGGCCTGGCCGTTGCCAACCGCCTTCTTCCTTTCAAATCAGCTGTGACAAGCATGCTGATGGATCGTAATTCCTGAGTACCCTGCGGAGCCCGTGATGAAAGCCTTCGGACACACCCGTGCGACCCGCATCGAAGAAACAGATGCGCTCGTGGAATTGAATATCCCGACCCCCGAGCCGGGCCCGCGGGATGTTGTTGTCGAGGTTTCGGCTGTTTCCGTGAACCCGGTTGATACAAAGCTCCGATCTGTCGCTCCTCCAGAAGGAGAGGCGCGCGTTCTGGGTTACGATGCCGTGGGTCGGGTTGTGGCAACGGGTGGTCAGGTTCGCGGGTTTCGTGCGGGTGATCGTGTCTTCTACGCTGGCAGTAATCTGAGGCAGGGCAGTAATGCCCGCTTTCAGGCAGTGGATGAGCGCCTTGTTGCATGTGCCCCGCAAAGCCTGACGGATGTTGAAGCTGCGGCTCTGCCTCTGACTGCTTTAACGGCCTGGGAGCTGCTATTTGACCGTCTGGGTCTCACGGCCGGGCAAATGGAAAGCCCGGATGCGCTTTTGATTGTCGGCGGGGCGGGAGGCGTCGGGTCCATTCTCACGCAGATCGCGCGTCGCCTGACTGGCCTGAAGGTCATTGCAACTGCATCCCGGCCTGAGACCGTGGAATGGTGCAAATCCATGGGCGCACATCATGTCATCGATCACCGTCGACCGCTCGATCAGGAGCTCGCCCGTATTGGTCTTCCGCATGTGCAATATGTGGCCGGTTTGACGGCAACCGGGCAGCACAAAGATGCGATTGTTCGCGCGCTGGCCCCGCAGGGTGCGCTGGCGATGATCGATGATCCGGGCGAATTTGATATTATGCCCTTCAAGCGGAAATCACTGTCAGTCCATTGGGAATACATGTTTGCGCGCCCAGCGTTCAATACGCCGGACATGGCTGTGCAAGGGCGTATTCTCGGGCAGATTGCATCGCTGGTGGATGCTGGTCTGCTCCGGACAACTCTGCATCAGACCCTGGGCCCTATCACGCTGGAAAATCTACGCCTTGCGCATGAAATTCTAGAGAGTGGCAAAGGAATTGGGAAAGTCGTGCTGTCAGGTTTCCCGGACTAAAATTTGCTGTCACGCTGGAAGTTTGGCTTCCAGCATCTCGCGCTCTGCATCCTCTAAAAAGTCCATCAGGAGGGGGAGGACGGAAACGGTCAGGCGCAAATCTTTCTTGGCCAGGGCGCTGATGGTTGCGAGAGAGACAGGCTGAGACAATGCGGCGCGTGCGAAGCTCAGCGTCGGTCCGTTCAGAATATCGTCTGATGCAGCTGTGTTTTCAAACGGCCGCAACTGAAAGATCTCGGCGTCTTTGAAAGTCTGACTGCCTGACGGAACGCTCTCGTCTAGACTCTCAGAATTTACGCTCAGGAAAAAATTGTTGCCTGTCTGGCGTAACGCCACAGACCGGTGCTCGGCTGTGGAAACCGTATCGTAAGATAAAAAATCGAGCAGATGTGGATTACCATCAGGGTTGATTGATGCCGGGTTGCCATCTGTTCCGATAGTAGTGAGAAAAACTCTGGAAGTAGCTTCGCCGATCCTGATTGCAAGAAGCGGACGGATTATTGGCGATTTGTCCGCCACTTCCAGTTTCGTGTCTCTGACGCAGATACAATTTCCGTCATGGGACCAGACTGAAAATACATGCAGTGTCGGTACCGACGGCGGAAGAGGTGTCAGTTGGTCTGAACTGGGCAGAGCATCAAGAACACGCGCATATCCTTGTTGTATGACGCGGCGTACCCAATCTTGCATCGCGTTAGTTTTATCTCGGGTGCTCGAACCGTATATGTCACCGCGATTGGCTTCCACGATGCCATGTGAATCAGGTCGAACGTTATTGTCGCTCTGTGAACGATCTTTCGTAATGTCTGACGTATCTGAGGACACTGTATCCTGAGTTAAGGCATCAACGTAACGATATGGTGCAACATCAAAATAATCCACATTGGACCATTGTCCGCTCCAGCACCTGGGGCGGACAAAAGACTTAGCGGGACCGTTTATGCTGCTTTCAGCTTTATGGTGTGGGCCAGTGTGGAAGGCGGCCACGTGGGGCTTCGTAACATGGCCTGAGTAACCGTAATCGCGCCAATTGACTTCGATTGCGCCAACATCGCCACCCATCTCATCTAGGAATTGATGGAGAGTGTTGTGGGTTGGGAGCAACGCGTATTCGCCAACATTCAGAAAGCCGACCCAGTCGAATTCGTCTCTAAGATGTTCAAGAGCTTCTGCATGGATTTTCCGGTGTCTTTCCGTATGAGATCCGCCAGCACTCTCGATGCGATAAAGGCGGATATCGTGCACACAGGCCGCATCGGCAACAATGCGATCCGTGCCGTCTTTTGAGCCGTCATCAAAGACGATGATGGTATCCACGCCAAGACTGACATACCAGCCGAGCCACCAGAGGATATCAGAGACCTCATCGCGGACGATGGCAACAACGGCAACTTTCATACGGGGCTAATTTCGACTCAGTTGAAGTGGGTACGCAGGAGTGGTGTGGGTGAAATACACAGAAGGATAAAGCCAAAAATGGCCATGACCTTCAGGATGAAGAACACCATATGCTGGCATACTTCCCCATTCGTGGCCATCATCATGAAGGGGTCCGGTGGGGGAAGAGTAGCTTTTGGATATGTCTGCAAGCGCTCAAGGCTGGAATTACGCTGATTGGCGTATTCTGCTCTGCGGCGAGCCATCTCAGTGCTGGAAATATCAGCTTTGCCGTAGAGGTGAACGAGATAGTTCTCGAGGTCTTCCCGTCGATACGCGGGCTTCCCATTCGGCATATGACCGCGCTCTGGGCCTGTTCCGAGCATGGAAAGCAGTCTCAAACGGCGCAGTGACAATCCCAGATAAGTAGCAGCTTCGTTGACGGCGAGCATACGTGCCCGAATGGGCAGATGGAAAAGCTGCCCAGAGCTGTTCTGTTCGGAAATATGTGATGGCGGCATGGTCTGTGTCCCTGCGGTTCAGACACTCATCACCTTAAAAGACGCTCCGTGGAAAAGCGAGGTTTTCCACGGGGCACTCGGAAATATCAGGCAGTTGTGAGCGTGACATTTTCCGCATTGAAGCGGCGGAAAACATCGAAAAGGATTGCATCCTGTATGGCGGATGCATCTCGGGCAGACAGGATCCGGACGGTCAGACTCATGGTGAGGCTAAAGCTTGCGAGCGCACTGATCCGCACCACAGGAGCAGGATTGGACAGAATTTCAGAGCGCTGGGCAGCCACCTCAATGAGCAGGGATTTGGCTTTTTCCAGATCGGTCGTGGTTGGCACCTTGAAGTTCAGTGTCAGAGCGCTTGTTGAGCCGGACAGGGTACAGTTCTTGACGCTGGACGTGATGAACTGCGAGTTCGGAACAATCAGCGTTGAACCGTCGCCAAGGCCAATGTCCGTAGCCCGGATGCTGATGCGCTTGACGTCACCCTTTGCGCCCGCAATTTCCACCATATCCCCGACCCGGACTGGTCGTTCTGCCATCAGGATCATGCCGGAGACGAAGTTCTGTACAATGGACTGAAGACCGAAACCGATACCCACCGACAGCGCACTCACCACCCAGGTGAGGTTCTGAACAGACAGTCCAGCAATGGACAGAATGCCAAGGCCAACCAGGATCCACGAGCAGTAAGTGAAAATGCTCAGGATGGATGTCCGGGCACCGATATCAAGCTGCGTGGTGGGCAGGAAACGATCTCTGATCCAGTGTTTTGTCTGGCGAATGATGTAGTAAGCGACGCTTACCAGCACGACGCAGAGAACGACCGTATCCAGCGAGATCTTTACGCCATGGATGGTATTGCCGACGAACAGCAGGCGCAGGCGGCTGCCGATATCGCCCATGCTGAAGCTTCCGTCGGTTTGAGCGATCGAGAAAAGCAGCAGCAGCAGCAGGATGTTCCCGATGCCGGAAAGCAGAACACCGATCTGCGTGAGGCGACGCGAAGACAGGCCGAGCGGGTGTAGACGTGCACTAAAGCGGCCCTCTGGATCAAAAAGATGATCCAGAATGCTACGCCAGCACAGTCCCAGAAGCACAACGACGGCCAGGCCTGTTCCCAATGACAGGAGCCAGCCGTTCAGGGAGAATGCAAAGGAGACATATCCCAGCAGCACGGCAATGAGCGAGATGCCAAAAATCAGGGAAGACAGTCCCAGCGCGGTGGGTGCGAACTGGCGTGTATCGTCCTGCTTGCCCAACCGGCGGAAGGTGTCGATTGCACAGATGCCGATCGCCAGAGAGAACGCCATTTCCAGGACGGTCTGAAGCGTGGGGCCGAAGACATCCTGAGCGCGGAAAGAGCGAAGAAGGTTCAGGACAAGAATGCTGAGTGCCAGCATCCAGTCCACACCACGGAGGGCACGGCGTTCGTTGGGGTTGCCCTCCAGAACACCTTTTCGTCCAAAAACCGGAAGTCCGGCCCCGATGATAAAGCCACAGATTGGAAGGCTCTCGCCCAGAACGGCGGCGATGGGGCCACCATCGGCGTCGAGTACGGCGGCGCTCCAGATCAGCCAGGTAATTCCTCCCAGAAGGGCACACAGAATACCATTAAGCGTGATGGCGATGATGCTGCTTGCGAGTGCATCCTTCACGCCGGTTTCTGCGGATGAGCGGAATTTCGCCCCCGCACGCTTTAACAGACGCAGAATGACAGGAGACGCAATCCCGATCAGGAACAATGTTCCCGCCGTGCCGATCAGGAGCATCATCCATGCTGACAGCACGCCGTCTTCATGGAGCGACGACTTGTTTTCCGGGCGTTCTGTCAGGAGGGCATGCCAGAATTTGGGCGCCAGCGGAGAGACTGTCCGTTCAGACAGAGCAGCATTTTGCAGACGTGTCCGACGCGTGGCGATGGCGGAATTGAGCTGCTTGGCCTGAAGATTGTAAAGCTTGGACCGCATCAGGGCGGACTTCACACCCTGGGAGTTCTGCTGCAGTCGCGCGCGCTGTTCCGTGACAGACGGGTCTTCGTTTTCTGCGGCCTTGGGCCCAAGAATTTGAAGATAGGAGTCCGTGATGTCGTCGTAATTCTGGATCTGCGTCAGTGCGTCCTGCGTATTCTGCTGAACACGCTGAGCACGCGCAGACAGATTGTCCAACTCGGTACTGCCAAGATTGGCGTCTGTCCGGTTAAGAACATTGAGGATCTGTTTCAGCGTTGCTGAACTGTCTTCAAGCTGGCGGTTGATCGTATCCGACACGGCCGTCCAGCCCAGACCGCCGTTCTTGTCCACAACGGCTTTCTGGGTTGTTGTTGGTGCTGCTGCCTGCGGGGCCGCAGCGGGGGCGGCATGGCCTGTGATCGGTACGCCACACAAGAGCGTCAGGGCAAGGAAAGCGCTTCTGCACGTAAAGCGGGTTCGCCGGCGGGTTTCCGGCCCTGTGAGGTGGGGCTCTTGCATGTGGGGCTTTCACTCCTGGTTTTGATGTTGGGTTTTAACGATCTGAAGAGCCACAAGGTTCAGGAAAGCCTTGCAGAGGCGACGATCGGTGTCTCTTTCGGCGGGTGAGCAAAAGAAAGCGCCTCTGCCGGACTGGGCAAAGGCGCTGGTATTGATGGCTTTATTTTGAAACGAGACGCAGGCTTCAGACGGAAAGAGCGGTCCCGTGTGCGTCGGCAATGGTTTCGAACCCCTCCCGACGCATGGCATCCAGAAGTTCCGTTTTAAGGCGACTGAGAAGAGCGGGCCCCTGGAGCACGAAAGATGTGTAGATCTGGACCATGTCTGCCCCCATGCGGATACGGTCCAGCACGTCTTCTCCTGTTTCGATACCACCGCAGGAAATGAGCGCGATGCGGCCCTTGTTCAGGTTTGAGACAACCTTGAGAACTTCGCGCGACCGGGACGCCAGAGGTCTACCAGACAACCCACCGGTTTCGGCTGCCAAGGGGCTCGTTAAATTTGTTGGGCGGGCAATTGTCGTGTTGGTCAGGATTAGTCCTTGTGCCCCGCCCGCAATGGCAGCCTCAAGAATGGGCTCGTAGGAGCTGTCGTCCATGTCCGGGGCCAGCTTGACCAGCAGAGGCAGACGATCCGGGTTGCGCGTGTTGATGGCGCTCAGCAGGTCCGTCAGCATCTGGGCGGACTGAAGGTCCCGCAGGCCGGGCGTGTTGGGTGAGGACAGGTTCATCGTCACGTAGTCCACATAGGGACTGACACGCGAGACGAGTTCCGGATAATCCCGCAGAGGCTCTGCGCCGATTTTGTTAATGCCGATGTTCGCGCCCAGCGGCACTGTCGCACCGCGTGTGCGGCCATTAGGCATCGGGCGATGCAGGCGTGCGAGATTGCGGCAGAACCGGTCAATTCCGCAGCCGTTGAACCCCATGCGATTGATGATCGCGCCGTCTTCCGGCAGGCGGAACAGGCGCGGTTGGGGATTTCCGGATTGCGGTCGTGGTGTGACGGTGCCCGCTTCCACATGGCCGAATCCGAGTTTGGCCAAGGGGCGAACGGCGCGCGCATTTTTGTCGAAACCCGCAGCCAGACCAATTGGGTTCGGAAAGCGGAGTCCGAAAGCGCGGGTGGCAAGTGCCGGTACGTCTTTCGGAGCAGACCCTCCCAGCCCAAGGGCCATGGAGTTTATGGCAAGCTCGTGCGCCGTCTCCGGATCGAAGCGATGCAGGAGGGGCGTGGCCAGTTTTCCAAGATCAATCATGAGTCTTTCCCTTATCGCAAACCTGAGCAGCGTGCACGTGGTGGGGCAGAACGTGAGGGGAGAGGGGTTGGCGGGAGCATGGGGACGCGATAGACGCGAAACAATGTGGGAAGAACCCTATCTAGAAACATGTTGCCGCTCGACCCTGCACCGACTTCTGCTTTGCGGCGATGCAGGGCGGCCGACAGGTCTGCGTGATCAGCCCTGCCTTGAGCGCCTGGAGCGCATGGGGTTCGTTCGTCTGCGCGAAGACGGTCGTTTTGTGATCACGGATGCCGGCATGACCCGGCATCGGCTGGAAATTGGTCCGACTGGCTGATGTCAGGCCTTGTTCCAGGCATTCTCCAGTCCCCTGCGTGACTGACTGATAAGAGCTTCGAGATCTCCGTCATAGAGACTGTCCGGAACCTCTGACGAGAAAATTTCGACGGTGCAGGCTCCACGAAAGCCCGCCTCCCAGGTGGCGTGAAGCATGTCGTGCAGGGGGATGATGCCATCGCCGGGAGTGAGCCGATCCGTGGCAGAATATGGCGTCCGCCAGTCGCTCACTTGAAGAACGTTAATTTTCTTGCCAGCTTTCCGAATGGCACCACAGACGTCGTCTTGCTGCCAGATGTTCCAGTAATCCAGACAGAGGCCCATCGCTGGGTGGCCAACACCCTCAATGATCTCCAGGGCCTGCTCTATCGTCCAGATTGCGCTCTCAACATTGACGGATGTGGGATTTAGCGGTTCCAGCGACAGGGAAACGCCAAGATCAGCCGCCAGCGGGCACAAGTCCCGCAGGTAACGTGCAGTCTCATCCATGACACGATGCATGTTCCCATTGGGTGGAGCACCTGTGTTGGTGACGAAAACGGCGCCCGGCGCATAGGGCGCAAGAGTCTCAAGGCTTTTCCTGAGGCGTGCTGCGCGCTGGGCCGGGTCGGCTGGTTCAGGGGCCATCCTGCTGTCGAAGAAGGTACGGACAGAAGGCTGAATGGCGCTGATGGTCATGCCGCTGTTGGTAGCAAGAGTCATCTGTTCATGGATGCGTGCAGGGTCCAGCTTCGCTTCGCAGATCTCGATGGCCTGGACGCCTGCTGCTTTGTAGCGTGCGACATCTTCTTCGAAGGACCAGGGCTGGGTAGTAAATTCGTTCATGCCGAACAGAAAGGGCAGGGACATCGGAATCAGCCTTTCAGGAACTCGATAACGGTCCGGTTGAATTTTTCGGTTTCGTCGATGAAGACCATGTGCGCGCTATCCTTGAAGAAAACGGCTTCGCAGTTCGGCATATGATCGGCTACCCAAGCTGGGCCCCCTGCGGGCAGGATTTTGTCCTTCTCCGCGACCATCATAAGGGATCTCAGGGTGAGGTGCGGCAAAACGTCCCGCCAGTCCTGTGTGGTGTGATCGGCCATCATGGCGGCGCGGGCATAGTCCGGGCTGGCGCCCATTTCCCGAAGCAGGAAAGCTTTCTCGTCTTCTGGAATGTCCTGGCTCAGGCAGTCTGCCAGATTGCCGTGGTCAAAGTTTTCAGCATCCAGAAAAACCTGCTGCTGAAGGTAAGCCAGACCGGCCTGATCGTAGCAGGTTGCGTGGCCCAGCTTCCAGTCCGGAGAATAATACTGTTTTGGCGTCTGTTGAACGAAAATGGCGCTTCTGAGCCGATCCTGTCCGAACAGTTCCAGATAGGACCAGATCACGGGGCACCCGATGGACCAGCCCAGAACGGTCGCATCCTTGAGGTTCAATGCACCAATCAGGTCTCGCAGGTCTGCGGCTAGTCTTGCGATGCGGTAACCGTGTTTGGGTTTGTCCGAGCGTCCGTGTCCGCGCAAATCCATGGTGATGACACGTGCATGCTCGGACAGGGCTTCCACGTTGCGGTGGAAAAACCGCCCCGAAAACGTCCATCCATGGATCAGGACGAGGGGGCGTCCATGCCCTTGCTCCTCGTAATGAATTCGTGTTCCGTCGCTCGCGGTGATGTGGGGCATGAAAACCTCCTGCGTCGCTGTGCAGAGTATGGAAGGGATGCAAGGCGATAGCGTTTCAGGGGCGTTAACGGTTTCGTGGCAAAGGAGCGTTTGCGCTTGAGGGAGTGCATCGGTAAATTAACAGTGTCATGACAGCTTACTCCTCTCCCGCTCCCCCGAACCGCGTTCTCGCGCCCATTGATCTTGGCCAGGGCGTAGTGATCGAAGATCCGGTAATCCTTGCTCCGCTTTCAGGGGTTACGGATCTGCCGTTCCGCCAGCTTGCGCGCGACCTTGGCGCGGGGCTGGTCGTGTCTGAAATGATCGCATCCTGGGCAATGATCCGGGAGAACGAGAACACCATGCGCATGGCGCGTTCGGCCGGGAATGGCCCGAATGCGGTTCAGCTCGCCGGGTGTGATCCGGATGCGATGGCGCAGGCTGCGAAGATTGCGGTTGATGGCGGTGCAAACCTCATTGACATCAATTTCGGTTGCCCTGTGAAGAAGGTCGCGATTGGCCAGATGGCGGGTTCTGCTCTGATGCGGGACGAAGTGCAGGCCGGAAAGATTCTTGAGGCTACGGCACGGGCCGTCAATGTTCCCGTGACGCTCAAGATGCGCATGGGCTGGGATCACGACTCCCTCAATGCACCACGGCTTGCGAAAATTGCGGAAGAAAGCGGAATCCGGCTCGTGACGGTTCATGGGCGCACCCGTCAGATGTTCTATAACGGAACCGCAGATTGGCGCTTCGTAAAGACCGTGAAGGATGCTGTGGGTCTGCCGGTGATCGTGAATGGCGACATCAATACGATCCGTGATGCCCGTGAGGCACTTCATCAGTCTGGCGCGGATGGCGTGATGATCGGCCGAGGCTGTTATGGCCGTCCATGGTTCACGGCACAGGTGGCTCAGTCCCTGAAAACCGGGCAGGACGTTCCGGACCCGGATCTGACAACGGAAAAATCCATTGCTCTGCGTCATTACAGGATGATGCTGGATCATTTCGGGGAGCGCCCCGGTCTGCGTCTGGCGCGCAAGCATGTGTCCTGGTACTCCGGCGGTCTGCCCGGCTCTGCAACATTCCGTTCCGCCATTAATCGTGTGGATAACGCGCCGGAAGCAATCTCCATGCTGGAAGAGTTCTATGACCGGAACATCGAAGCGGGCGTTGTCAGGGACCGTGAGAACGGACCAGCCGGCAGCATGCCGCGTGATGGATGCAGTGAAGCAGCCTGACCGGCAAAGGTTTAGTCAGGGATGGTGATGCAGGCTGAGCCCTTGCTGGCGGATGAAGCATGCCGTCCGATGTTTCTGTATGGGGCATCCCGGCTTGATCGTCAGGACGTGGCGCGTCGACTGCACACGCATAGTGCGCGGGCGCAGCAGCCTTTTGTGGTCGCTGCTCTAACGGCTACCCCCTGTGCACTACGCGAAGACGCTCTGTTCGGAGGGCGTGAAAGCGGCTGGTTCGAGCAGGCGCAGGGCGGGACTCTGCTTGTCGATGAGATTGACTGCCTGTGCCCTGCGTTACAGGTCCGGTTTGTTTCGGAGATCGAGCGTCCGGAGACGGATCTGCGTGTGATTGCTGCGAGCAGGCACGACCTGACCCTTCTGCTGCGGCAGGGTAATTTTCAAAGCGGTCTGCATCGCTGGTTGGCCGCATTTGAGCCGTCGCAGCGCTTGGGGCCTGAGCGCATCAGTGCGGTGTGCCGCCTGCCGGGGACGGGAAATGAGCGTCCACGGGGGCTGGCGCGAGCGCTTGAGCGGCCGTTAACTGAGTATTTCGAGACCGGGCTGGAAAACGACGCGGGTGATCTGCATGCCAGTGTGGTGGGTGAAGTCGAGCGGCCGCTTATCACCATGGTCCTGCGGAGAACAGGCGGGAACCAGCTTCGCGCGGCTGCCATGCTTGGCATGAACCGCAACACGTTGCGCAAGAAAATCAGGGAACTGGATATTACGGTTCCAAAGGGAAGTGACGAGTGAGTTCTTTTTCTCCGGGGCGTGTGCTGAGACGACTGACAAGCGCCAACGGGGTGGTTCTTCTAACCGTCATGGCACTGATTTTGGCGTTCGCGACTTTTGTCGTTCTCGCGGGCGGCATGTCACTGGCGCATCGTCCGCAGGTGCAGGCCATCATCTTCCTGCTCGACTTCATCATGCTCATGCTGATCACGGCAGCAGGGGTGGTGCAGATCGGGCGCATGATGGCAGAACGGCGGCTTGGGCTAGCCGGTGCAAGGCTTCATGCGCGCCTCATTACCCTGTTTGGAATTGTCGCTGTTGCACCGACCATCGTCGTGGGAGCTGTTGCAGCGCTATTCTTCCATTACGGCGTGGAGATCTGGTTTTCCAATCGTGTCAGTAATGCTCTGACGGAGGCCCGCTCTGTAGCAGCGGGGTATCTGCGGGAGCATAACGACAATATCCGTACAGAAGCATTTGCCCTCGCAAATACGCTGATCCTTATTCAGAACGATGAACTGTTCACGCACGGGACAGACCTGTTCCACAATCCATCCCGTTTGCAGGAATTGCTGGACGATGAGGTTTACGAGCGCGGTTTGACCGATGCTGAGGTCTTTGATCCGCTCACGGACAAAGTTCTGGGTGTCGGTGGCCTTCTTGGCAAGACGGACATGAATACCCTGCCGCCTTTACCGCCCAAGTCTGTGGTGGAGATGGCACGCGGGGGAGATGTCGCCATTCTCAACCGCCCTGATCAGCGCATGGTGCGGGCCATTGTCTCACTGGGCGGAAATTCGGGGCTCATGCTGGTCATTACCCGACCCGTCGATCCTGATGTCCTCGAGCATATGCGGCGTACCAACGAGCTCGTGCAGGATTACCAGCACATGATTGCCAATCGGGGCAAAACGCAGGTCACTGTCGTGGTGATCTTTGGCCTGATGGGGCTGCTGGTTTTGGCTGTTGGCATGTTGACGGGGCTTGCGCTGGCCAACCGTATTGCGAACCCGCTAGGCCTTCTCATTCTTGCCGCAACGCGCATTTCCCAAGGTGATCTGGGTGTGCGTGTTCCGGTGCCAGCAAAGACGAGCCGCGAAAAGGACGATGAGGTTGTGGGGCTCTCTCGGGCCTTCAATCGTATGACGGACCAGCTTGAGAGTCAGCGGTCAGAACTGATGCAGGCTTACGATCAGATCAATGAGCGTCGGCGATTTACGGAAACTGTTCTGGCAGGTGTGTCGGCGGGTGTCATTGGTCTGGACCGAGGACAGGTGATCGAACTGCCGAATAGGGCTGCTTCCGTCGTGCTCCAGCGGGATTTGCAACCTGCGATCGGCATGAGGCTCTCTGTCAGTGTGCCGGAATTTTCAGCTCTGCTGGACAAGGCAAGGCAGGCGCCGGAACGCGTCCATACTGATGAAATCCAGGTGGATACGGATGGTGCGCAGCGCCCGGGAGGACCTGGTGACGGTGGCGGTGCGGGTGCCGGACGAACACTTCTAGTGCGGATCGTGGCCGAACTCCGTGGCACGGATGTTGCCGGCTATGTCGTAACCTTCGATGACATCACGGCGCTTCAGTCAGCGCAGCGTAAAGCGGCCTGGGCCGACGTGGCCCGACGCGTGGCGCATGAAATCAAGAACCCCCTGACGCCAATCCAGCTTGCAGCAGAGCGGCTGAAAAGGCGTTTCCTGAAAGAAATTCAGAGCGACCCCGACACATATACGCAGCTTGTCGACACGATTGTCCGGCAAGTTGGAGATATCGGCCGGATGGTGGATGAGTTCTCTGCTTTTGCACGGATGCCACAACCCGTGATGCAGAACGAGGACTTTTCCCGGATCTGCCGGGAAGCGCTGGTGCTGCAAAGAAACGCTCATCCCGACATTGTGTTCGAAACACGGGATCTGCCGCCCTCAGGGCCTATCGTTCGGTGCGATCGGCGACTCATAGGGCAGGCACTGACAAACCTTCTGCAGAATGCGGCAGATGCCATAACCATGACAGACCGCGGAAAATTGCGGGAAAACGCGTCTGACGTCCTGATGCAGCCAATTGGACACATTGTGGTGGGCTTGCACATTCGGGACGGGCATGTCCTGCTAGGGATAGAAGATGACGGGATTGGTCTGCCGACTGGGGAACGCCACCGGTTGACCGAGCCTTATGTGACACACAAGGCGAAGGGCACAGGTCTTGGCCTTGCGATTGTCAAAAAGATCATGGAGGACCATGCCGGGATGCTTCAGCTCACCGATCGGGACCCCGATCCGTCATCCGGACGGCGCGGGACACTCGTCACACTGTCTTTGCCTCTGGCGGAGCTGGGTGGTGCAGGAGAGAAGGAAGACCGGATCATGAGGGTGACAGATGGAACATGAGATTCTGATCGTCGATGACGAGCCGGATATCCGGTTCCTGATCGAAGGTATCCTGAACGACGAAGGATATGCGACCCGCACGGCCGCGAACTCCGATCAGGCTTTGGAGCTTTTCAGGGCACACAGGCCGTCCCTGGCCATTTTGGACATCTGGTTGCAGGGTTCCAAGCTGGACGGGATTGAACTGCTCAAGGTCATGCAGGCTGAAGAGCCAGGTCTGCCTACGCTGATGATTTCGGGTCACGGCACCATTGAGACGGCTGTCGCCAGTCTCAAGCATGGTGCCTACGACTTCATTGAGAAGCCGTTCCAGTCAGATCGTCTGCTTCTGGTGGTTCAGCGTGCCTTGGAAGCTGCCCGCTTGCAGCGCGAAAATGCGGAGCTGCGACTGCGGGCCGGGCCTGAGACGACGCTATCGGGGGAAGGAGCTGCCGTTTCGGCTGTTCGTGCCCAGATCGAACGCGTGGCTCCGACCAACTCCCGGGTGCTGATTACCGGCCCAGCCGGTTCAGGCAAGGAAGTGGCCGCGCGGATGATCCATGCGCGTTCCCGTCGTGCGGAAGGTCCGTTCATTGCGCTGAACTGTGCCACGCTTGCGCCGAACCGTTTTGAAGAAGAGCTGTTTGGTCTGGATGGTACGGACGGCCAGCCCGCACGCCGTGGCGTTCTGGAACGTGCTCATCGCGGAACGTTGCTGCTTGATGAGGTGGCAGATATGCCGCTGGAGACGCAGGGCAAGATCGTTCGTGCCTTGCAGGACCAGACTTTTGAGCGGATTGGAGGTAACACGCGCCTCAAGGTTGATGTGCGGGTTATTGCCACGACAAACCGTGATCTTCAGTCCGAAATCATGGCGCATCGCTTCCGGGAAGATTTGTATTACCGGTTGGCCGTGGTCCCTCTGCGCATCCCTTCACTCCGGGAGCGTCGTGAAGATATTCCGGGATTGGCCAAGCACTTTCTGGAGCGTTGCGCACAGTCTTCGGGATTGCCGATCCGCGAACTCTCCGTGGATGCGCTTGCGGCGTTGCAGGCTTATGAGTGGCCCGGCAATGTGCGTGAACTGCGCAACCTGATGGAGCGTCTGCTCATCATGATGCCGGGCTCGGGGAGTGACCCGATCCGGGCTGATATGCTGCCATCCAGTATCAGCCAGGGTGCGCCGTCCATGACGCGCCTGAACTCCGGGGCAGACGTTATGAGTCTGCCGCTTCGAGAGGCCAGAGACCTGTTTGAAACGCAGTACCTACAGGTTCAGCTCATGCGGTTTGGCGGCAATATCAGTCGTACGGCCAATTTCGTCTGCATGGAACGCAGTGCACTGCATCGCAAGCTGAAGCAGCTTGGTGTTACCACACAGGAAGATCGCTCGACGTCACCGGCAGTCGGGGGATAAACGGGCAGTGATCCCAATTCCTTTTTTCCTCAGGGCCGGCGAGTCAAAATTATCGTGACGTCAGAAACTTCATCCACTTCCGCCGGAAGAGACGCTGTGCAGGAAGTTTTCCTCCAGCATCTCCATCAGATCGAGGCACCGGTCACGGTGTTTCTCGTCAATGGCGTGAAGCTTCAGGGGGTCGTAGCTCAGTTTGACAGCCACACGCTGCTGCTGCGCCGGGATGGGCATGTTCAACTCATTTACAAGCATGCCATCAGTACAATCATGCCCGTGGGAGCCCTCCCGCGGTTTGCGGATAATGAACTTTGAGCGGATTTGATACCAAGAAGCCTGCCACGCGTGCTGCTGTCATTCTCCCGTGGGAGAAATCGGGACAGCAGGAAGATATCCGGGCTGCAGATGCCCGTCTGGAAGAAGCAGTGGGTCTTGCTGCCTCCATCGGACTGGTGATCGTTCGGCAGGCGGCAATTCTGCTTCGGGCGCGTCGCCCTGCAACGCTGCTGGGTAGCGGGCAGGTTGAACAGCTTGCTGAAGCCGTGAAGCTGGATCAGGTTGATGTCGTCATTATCGATGCCCGCCTGTCTCCGGGGCAGCAGCGCAATTTGGAAAAGGCGCTTGGGTGCAAGGTCATGGATCGAACGGGTCTGATCCTTGATATTTTCGGTGCCCGTGCCGCCACCCGAGAGGGTGTGTTGCAGGTCGAACTGGCCCATCTCGAATATCAGCGCTCCCGTCTTGTACGTCTGTGGACCCATCTTGAGCGTCAGCGCGGTGGCTTCGGCTTCCTTGGTGGACCGGGCGAAACGCAGATCGAAGCAGATAAGCGGATGCTCGCGGACCGGATCGGCCGGATCAAAAAAGAGCTGGAGCAGGTTCGGCGCACACGTGGTCTGCATCGGGATGCCCGCAAGCGGGTTCCATTCCCGATTGTTGCCCTTGTGGGATACACCAATGCGGGTAAGTCCACGCTCTTCAACGCGCTGACAGGCGCGGCAGTCCATGCTGAAAACCAGCTCTTCGCGACGCTGGATCCCACGATGCGCGCGCTGCGTTTGCCGTCAGGACGGAACGTTATCCTGTCTGATACAGTGGGGTTCATCAGCGATCTGCCGACAGAACTGATTGCTGCCTTCCGTGCAACGTTGGAAGAAGTCTCGCAGGCAGATGTCATTCTGCATGTTCGTGATGTAGCTCATCCGGATAGTGCCGCTCAGCGTGCTGACGTGCTGAATGTTCTGGACGGCATGGTGCGGGACGGCATGCTGGATGCCCAATGGCCGGAACGAACCATCGAGGTTCTCAACAAAGCAGACCTGATCGGCGGTGTTGAAGCCGTGCCGAAGCGTGATAACGCTGTGGTGATTTCGGCCATCACAGGCGATGGCATCCCGGATCTGTTCGAAACACTGGACCAGTATCTGACGCAATCCATGCAGGATGTGAAAGTCAGTCTGTCACTGCAGGATGGTGCAGCACTGGCCTGGCTTTACCAGCATGGCGAAGTGGTCGAGCGGTTTGATCATGAGGGCGGGATGGATGTGCAGGTCCGTCTCTTCCCCATGGACTGTGAGCGCTTTGAAATCAGCTATCCCGGACGTGCTGCTACGGCCTGAGGGGCCATGCGTGCACGGGCCGCTTTCGCCTTCTGGCGGGAGCGGTCCAGCGGGATTGCCAGCGCGAAGGTCAGAATAAGCCCCAGGACATTAATAATGATCTGGAGGCCCAAGCCTGTTCCAAAACTACCGAGGATCAGGCGCCCTAGCAAATCCAGCACTGTGCCGAACGAGAACACTTCCAGTGAATTTCTGCCAAGCAAGGCCAGGATCTGACCCAGACGATCTGCCGAGAAACGACGTAGAACACGTGAAGACTGCACGAGATAAAAGATCGACATGATGTCGAACAATCGCCAGACGGCGAGGGTCGATTTCCCATTGTTGGGTGGGGCCGGAAACAGGCGTAGCTCGCTCAGGTGCCAGTATTCATACGGAAAGCAGAGGATAAAGGCGCCAATCAGGTAGCTTCCACACAGCACCTTGGCCCATGTTCGGGCTGGCAGGTCGCCATTATGCTTTGATGCCCAAACGGCACCAAGCACACCCAGAATATATAGAAACTGCCAACCGAACGGATTCATGTACCAACCATTCGGGTCCAGCCAGTTTGGAACCGTGATGCGCGGATCGATATTGGCAATCGCCCAGATGGCCGCACTGACGCCAAGCAGCAGCCAGACGCTTTTCTTGAGGGCAGCGTAGATCAGCGGGAAAAGAGCCAGAAGAACGATATAAAGCGGCAGGATGTTCAGGTAGCTCGGGAGCGCATCGAACGTCAGGATACGCCATAGCCAGCCGTATCCGTGGGCCAGTTGAGGCTCAAGAATATATTCAGGTACTGGCTCGTAATGGCGCCAGTGCCGGACGGTCCAGACGAACACCAGTGTCATGGCTGTCTGATAGATATAGAGCTTGGCGCAGCGTGACAGGATGCGGCGGATACCGCTAGTCCACCCGTCGCGGTCGATCAACCGACCATATGCCAGATAGGAGGCATATCCTGCCAGCATGACGAAGATTTCAGCTGCGTCGGCAAAGCCGAAATTGCGAATGGTAATTCTGTTGATGAGATTATCAGGCACATGGTCAGCCAGCATCATCAGCAGAGCTGCGCCACGCAGTGCATCGACACGATGATCGCGGGTATGCTTGCGCGGTAAAGGCTGTGCATCGGACGAAGAGGCTGGCAGCTGCATAGGGCCTTAATACAGTTTTCATCAAACCGGAGTATGAAGACTCGATTACCGCAACATTAAAGATTGTATGGAAAACAGAACCGCGGGGTGAAAGCAGACTGTGTCTTCTGCTTCACAAGAACGGTGATGTAATTCTTTTAATATTGATAAAATTTCAGAGATATTAAATTTCCTGAAGGAAATCGCTACTGAAACGAAATCCGCTAGCGAGGAGGCGTCTGAACGTAGTCGTCTGCGGAGAAAGGCGGAGCCGAAATCGCGTAAAAACTCAGAGATGAGTGGGGGGCAGCCGCGATTTTATGCTTCAGATGTGGGCTGACGCGAATGACGTCCCCGGCTTTGACAGGATTAGCCTGATCTCCGAGCCAAACCGTGCCCTCTCCCTCATGAATCAGGAAGATTTCTTCCGAGTGTCGATTGTAGCTCTCAGGATAGGCCGTTCCGGCAGTCAGGGTGAAGAGTGCGATGCTCTGATGATGGGAGGGAAGCGCAGCGCCAATACCGATGAATTCCTGTAGCGTGCTTCCCGGTGCGGGATAAATGGCTGGAACATGGTCGGGGTGAACAACCTGTGCGGCAGCGAAGCCAGGCGCAAACAGAAGCGACAGAATACCAAGGCTGATCTTCATTGGACCTTGTCTTTCACACGGGTGAGGGCAGAGATCTGCTTGCGGAAGGCAGGGTAACGCTCGCTAAGGGCGTTGCGTTCACCTAACTGAAAATCTTCTGGAATAAAGCCTGGCGCCATGGTCGTGCCGACAAATGACCAGCCTGATGGCCCAGCAGGGGCTGAACCCTGCCAAACATCTTCCGGCACGACATACGCGGGATGATCTTTATCCAGCGTAATGCTCTCGCCCTGTCCATTAGGGTGCAGCAGTAAAAGATGAACGGGGTCTCCAGCATAGAAATGCCAGATCTCGGCTGTCTTCAGGCTATGAAGTGCGGAGAAGTCACGCCGTGTTTCTACAAAAAGGATTGCCGTGGACAAAGGGTGCGTGACGCCATCATAACGGGCAGGCAAAGCCGAGCCAGCAATAGTTTCTGTGGTGCGCTGAAGCTGGGAAAACCAGCCGCCTTCTACAGGTACTGGCTGCATCTTGTAGCGATTGATCAGAGCTTGTGCCGCGGCAGGGATCTGGGCCGCCGCGTCGTTGTTCTGAGGCTTGGGCGGCGCGGAAGCTGAAGCCCCAGATGCCACGATGGAGCATATGAGGCTGGCAATAATAAATCTGCGCATCCGGGCAGCTTTCCTTCTCACGATCATGAGGAGGCCTTTGTATCCTGCTTCCTGCCCGGACGCGATATTTCCTTAGAGACGTCTCACATCGCCAGAAGCGTATTGTCTGACTGGGATGCAATTATGCCATGCTGCTCATGCTTCAGGCCTGTGACTTCAACTGTACGTCCATGACTTCGAAGCTTGTCTAGGACCTTTTCCAGTGCCTGAACGGACGTGACATCCCAGAATCGTGCATGCGTTAAATCGAGTACGACGAGGTCAGCGTTCGTCAGATAGTCAATTTCAGCCGAAAGGCCGTCTGCGGATGCAAAAAAGACCTGTCCGGAAATGGTGTAGGTCTCTGTTGATCCCTCGCGGTGGCTGGTTACGGTCAGGAGGCCAGCAGCGCGCCAGGCAAAAAACACACCTGACAGCAGCACCCCGGCCAGAACGCCGGCAGCCAGATCATGCGTCAGCACGACCACAATAACGGTCACAAGCATTGTCAGGCTTGAAAGCTTGGGCTGACGTGTGACGTCTCGCAGGCTGCCCCAGGAGAATGTGCTGATCGAAACCATGATCATGATGGCGACCAAGGCGGCCATCGGAACCTGTCCCACCCAGCGATGAAGAAGGACCATCAGGGCGAGCAGAAAAGCACCTGCCGTGAAGGTGGAGAGACGTCCACGGCCGCCGTAACGCAGATTGCCGACTGTCTGGCCGATCATGCCGCACCCGGCAATGCCGCCGAATGCTCCAACGAGGATGTTAGAGATGCCAAGACCAGTGCACTCCATACGTTGATTGCCGTGCGTGTCCGTCAGGTCATCGACGACTGATGCTGTCATCATGGATTCCAGCAAACCCACGGCAGCCATGGCGACGGCATAGGGAATAACGGCGGACAGGGTCGCCCAATCCAGGTTGATGTGGGGAAGAGTGAGGTGAGGGAGACCGGTTGGGAGTTCCCCCAGATCTGACACCGTGTGAACAGGCATTGGATGGACCATTGTGATGGCCGTCAGCAGGACAATGCAGATCAACGGGGATGGTATGGCGTCAGAAATCTTGGGAAGCAGGTAGATGATGACGAGACCCAGAGCGATCAGGGCGTAAGTTTCCCAGCCAACACCCAGCAACTGTGGCACCTGTGCGGAAAAGATCATGATGGCCAAGGCATTGACGAAGCCTGTGCGAACTTCCGCAGAAACAAACCGCATAACGGCCTGAAGGCGCAGAAGGCCGAAGACGATCTGTAGAGCACCGGCAATCAGGGTTGCGAGCAGCATGGCCTGCACGCCGTGGGCATGTACGAGTGGCGCGGCAACGAGAGCGACAGATCCTGCGGCTCCTGAGATCATTCCGGGTCGGCCGCCAAAAATTGCGATTGAGACCGAGATGACAAAAGACGCGAACAGTGAGACCGCAGGTGAAACACCAGCGATGTAAGAGAAGGCAATGACTTCTGGAATGAGGGCAAACGTGCCGACCATGCCAGCCAGAACCTCACGCAGCGGGTTTTGTCCCCACTGGCGGCGGTAGAGAGCGGGTGTCATGACAATCCTTGAGAGTGAAGAGCTACAGGGTGCGACGTATTCGGGCCCGGCGCGGCAATGATGCGGCCAGTGTAACGTGCCTTGGAGCGGGATTGAAGATGTTCACGTCGAAAGATGATTGAACATTCACGGCATTAACGGCGTTGGCATGGCGATAACTTAAGGAGTTCGACATGAGCCGATATCCGAAGCCCCCGTTCGACACGCCATTGCAGAAGCATATTCCTGGCCAGACATCGGAAATGACACCCAAGCCTGATCATGGCGAGCAGACCTATGTGGGGAATGGGCGTCTGAGGGGGAAAACGGCAATCATTACCGGAGGGGATTCCGGGATCGGCCGTGCTGTCGCCATTGCCTTTGCGCGGGAAGGCGCAGACGTGGCGTTGTCGTTTCTGCCCGAAGAAATGGACGACGCACGCGAGACTGCTGTTTGGGTCGAGAAGGCTGGCAGAAAAGCGCTGCTCTTGCCGGGAGACATTAAAGAACGCTTCGCCTGCAAGGAAATCGTCGACAAGACGGTGGCCGAGTTCGGGAAGGTGGATGTACTCGTCAATAATGCTGCCTTTCAGATCGAACGTGAATCTCTGGAAGATGTCAGCGAAGACGAATGGGATCTGACGTTTGATACGAATTCAGGCGCGGTGTTCCGTCTATCGCGGCTGGTTGTTCCTCATATGCCTGAAGGCGGCTCCCTGATTCACACCGTCTCAGTCAATGCGGATCGGCCAAAGCCAAAGCTGTTGGCTTATTCTGCAACCAAAAGCGCCATACTTAACTTCAGTGGTGGTCTGGCAGAGCTGCTGGCAGAACAGGGAATACGTTCAAATACGGTTGCTCCCGGTCCAATCTGGACGCCGCTGATTCCCGCAACCATGGGCGGAGAGCACGTTCGCAACTTTGGAGCAGATGGTCCGATGAAAAGACCGGGGCAACCTGCGGAGCTTGCCGGGGCCTATGTCTTTCTGGCCAGTGATGAGGCAAGTTACGTTTCGGGTGCCAATATCGCTGTAACTGGTGGTGTCCCTGTTATCTAAGCAGAAAATTGAAGAAAACTTTGAGAAAGGGCTAGACGCCAGCTGAACCTTTCTCTAAAGAACGCATCGCTGTGTGGCGGATGTAGCTCAGTCGGTAGAGCGCCGGTTTGTGGTACCGGTTGTCGCGGGTTCGATCCCCGTCATTCGCCCCAGCAATCTCTCTTAGAAAATATTGCCTGACTAAAGCCCATTACGGGTTTGCGTGCGTTCTTTCGGATGTGTGACTGCGCAATCCCCATGCGGTGCCGATCAGAAGCTGAAAGCCTGATCTGTGGTTATCAAAGCTGTAAAAACTCCTGTCAGTATTGAACTGACAGGAGTTTTTTTGTCGTCAGACGATGCGATGCACCCAGCCATGGGCGTCATTGGTGCGGCCACCCTGAAGATCGGTCAAAATTTTCTTCAGTTTTGTTGCTACCGGACCCGGCGTCTCGCCGTCACCAAACACGGCTTCTCCGGAAGGGCGAACCAGCTTGCCAACGGGTGAAAGCACCGCAGCCGTGCCGCAGGCGAAGGCTTCGGTGTATTTCCCGGATGCGGCTCCCGTGAAGATCTCGTCGATTTCAACGGGTTCTTCAATGACTTCGATGCCGTTGTCGGCAGCCAGTCTGATTAGGCTGTCACGGGTGATGCCGCGTAGAATGGTGCCTCCGAGGGGAGGCGTGACGATCTTGCCGTCGTTGCGCACGAACATCACGTTCATGCCGCCCATTTCTTCAACATAGCGTCGTTCACGGGCATCGAGGAACAGAACCTGATCGCAGCCTTTCTCCTTGGCTTCGGCCTGAGCGACAAGGCTGCCGGCATAGTTGCCGCCGCACTTGGCTTCGCCCGTGCCACCAATCGCTGCTCGGGTGTAAAACTCGGAAACCCAGACAGAGACACAGCCTGCGCTGAAATAGGCGCCTACCGGGCAGGCGATGACAATGAACAGGTATTCGCTTGCAGGCTTTACGCCGAGGAACACCTCATTGGAGATCATGAAGGGGCGAAGATAGAGGCTTTGTCCTTCACCAGCCGGAACCCAGTCCTGGTCGATCCGGACGAGTTCATCAACGGCCTGAATGAAAAGGTCTTCGGGCAGTTCAGCCATGCCCATCCGGCGGGCGGAGGCTGCGAAACGGGCTGCGTTGGCTTGCGGACGGAACGTCGCGATATGACCATCGGCTTCCCGGTAGGCTTTCATGCCCTCGAAAATTTCCTGTCCGTAGTGCAGGACTGTGGACGCCGGATCGATGCTCAGGGGGCGGCGCGCTGTAATTTTGGCGTCGTGCCAGCCTTTTTCGCTCGTATAGCGGATGGTCGCCATATGATCAGTGAAAACACGACCGAAAGCCGGGCTGACAAGAAGCTGCGCGCGATGAGCCGGGTCCATCGGGGTTTCGGTTTTTTCAATAGTGAAGGTCGTCATGAAAAGAACTTCCGCAAGCTACTCTGATAAACGTGCGGGGCACTCTGCCACAGGAGTTGGGGAGAGGCGATAGGGAAATATTATTTCCAAATTCACTTTCTGATAGAAATTAAAGTTTGCGCGTCAGGCATGAAAAAACCCCGGCCACATCGTGACCGGGGTTTCTCCAAAGCTTCGAAAAGCTGACGGATCAGCGCTTCGAGAACTGGAAGGAACGACGTGCCTTCGCACGGCCGTACTTCTTACGCTCGACAATACGGCTGTCACGCGTCAGGAAGCCAGCAGCCTTCAGGATGCCACGCAGGCTCGGCTCGTAGTGCGTCAGTGCACGGGAGATACCGTGACGAACTGCACCAGCCTGACCGGACAGACCACCACCAGCGACTGTGCAATACACGTCGAACTGGTTGTAACGGTCAGCGATCAGGAACGGCTGCGTCAGAAGCATGCGCAGAACCGGACGGGCAAAATACGTCGTGACCGGACGGCCATTGACGATGATGTCACCCTTGCCAGGCTTGATCCACACACGGGCTACGGCGTCCTTACGACGGCCGGTAGCATAGGAACGGCCCTGGGCGTCACGCTTTACTTCGTGAACCGGGGCGGCGTTGGTGGCTACTGCAGGAGCAACGCTCGCAAGGTCCTGCAGCGTGCCGGTGCGCTCTTGGGTCTCGGACATGGTCAGGCCTTACGACTCGTGTGAGATTGTGTTCTTGCGGTTCAGGGCAGCCACGTCCAGCTTGACAGGCTTCTGGCCGTCATGCGGGTGCTCGGAACCAGCGTAAACATAAAGGTGCTTCATTTGAGCACGCTGCAGCGGACCGCGCGTGATCATGCGCTCAACAGCCTTCTCGACAACGTGACCCGGGTTCTTGCCCGTGAGACGCTGCGTGATGGTGCGCTCCTTGATGCCACCCGGATGACCCGTGTGGTAATGGAAGAGCTTCTGGCCGAACTTGTTACCCGTCAGAGCGATCTTTTCTGCGTTGATGACAACAATGTTGTCACCGCAGTCGACGTGCGGGGTGAACTGCGGCTTGTGCTTGCCGCGGAGACGAGTAGCGATGATGGTGGCGAGACGGCCGAGAACGAGCCCTTCGGCGTCGATCAGCACCCAGTTCTTCGTCACCTCCGCCGGCTTCAGCGAACGTGTGGTCTTCATTAGTGACATTCCAGCTTGGGGCGCGAACAGGGCCGCGCCGTGGATGGCGCTTTCACAAACAGAAAAATTCTCTGATGAGAATGCTGCTGCCTGGAAAGCGGATCAGGTGCGGCCTTATTGCGGGCTCGCGCCTTTCCGTCAAGTCATCTTTTGGAATCAGGATGGTTGATTCGGCCCGGTTTCCAGCCATTTTGAGCTATGAGGTATTATGATACCGCAATTTTTTTGGGTCTGATTTGCCCCGGACGCCCGGAATGGTATCCTGCCCTCAATTCAGGGACCGCATCTTCCTGTCCCCAGTGTCGATGAAAAACAGGAAAAACAACGTGAAACGCCCTTGGCTCACAACGAGCCTGCTCGCAGTCATCGCTGGAATGAGCGCGATTGGTATCCATCACGCAGCCTCTGTTGCGCTTGATCGGGGGATTTCCCGGTTTCGTGCCTCCCTTCCTGTGGGAGCAACCCTGAGCTATTCCGCCGCGCGCCCGGCTATCCTCGCCCGTGGAGCGTTGCTGACGGATGTCATTCTTCAGAATGGCAACATGACGTTCCGGGCACATACTTTACGTCTGGGTCATCCAATCCCGACACCTGATGGTGGCCTGACGCTGTCCCACATGGATATGGTGGATCCGTCTCTCCAGACGCCTACTGCGGTCATCCGGGCTCATTCCGTCACCCTGAACCATCTGGTGACGCCCCCCCCTCCCGCAGGGAAAAGCGGTCTGGAGTCGCTCGATCTGGGGCATCTGAATTTGGAGCGTGGATATATTGATCATCTGTCGGTACAGAATCTTTCGCAGGTTCTTCAGCCGAACAGCATGCACTTCAACAGTCTGACGTCAGACTCGATCCAGATTGACGGCTACGGCCCGGGACGCACGACAACGATCGCGATCCAGAACGGCCTTGCCATTGCGTCCCGTACGACGCTTCAGCCTGACGGAACGCCTCGCGCCATGTCAGTGCAGATGTCTTTGAAAAACTTTCAGATTCGTCAGCCTGAACTTGCCACCCGGATTGCCTACGAACAGGCCGGGAATGAAGCCGCTGCCTATGCTCTGCCACCTCTTGAAAGCATGAAGCTGAGCGGCACGCAGATCATTTCGGCAGACAGAACGTTCAGCATGGATACGCTGATTGGTACAGGAACGCGTAAAAGCGGCAAAGACACGACGGTTTTCGAAGGAGAGGGTTTTCATACACACTCTTCAAGCGGCAAGGTGCCGGTCCATATTGATGGGCATTCTTCAACCTTGAAATATACGCAAGAGCGGATTGCGCAGACGGGTGAACTGCATGTGCAAGGTGTCTTGAACATTCCAAACTTCACCCAAGCTCATTTCGGCATGAATTTGCTCGGTCCTTCGGATCAGCAGCTCAAGGTTGGAACAGCCAAAAATCCGCATGATGCCATTCAGTTGGCGCAGGTGACTCTCACGTTGCATGGCGATCGTCTGGTCCAGTCTCTTCCGTCCCTGAATGCAGGACACCCTCTGGATGGCGCCGCTCAGGACCAGGCAAGAACGGTTCTCGCGCAGGGAATGGAAATGGGGCTGTCGCCATATCCTGCCCTGGCGGCTCTGCCGGATTACTTCGCGAACCCCAATGACCGCACGTTATCGATTACTCTGACACCAAAGCCGCCTTTGACGCTCACGGCATTAGCAGCAATAGCGTCGTCGCCTACGGCAGCCATGACGTTGATGTCGCCGGATAATCTCAAGGTGACCGTCCAGTGAGCCAAAGCGCCAGCGCGTCTACGATCTGTGTTATTGGCGCCAGTGGTCGTTCAGGCTCGGCGCTCTGTCGTCAGCTGATTGCTCAAGGGCGCAGTGTCATCGCTGTTGTGCGGAGCCGAGGAAAACTGGCTCCTGATCTTGCAGAGATATGCACAGCCGTAAGACAGGCCGATCTGACAGAACCGGTTGCTCTTCCAATTGCGTTGGAGCAGGCGGACGTTGTCGTGAATACAGCTCATGCCCGTCATCTTCCAGCCATTCTGCTTGCAACCCGTGCGCCTGTTGTTGCTCTTGGCAGCACTCGCAAGTTTACGCGTTGGCTGGATGATCATGGTCGTGGGGTGTTGGCAGGCGAAGCTGCCCTTAAGGCAGATGGTCGCCCTTCCATTCTTCTGCACCCGACGATGATTTATGGTGCTCAGGGAGAGGATAATGTGCAGCGGCTTGCGCGTCTTCTGGAGCGCCTGCCGATTGTTCCACTTCCTGGTGGTGGGCGCTCGCTGGTTCAGCCCATTCATCAGCAGGACGTCACGCGCTGCGTTGTTGCGGCCATTGATCTTATTTTGGGTGGAAAAGTCAGCGGGCCAGAGGTTTTTGTCATCGCTGGCCCCAATGCTGTTCCCTACCGAACGTTTGTTCGGATGATTCTCTACTTTTCAGGGCTCGGTGGTCGGCCAATTATCTCGCTTCCTGCGTGGTTTCTGATCGCTGCTGCTCACATCATGCGGCACGTTCCTAAGCTGCCCACAATTGCGCCGGAAGAAATCCGACGCCTTTTGGAAGACAAGAACTTCGATATTGCTCCGATGAGGGAGCGCCTAGGCGTGCACCCGATGCCGTTGGAGATAGGGCTGCAGAATCTTTTGGCAGGGCCGCCCGCTCATCAGGATCATACAGTTTAGTTTTAATGTTTTGTCACATTGACTGCGCGGCAGATGAGGTCTCCATAGTCTCCGGGCCATTATGACGGTCCGGAATGCGTGGAGACTCATCGGGTGAATCTGAAGTTCCTCTCATCAGGCATGATGTTGTCTTTCGCAGCTTTTGCCCTTTTTTCCATTAGCGATGCCTGTTCCAAAGGCCTTGCTGGGCAGCTGGATCCGTTTGAAGTTGCTTTTTCAGGCGGTATTTTCGGCTTTCTGATTCTGCCGTTCATCCGAAAGCCACAGGAATCCTATTCCGATATTTTCGCGACGGATCGCCCGTCCATGTGGCTGTTGCGTGCGTTTGCGACATTTGTGTCCACGGCTTCCAGTGTCATGGCTTTTATGCTGCTGCCGATGCCAGAAGCATTGTCGCTCATGTTCCTGATGCCATTTTTCGTGACCCTGATTTCCGTCGGAATTCTGAAAGAAAAGGTCTCTGGGTGGACCTGGCTTTCAGTCGGTGTTGGATTTCTCGGGGTCCTGATCGTTCTACGACCGGGTGCGCGCGCGTTTCATCTAGGGCACCTCTGTGCGGTGATTGCAGCCATGGCGAATGCTGCCAGTGTGATCGCCTACAGACTGGCAGGCAACCAGCGCGCCCGACTGTCCTTGTTTGGGTCAAGCCTGTTTGGCCCGCTGATCGGTGATGGTCTTTTGATGCTGGCACACGCCACCTGGCCACATGGTGCTGGGAACTGGGCGCTTTTGTTCGGATACGGTTTTCTGGCTGCTCTTGGTCAGCTCTTCATGATGATGGCAACGGCTCTGGCGCCGGCTAACCGGGTTGCACTGCCCCAGTACAGTCAGATGCTCTGGGCAGTCGCATTCAGTTATCTGCTTTTTCATCAGCCGTTGGATAACTGGACGTTCGTGGGCATCGTTATCGTAACACTTTCCGGCATGCTGCATTGGGTGCGCCAGAAGCTTCATTACGAACGGCTGGCCCTGGAAGGGCACTGGCAAAAACATCATCCGTCTTCTCGTCCGCCTGCCGAAGTGGCTTGAGTGGCGGGTAGCGGGCTGGTGCCTTTATGAGGGGCTGGCTGAGTATTTTCTGAGACATTCAGAAGCGTTGAGTAGCGAGATGTTTCTGCAGAAACGTATGTTTCTCTTATAAAAGATTAGTGATCGTCAGAATAAGATGCGGTTTCGTTTTTGCGGTAGTCTTGTGAGTATCTGCAATTGTCTCAGTTTTTGACCTGAGCATCTCATTTTTGTCGCGATGTGTCCGTATGTACTTTTGGGCGTCTCAAAGGTTCTTTATGCGTGACGCGATTGGCAATGCTCGTTAGCCCCTGTAAAATCGTTCGCAACTATGGCTGCGGACGTACGTGGCTACTTTATTAACTGGTGGAAGAATATCTGCTCCATGGTTCAGAACGTCGTCCCAGTCATCCTCTCTGGTGGGTCCGGAAGCCGCCTGTGGCCGGTTTCACGCAAAAGCTATCCAAAGCAGTTCTGGCCTCTTCTGACTGATAAGACGCTCATTCAGGAAACTGCTCTTCGAGGGCGAGCTGCGGGCTTTGCCGATCCGGTTGTCATCTGCAATTCAGAGCATCGCTTCATCGTTGCTGAGCAACTGCGCGACGCGGGGATTCACAAGGCCAAAATCGTTCTTGAGCCGGTTGGCCGAAACTCCGCTCCTGCCATTGCTGCTGCGGCTTTCATGGTCGCAGAGCAAGACCCGGACGCCATCCTCTGGATTATGGCAGCCGATGCAGCCATCACCGATGAGACGGCTCTTCAGCACTCCCTGAACGATGCTTTGAAGGCGGCAGAGGCTGGCCGGATCGTTACGTTTGGAATGAAGCCGACGCGACCGGAAACGGGTTACGGATACATTGAAGCCGGTTCTGAACTGGCTGGTGTACAGGGCGTCTATGAAGTGTCCCGCTTCATTGAAAAGCCGCAGGCTGCCAAAGCCGAAGAACTTTTCCAGTCCGAGAAGTGTCTCTGGAATTCGGGAATGTTCTTTGCCAAGGCTGGCGTATTCCTGAAGGAGACCGAACAGTTCGAACCCCGGATTTACGAAACCGTTGGGCAGTCGGTGCGCAATCGCCATACTGATATGGATTTTGAGCGGCTGGAAGAAGAAAGCTTCTCCGCTGCACCAGATATTTCCGTTGATTACGCTATTGCCGAGCGCACCAAGCTTGCGGCCGTTGTGCCGGGTAATTTCGGGTGGTCGGACATTGGAAGCTGGGATGCTCTGTGGGATCTGACGCCCAAGGATGCAGAGGGAAATGCGACCTTCGGCGATGTTTTCCTTGATGATGCGCGGAACTGTTACGTCCGTTCAGATGGGATCATCGCCACAGTTGCGGGTGTGGATGATCTGATCGTGGTGGTGACACCGGATGCAGTGATGGTCTCGCATCGTGATCGTGCTCAGGACGTGAAGCACATGGTAAACCGGCTGGCGCAGGCAGGCCGCAAGGAAGCTGTCGCGCACAACCGGTGCTATCGTCCGTGGGGTTTTTACGAAAGCCTCATCCAGGCCGATCGTTTCCAGGTCAAGCGTATCGTAGTGGAGCCAGGGGCGAAGCTCTCCTTGCAGAAACATTTCCATCGTGCAGAACACTGGGTCGTTGTTGGTGGAACCGCCATGGTGACACGTGACGAAGACCTGGTGATGGTTCGTGAAAACGAAAGCATCTATCTGCCGTTAGGCTGTGTTCACCGTCTGGAAAATCCGGGCAAGATCCCTTTGACCCTGATTGAAGTTCAGTCCGGTCCTTATCTCGGGGAAGATGATATCGTTCGTATCGAAGACGTATACGCACGAAGCTGATCTGAGACGTCAGGCAGGCGGATCAATCCACCCTGCCTTGACGGCTTCGGCCATTTGATCAGGAGTATCGAGGTCTTCGAGCAATTCGGGGGCTTCGATTTTTTTTGGTGGCAGGTCTGCCCACAAGTCCCGAAATCCCTTGTCCCCACTGAGTTTGGGGGCCTTGGCTAATGTGGCGGCAGAGACGCGAACCGGAACCCCCATCGCGCCTTTCTTGTACTGTGTGACGACATTCGCATTGGCAGGAATGGTGTCCCTCAGCCGGAGCAGGTGTGGCAGGGATAGCCTCGGCTGGTCTGTTCCCGCGATGAGAATTGACCTGTCCCGTCCACTCAAAGCTTGTGCTGCGCATTGAATGGAACTCGCCAGGCCGGTGTTCCAGAGCGGGTTGTAGCATATGTCCACAGGGAGCCCTTGAAGGGCTAAGGCGACGGCTTCGGCGGAGCCTCCGGTGATGATGACCAATCGGTCCGGAGATGTGCTCAGGAGAAGTTCTGCAACGTAGCGGACAAGCGGTGTGCCCTGACGGGTAAGCAACTGCTTGGGGCGCTTCAGTCTCGTGCTGCCGCCTGCGGCAAGAAGAACTGCGTCATGGGGCATTATGCTGGGCGGTTCGCTGTGATCTGAGACAAAATGGACAGAGCAATCTGCATCGGATTACGTGCGTTGATGTCCATCCCTGCGGGCAGGTGCAGTTTTTCCAGATCTTCTTCAGTGATGCCGGCTGCGTGTAATGCAGCAAGCCGATTGGAGATTTTGCGCCGGCTGCCCAGAATCCCAACGCAGAAGGCGTCGGATTTCAGAGCTTTCGAGGCGATGGCCAGATCAGTGTGAGCATCGTGGGTCAGAGCGTAAACTGCGCTCCAGGCGTCCAGACGCAAATCATGCAGAGCCTCGTCCAGATAGCGACGATCGTAGCACTCCGGTGCCAACCCTTCCGGCGGAAACGCAGGACCCAGTGGGCGCAGCAGGAAAGGCGCAACCCCGAACTGAGGGGCTAGCTTCAGAAGAGCCAGTGTCACCGGATCTCCCCCCGCGACAATTAGTCGAATCGGTGGCGTATATCGTCGTACAAACAGATTACCCTGCGTTCGCACTGCTGAAGGCGAAACATGCATCTCGCCGGTTTCGAGGTCCGTTTGGACGATGATGGCCTGACGGGCTTCTCTCGCTTGACGGAGCGCGGCAACACAAGAGGCAAGGTTCGCGATGGGCCGAACGAAAATGCCGATCCTGCCACCACAGGTTAATTGAATATCCAGAACCGGACTGCCTGCGCCATAATCCAGAGATCTGGGCTGGCGGTCTTTCAGGCATTGCAGGGCTTCTGCTGCAACCGCTGCTTCCACGCATCCGCCAGACACATAGCCCTGTACGTCTCCCGCGCTGGAAATGGCCATTTCACTGCCAAGGGGGCGGGGAGACGATCCGGTGATTGACACCAGCGTAGCAAGGGCTACCTCTTTCCCCTGTGCCAGCCAGATCTCAAGGTACGGGAGGAGATCGTCTGTAAGGCCATAGTCTGGCCACTGGGGAAGAGGAACAAGCCCGTCCGGCCCAATCATGAAATATCCTTTCCTTTATGGGGCCATGAGACTAATCCCAAATGCGTTTGTGACATAGCCTGTCATGCCGGGGAGTTGATCGGGGTGGCATCAGGTCTATATCGGCAAAGATGAACTCCGGACACGGATCATCAGTGGAGCGGAAATTGGTTGAACTCCTGAGCGTCGCGCAGGCCGTGGATCTTGTCCTCGGATATGCAGGTCATTTTGGAACGGAACATGTTCCGCTGGCCGAGGCTTCTGGCCGCATCCTGCAACAGAGTGTCCATGCCGAACGTGATCAGCCTCCTTATGACCGGGTCATGATGGATGGCGTGGCTTACCGTTATGGCGCAGGCTCAGTTCTCGGCTGCCATGGTGTCCAACGCGCAGGGATACCCGCTCGGCCTCTTCCAGATGGAGCGACCTGCCTTGATGTCATGACGGGAGCCGTCTTGCCGGAAGGGGCGGATACCGTTGTCCCCGTCGAGCGACTGATCCGTGATGGCAAGCATGTGCATTTTGAAGCCGGATATGAGCCGCAAAAAGGTCAGTTCGTTCATCTGAAGGGATCAGACTGCGAGGCGGCGCATGAACTCCTGAAGCCCGGTCTGCGTCTGAATGGGCCTGCATTGGCGGTGCTGGCTGGTAATGGATATCCCTCCGTTGAAGTCTCTAAAGTGCCTTCAATCGGCATTGTGGCCACGGGTGATGAACTGGTCGATGTCGGGACGGCTGTTCAGAGTTGGGAAATCAGGCGTTCAAATGAATACGCCCTGACGGGAGCTTTGGCTGCGAGAGGCTTTACCCGCCTTGAACGTTCGGTGGTCCCCGATGATCTGGCTGAGACCATGCTGGCACTGGAAAAGCAGCTTGCCCGGCATGAGGTGCTGATCCTGAGCGGTGGCGTCTCAATGGGGCAGTTTGATCACGTCCCCAAGGCGCTGACGAAACTTGGTGTGGAGCGGGTTTTCCATAAGGTTGCGCAACGTCCCGGTAAGCCGCTCTGGTTTGGGGTTGGTCCTGAAGGGCAGCGCGTTTTTGGTCTGCCGGGAAATCCCGTGTCGGCCACCTGTTGTGCCACACGTTACGTTATTCCCATGCTTCTGGCAGGGCAGGGTGTCAGTCGGCCAGAAACCTACTCCGTTAAGCTCGATGCTGATGCTGCACGTGTGTCGACATTGACCCGCTATCTGCCCGTTCGTGTCCGGCACGATGCCTCCGGGCAGGCATGGGCAAGCCCTTATCCGATGCCCACATCTGGCGATTTCAGCTTTCTTGCGGCAACGGATGGGTTCGTGGAGTTGGCGCCTGGCGATGTCGCTGCCCCAGCCGGGTCCCATGCTGTGTTCCATGGCTGGTAGCACGTCTCCCGATCCTGTACGGGACCGCTTCAATCGCCCGCTGCATGATTTGCGGATTTCGGTGATGGACCGGTGCAACTTCCGATGCCCTTACTGCATGCCGGAAGCGACGTATCATGAACATTTTCGCTTTCTGGAGCCCAAGGAACGTCTGAGCTTTAACGAAATTGGCCGGGTCGCACGGGCGGCGGTCTCGCTGGGCGTCACCAAATTGCGTCTCACAGGGGGTGAGCCTCTTCTGAGGCCCGATCTCGTCTCTTTGGTGAGCAGGCTGGTCGCAATTCCAGGCGTCGAAGATGTGGCACTGACGACCAATGGTGTTCTGCTAGGCCGACATGCGCAGTCTTTGAAGGACGCTGGTCTAGGGCGCATTACGGTAAGCCTGGACAGTCTCGATCCCGCTATTTTTGCACGAATGAGTGGGGGGCGGGCGCAACTCGAACCGGTTCTGGAGGCTATCGAGCACGCGCAGGCATTGTCGTTTCCCGGTGGGGTTAAGCTGAACACCGTTGTGCAGCGTGGCGTTAATGATGACGGGGTCGAAGCTTTGGCTGACCGCTTCCGTCATACGGGTGTTATCGTCCGTTTCATTGAATACATGGACGTCGGCACGCGGAACCACTGGGAGCTGGGTGAAGTTGTTCCATCCCGTGAACTGGTCGAGCGGTTGAACGCCCACTGGCCGCTTGAGCCACTGGGCGCGCAGTATCAGGGTGAGGTTGCGCGTCGGTATCGGTATCAGGATGGTGCGGGTGAGATTGGGTTCATTTCTTCCGTGACAGCGCCGTTTTGTGGAGATTGTTCACGGGCGCGACTGTCGTCGGAAGGACAGATTTATACGTGCCTTTTTGCTTCGGAAGGGACAGACCTGCGGTCACTTCTTCGCAGCGGGGCAGATGACGAGGCTTTACGCGAGCGTCTGGCTTCGGTGTGGCGGATGCGTACCGACAGGTACAGTGAAGAACGAACCGCCGGTGAGGCATCTTCGACGAAACGTCGGATAGAAATGAATTATATCGGTGGTTAGATCGGGAGATCAGGACGGATGAAAACGCTCACTCATGTTGATGAACGTGGTGAAGATCCGCGCATGGTGGATGTCGGCGGCAAGACCCTGACAGACCGCACGGCTCATGCTCAGGCCCGTGTTCTCTTTCCCCGGGACGTTGCGCAGACGCTGAGTGATGCCGGGTTCATGACCAAGAAGGGTGCGGTTCTGACTGTCGCGCAGATTGCGGGGGTCATGGGTGTGAAAGCGACGTCCCAGTTGATCCCGCTGTGTCATCCTCTATCCCTGAACGGATGTCGTGTGGAAATCACCATGGAGGGTGATGAAGCCGTCATTGACTGCCGCGTGTCCTGCCAGGGCAAGACAGGCGTGGAAATGGAAGCCCTTACCGGTGCCTCAGTCGCTGCCCTGACGATCTATGACATGTGTAAGGCCTTGTCTCATGACATGGTCATTCGCGAATTGAAGCTTATGGGGAAGGCCGGTGGAAAGCGTGACTTCCAGCGGATTGAAGCATGAGGCCGCTTTACGGTCTGGTTCTGGCGGGTGGCGTCAGTGCGCGGATGGGGCAGGACAAAGCTGAGCTGTCCTATCATGGAGCACCCCAGTTACAGGTGGCGTATGAAACGCTTTCTCCGCTTGTAGAACGCTGTTTTGTCTCTGTGCGTCCGGCACAGAAAGAGGACCCGCTACGGGCACGGTTTCCTCAGATTGTTGATACTGTCGCGGTAGACGGTCCAGCCGCTGGCCTTCTGTCTGCACATCAGGCATTCCCGGAGGCTGCCTGGCTGGTTCTGGCGTGCGATCTACCACTCCTGGATCAGGTTACGCTTGAAACTCTGATTGCCGCCCGTGATGATCAGCATGTGGCGGTGGCTTATCGCAGCGAACATGACGGACTGCCAGAACCTCTCTGTGCGATCTGGGAGCCGAGAGCGCTGGACGCTCTGGCGCTTCAGGTCGAAGGAGGGCGGAAATGTCCTCGCAAGCTTCTTATCAATAGCCAGACGTTACTGCTTTCCCCACGGACAGTCGGTGCTCTGGATAACATCAATACTCCGGAAGAACGTGCAAGCGTCTCACGGCGATTGGGAGGACAGATGATCCGCCTCGATGTGGAATATTTTGCTCAGATGCGTGAACTCGCAGGGCAGAAAATGGAAACTGTGGAAACGCATTTCGGAACGGTCGGTCCGCTTTACGAGCAGCTGAAAGAGAAATATGGCTTTCCGTTCGAGGCTGATCGCCTGCGGGTTGCTTTGAATGGAGATTTCGCACCTTGGACGCAGCCTCTGAAGAGCGGGGACCACGTTGTGTTCATTCCGCCGGTGACCGGCGGATGACCCATTTTCTGATGGCTGATGCGCCAGTTGATCTGAACATGCTGCGAGAGGGCTTACATCTGGCCGAAGCAGGTGGCTTCTGCACTTTTGAAGGCTGGGTTCGCAATAGCAACGAGGGCCGTCCAGTGGATGGTCTGGAATATGAATCCTACGCTGCTCTCGCAGAAAAAGAGGGAGCGCGGATTATTGAAGAAGCATTGGCTCGATTTGAAATCAGCCATGCTGTCGCCATGCACCGGACGGGAACACTACGGGTTGGGGATGTTGCCGTCTGGATCGGTGTCTCCGCGCCTCATCGGGATGCGGCGTTCCGGGCATGTCGTTATATCATTGACGAGATCAAGCACCGGGTGCCCGTCTGGAAGAAAGAGCATTATCTGGATGGTGACGCTGAGTGGGTGGCCTGCCATCACTGTCAGGTTGCTCCCCGGATAAGCGCTGACGATCACGGGCACGATCATCACCATCACCACGATCATGGGTCTTGCGGTCACAAGCACTGATCTATTGCCCGGCGAGTACGTCTGACTCTTGCCGGGCATTCTCTTCTTTCTGAAAAATCAGAGTGTTGCTGTCCTCTTTCCAGGAGAGGGCAGCGAGCATTTTTTTCGTGCAACAAGCGTGCGGTCACGCATTTTTAGTTTGATATTGCAAATCATTCTCAATTAGAGTGTCTCTGGTTCTGCTGATTCGGAGATTAATCATGACACGGACACCGCTTTTCCTGTCTGACCTGTGCTGCTGCGAAAGACTGGCACTCTGGAGTATCCGGTGTCTGGTCAGCCGATACCGTTTGCCGTACTGCCATGAAACCCGCACGACGGATGGCATGTTTCCGGCATCTTTCCGTCCTGTTCTTGATGCCGCGGAGCGCGCGTTCGAGGATGCAGCCCAGCATCTGAGAGAAGCCGGGCAGCCTGTGCTGGATATCAATCCGCCGGGCTCTCAGGGGCTAAGTGCGATGGAGGAGCGCTTTCTCCAGGGGATCCAGACGGTGCAGAATGATGGCCAGAAGGAAGTCTTCCACCTTCTTGCCGACCTTTTTCCCGAGCGACTGATGCAGGGTTACATTGTCACGGCTCTCGCCCTGATTTCAGACTGTATGGCTGGGATTGGTCACTGGCTTCCGCGGCATGAGCGCAAGACGGCAGGGGCCGGAGCTTTGTCATCTCTAGCACGATGGAAAAAGATTCATCCGGCTGAAATGCGGGTGCTTTGGCCACGGGATATCCCCCAGGCCTGGGCGGGACGCACTCTGCACTGAATTCCGCTGAATTCTGCAAGAGACGAAACACCACAGCCTGCTGGACTTGGATTTAAAAGCGGTCAGACCTCATCAGACTGCCCTGCAATCATGAGTGAAGTCTGGACCGAATGGGTGTGTGGACTCAGTCCACGCCAACCATGACGCTGGAAGCCTTGATAACGGCATAGGCTTCCTTGCCCACTGTCAGTGACAGTTCCTCAACAGCTTCATTGGTGATGGCACTTGTAATAATCGTGCCGTTGACGTCGATCGTGATGTGAGACGTCGTTGCGCCTTTTACGATCTGTGTAATCTGGCCTTTGAGCTGATTACGTGCGCTGAGTTTCATGGTGCTGTCCTTTTGCTACCCCCTTGGAGATGGGGGTGACACATTAGGACACAAGGCCTGAGGAAGTGGACAATGCGTTTTTCGGGGATGGCCTGTGCCACCCCCAATCAGAAGCGTCTTAGATATAGTGCTCGGTCAGAGGCGGAAAACCATTGAACCCGACGGAGCAGTAGGTCGAAACATAAGCGCCAGTCGCCAGGATTTCGATACGATCTCCAGACTTCAGGCTGTTCGGCAGCGGGATGCGGTTCTTCTCATAGAGAATATCGACACCATCGCAGCTTGGTCCTGCCACGACGCAGGGGGAACGTGAGCTGTCTGTGTCGTCACGAGACGTGCGGAATGTGTAGCGAATGGCTTCACCTTCCGTCTCCGCGAGGCCACCGAAGCGTCCGATGTCCAGATAGACCCAGCGTGGGTCTGTTTCTGCACCGCCACGACGGCTCACAAGAATGACCTCGCTCGACACTACACCGGCCTGACCGACCATATATCGGCCCGGCTCCAGCAGAACCTCTGGCTGCCCATCAGGAAAGTGCTCACGGAGAGCCGCCTGAATGGCGGCGCCAAATTCCTGCACAGACGGAATGTCTTCCCGATAATGGGTTGGGAAGCCGCCGCCCAGATTGATCATCTGAAGGTCAAGGCCTTCCGCGCGCAGCTCATGATAGAGGCGTGCAGCCGTTGCAATGGCGTGCTGGTAAGCGGCGATACCCGTCTGCTGGCTTCCGACATGGAACGAGAGGCCATAGGGATGCAGGCCAAGATCGCGCGCACGGATCATCAGGTCGCGGGCGTGGGCAATTGTCGTGCCGAACTTGCGCGAGAGCGGCCAGTCAGCGCCTTCGTTCTCAACGGCCAGACGGCAGAAGACACGGGCGTCTGGTGCGTTCTCTGCAATCTTTTCGAGCTCTTCCATGCTGTCGAGCACAAAGAGATCAATGCCCATGTCCCGGGCTTCACGGATGGCACCAACCTTCTTGAGTGTATTGCCATAGGAGATGCGATCAGGTGTGGCGCCAGCCTTCAGGCACATTCGGATTTCTTCGAGTGATGCTGCATCGAAAGACGATCCCAGAGCGACAAGGCGCTTCAGGATGGACGGTGCCGGATTAGCCTTGATGGCGTAATAGATCTTGCCAGCTGGTAGGGCGTCGTGAAGGGCACGATAGTTGCTTTCCACAACATCGAGATCAACGACGAGGCAAGGGGTTGCCGGCTGCTGCTCGGCAAGAAAACGGGTGATTTTGGGAGTCATGACACTCTTTCCCAGAACCGGACTCGTCAGGGAACAGTTACACCCTGCGAGTGTGTTGCGAAACGGTCGAACGGACCAGCGAATAGCGGGGACCCAAAAGAAGCGGGACCCGGAAGGCCAGAACGCTTGACGTCGTTGCGTAACCTCGAGAGGGCCAGTGGCACGTGCGTTGCTGCGTGACGGGGCGTATGAAACCAAAGCCCCGCCGTTGCAAGAGCTAATTTTGCATTATTTGTGTTTTGGAAATATTGAGGGGATTGAAATCGGGGCAAATTCGGAACGCAGAAGGCGATTTCTGCGTATGCTAGGTTCTGTCGATCCTGAGAACGGAACGACTTAATCTCGCCTGTTGCCCATAACAGGAACTGCCGAGGACCCCCTGAGTGAGCTTATTTCCCGATTCTGCGTCAGCTTCCGGTCCAGCGCCAGACGCACCTTCGGAGCCTGACCGGAAAAAAATCCACCAGGACATCCAGCGTGTCCATGAACTGGCGCCTGAACCTAGCGAAGAAGATATTCGCAAGGCGCGTGAACTTGGTCCTGATGCCCCGGGTACGGGAGCGAACTCCCCTCTGAGTATGCCCAGAGCAGGGTGGAAGATTGTCCTGCGCCAGGTTTTCTCGGAAGTAGGATCGTCCCAGACGTCCCTTTCTGCTGCGGGCTGCGCGTTTTACGCCACGCTCTCTCTCTTTCCGGCCATATCGAGCCTGATCTCGCTTTATGGTCTGGCATTTGATCTGCAGACCGTTGAGCCGCAGCTTGAAGTGCTGCGTCATCTGCTGCCCCCAACAGCTTATTCGCTGATTGGCAATCGGATCCACGAGCTGGTTTCCCAGCCGCATACGTCTCTGACCATAGGGCTGATTTTTTCTGTTTCCGTCGCGTTGTGGTCCGCTTCAGCCAGTACGAAGTCCATCCTGTCCGCATTGAATATGGCGTATAATGCCACCGAGACGCGCGGCTTCCTGAGGTTCCAGGCAACTGCTCTGGCTACCACCCTAATGGCTGTTGTTGGTGCTGCGCTGACCTTGGCACTGATGGTGGCAGCGCCTGCGCTGGTTGATTACCTTCCGCGGTATCTGGGTTTCAGAAAGCCGCCGCCGCCGTTTGATCTTCTGGTGTCTTACGGTGCGCCGCTTGTCGTGCACACGCTTGCACCGATCCTGATGCTGCTGTTCGTCTTCGTGGCAGTCACGATGCTTTATCGCTTTGCCCCCAGTCGGGAGCCAGCAAAGTGGCGGTGGATATTCCCCGGATCAGCGCTGGCTACCGTCCTGTGGGTACTCATGTCGCTCGGATTCTCGTGGTACGTCGCGCACTTTGCGAGCTACGGCGCAACCTATGGGCCCTTGGGCGCAGTTGCGGCGATTATGATGTGGTTCTTTGTCAGTGCGTATGTTGTGCTTTTCGGAGCAGAGCTGAATGCGGGGCTGGAAGAGCGCATTAAAGGTGCGCAGCCCCGGATTTCTGGTCTGCCACAGACAGACCCTTTGATTGCTGAAGCTGTTACTGCCGAAAGCACACCCCGGTAACCACCGGGGTAACTCAGCCCGTCCGTCGTTTTAACGGTGGGTGGGCTGCTTTGTGGTGTCAGATTGTGTGCCCGCAGCCTTGATGGCTTGTTCGCTCGTATCCTTGGACTCGGCTTCCGCGACTTCGCTCGCGGCATCTGACGCAGGCTTGTCAGCCATACGGGCAATAGTGACGTGAGCAGTTCCGCTGTTCAGCATCCCGATCTTCGCTGCTGCCGCATGTGAAAGATCGATGATGCGGGTATTGAACGGCCCGCGATCGTTCACTGTGACGACAACAGAACGGCCCGTATCTTCAGACGTCACCAGCAGTTTTGTGCCAATTGGCAGGGAAGGGTGTGCGGCGGTCAGATCATTTGTGTTGAAGATCGTCCCGCTACTGGTGCGGCGTCCGTGGAAATGACGTCCATACCAGCTCGCCATGCCATGCTGGGTCCAGGACGCGGCCTTGTGAGCCCGGTTAGCCAGCGCGGATCGAACAGAGGCTGCCCAGCTGGTCCGGACCGTCCCCGCTGCATCACCAGAAGAATCGTCTGCTGCATGAGCAGTTGTTCCACCTGCAATTCCGGCAAGCGCGAGTGCAAATGTCATGCTGCGCAGGGGAGACAGTCGACGGGATGAGCGAATGGCAGGCGGGGCAAATTTCACTAGACTGGTATCTTCTCCAGTGGACGAAAACGGGCTTAAGCCGTGCTTCCTAGCACAAAACCATGGGCCTGTCCCCCTTTTGAAGCCTGCGAAGACGGCAGGATTAGGGCGATGACGCTTTCATGACGGCTCCGAAAGTGCTATCGCGCGGCCAGATGAAACGTCCTCTCATTGCCGTTCTGAACGGTCCGAATCTCAATATGCTGGGTCTGCGCCAGCCTGGAATCTACGGTCACGCTACGCTCGACGATGTCGAGCAGGTGTGCATTCAGGCTGCTGAACGCCTCGATGTCGCGATCGATTTCCGACAGACAAACGGTGAGGGAGAACTTGTGTCCTGGGTGCAGGAGTGTCGCGGCCGCGCTGATGGAATCGTGATTAATCCTGCTGCTTATGGGCATACCTCGATTGCCCTGCTCGACGCGCTTCTTGCTGTTGAGTTGCCGATAGTTGAGGTTCATATTTCCAACATTCATCGCCGGGAGCCATTCCGCCATCATACCTACGTCTCGCAGGCCGCCATCGGTGTGATCTGCGGCCTCGGCGTCAGGGGATACGCGCATGCGCTTCAGGCAATAACCGACATGATCGAAGACGAAGGATGAGCCGCATGCTCGTGGACAAGGATGCCATTCGGGCATTGGCCGATATTCTGACGCAGACCGGCCTGACCGAAATCGAGATCTCCGAAGCTGATAGCCGCATTCGCGTGGCGCGCAACGTCAACGTGGTTCAGGCTGCTGCACCAGCCGTTGCTGCTGCTCCCGCCGCAGCACCAGCCGCTGCTCCTGTTGCGGCACCTCCGGCTGATCCTGCCAAGCATCCTGGTGCGGTTCCAAGCCCGATGGTGGGTGTCGCCTATCTGGCGCCGGATCCGGCTTCCCCGGCATTCGCTCAGGAAGGTCAGGTTGTTTCTGCCGGTCAGACGATCATGCTGATCGAAGCCATGAAAACCTTTAACCAGATTAAGGCTCCTCGCTCTGGTACCCTGACAAAGTTCTTTGTCGAGTCTGGGCAGCCTGTTGAATTTGGCGAAGCTCTGGCGATCATCGAGTAATGATTTCTAAAGTCCTTATTGCCAATCGAGGCGAGATCGCGCTGCGTATCCAGCGCGCCTGCCGTGAGATGGGCATCAAAACCGTGGCCGTGCATTCGACGGCCGACGCCGATGCAATGCATGTGCGTCTTGCCGATGAAGCCGTCTGCATCGGTCCGCCGAGTGCACGCGATTCTTATCTGAACGTCGCTGCCATTCTGTCAGCTGCCATGATTACGGGCGCGGATGCCATTCATCCGGGTTATGGCTTTCTGTCAGAAAATGCCGAGTTCGCCGAGACTGTTGAAGAGCATGGTCTGGCGTTTATCGGCCCGACGGCGGAGCATATCCGCACGATGGGCGACAAGATTACCGCCAAGACGACCATGCGCGCGCTTGGCGTGCCGCTGGTGCCGGGCTCCGATGGGGCGCTGGTCGATATTCAGGCCGCTCGTGAAGTCGCCGAGAAGGTCGGTTATCCGGTCCTGATCAAGGCTGCTGCCGGCGGCGGTGGTCGCGGCATGAAGGTTGCGCAGACGGCAGACGATATCGAGGAAGCCTGGTCGGTAGCTCGTGCAGAAGCCCGTGCTGCCTTCGGCAATGACGAGGTCTATCTCGAGAAGTATCTTGATCGCCCGCGTCATATCGAGCTTCAGATCCTTGGTGATGCCCATGGCAACGTGGTGCATTTTGGCGAGCGTGACTGTTCTCTCCAGCGTCGTCACCAGAAGCTGCTTGAAGAAGCCGGTTCCCCAGCTCTGACGGATGCCGAACGTGAAGAAATCGGTAGGACCTCGACCGAGGCTCTGGCACGCATGGGCTACCGAAATGCTGGCACGCTTGAGTTCCTGTATCAGGATGGCCAGTTCTGCTTCATCGAGATGAATACCCGCCTTCAGGTGGAACATCCGGTGACGGAAATGGTGTGCAGTGTCGATCTGGTGCGTGAGCAGATCCGGATCGCTGCTGGTGAGCAACTTGGTTATACGCAAAAGGACATCAAGATGTCCGGCCATGCGATCGAGTGCCGCATCAACGCTGAGAACCCGGAAACTTTTGCGCCGAGCCCTGGCACGGTCAATGTTTTCCATGCACCAGGTGGTCTTGGTGTGCGAATGGACAGCGCCATTTACGCTGGCTATCGCATCCCGCCGTACTACGACAGCATGATCGCCAAGCTCATCGTTCATGCGCCGACGCGTCAGGAAGCCATTGCCCGCATGCAGCGTGCTCTGGATGAATGTGTGGTGGATGGAGTGGAAACGGTCATTCCGCTGCATCGGAAAATTCTGGCGGATCCGACTTTCCAGAAAGGTGACTACACAATTCACTGGCTGGAAAACTTTGTCGCCGCCCAGACCAAGTCCTGAAGCGGAGATGATGTGATGAGTTATGTAGAGACCATCTTTCTGGACGTTCAGCCTGGGCATATCCCGCAGGTGGTCTCTGCTCTCTCAGGTCTTGAGGGGGTAGGGGCATGGGTGACCGAAATAGGTCGCCTGAACCGCATTACCCTTCTCAGGACAGCGCAGACCTACGAGGCGCTTTTGAGTGGCCGTCCAGACGTCTTGTCTAGCCTGCCTCATGAGAACCTGGTTCGGGTGGAAGTGACATCCTGGCGCGCCATCACGCCTGTCGCCAATCCCGGCTCTTATGGAAGTGTCTATGAATGGCGCTGCTATGAGGCCAAGGCGGATGGCATGCCTGACGTTGAGGAGCGTTTCCTTGCTGCTGTGCCGGAGAGAGAAACGGTGTCCCCGCTGACGTGCACACTCGTCTCTCTTGAGGGTACGCCGCGCATTGCGCATCTGTGGCCTTATGCAGACCTGAATGCACGGTCGGAAAAGAGGGCCGCTGCTGTGGCTACCGGAAGCTGGCCGCCAAAAGTCGCGCCGTTTCTGACGCGGATGGAAAGCGAGATTCTGCTGCCATTGGCAATCTCTCTCTGGAACTGAAGTGTTCGGTCTTTAGTGTCCGTATTCAAAAAAAGGCGGCCTGCAGAATATGCAGGCCGCCTTTTTTTTGTTTCTGGTTCCGCGCGTTAGATGGGCGCGAGAGCTTACTTCTTGGTCGCGTTTGCGGGGGCTAGTGTCGTAACGAAGTCTTCGGACACAAACACAATGGAATCCAGAGCTTCATCCAGAGCCTCTACAGCTTGCTGCGGATGGCGACCTTCCGTGAAGACAGTTGCCCGATTGATTGCGCCTTGGAATGGGGCAATCGGGGCTAGGGCGAGAATGAAGTCCGCATTCTGGCCCACGACTTTCATTGTCTGGGCAGCTGAGTCCGTATCACCGTTCTTCAGCTGAGCATTGGCGGATGCGACAGCTGCTTTCTGCTCTGGGGCAAGCGTCTCGCTGGCAATGAACTCACCACCCACGGGTAGCCAGTCAACCTGGCCGGAGACCGCATGATGCGTTGAGGGAAGTGGGTGCTGTGGAGCTGCGTGCAGATCGTTTTCTGCGGCCTGGAACTTCTGACTGGCTGTTGTTGCGGCGGTCAGTCGCTTCTGGGCATCATAGAGAGCCGGAATGGCAGCATCTGTCTGACCGGCACTCAGGATCTGACGTGCTTTGAGAATGTCCGTAACGGCGCGTTGCCCGTCAGCAGACAGGTGATGAAATGCCCGATGGGCTTTGAAAGATTCCCAGTCCTTGTGAAGAGATCCGGCATGCGCTGGCATGGCGAAGAGTGTCAAAGCTGCTGATGCAAAGATGGGAAGTAGAATTCGCATGATGAGATCCTAATGAATATAAAATCAATATCGAGAAACATAAAAACATAATTCAAAATCTATCAAATGAAAGTTGATTTATATTTCATCATTAATCCGGATCAATTTCGTTCTGATTTCCTGCGGCGGGAATTCATTTTGAGTATTTGCTCATCATCGCATCTGCGTATATGAAAATACATAATATTGAAAATACCGGGTAAATCTGAGTTTGTACTTTATTTTCATTTTTTCGAAAAAAACGGTTTAAATGAAAAGATAGAAAGCCATTCTGAGAAATAAAAATAATAAATTTTCTCGGAAAGGCATTGTGAGGTGTTGCTGTTCCAGGTTCGGTTCCGTATGAAAGTAGCCCCTTCACGAGGCTGTGTCTTTCAGCGGAAAGAGCGTTTTTTCCGTCTGGCAGCGCGTGTGTCAGTCGAGCAGCGAGTGTTCCAATGTCTTTGAATTCCGTCGTCGAGAGCGTGACCGCCCGGATCATCGAGCGTTCGAAAGTCTCCCGTCGCCGTTATCTTGCTCTGATGGAGCGAAACCGGGCCAAAGGCGTCTCCCGCCCACGCCTGGCCTGCGGAAACCTCGCTCACGCCATTGCAGCGGCTGCGTCTGACAAGCCGGAGCTCATGCGTCCGGCCAGCACGAACCTCGGGATTGTGACGACTTACAACGACATGCTGTCGGCGCATCAACCGTATGGACGTTACCCGGACCAGATGAAGCTGTTCGCCCGCGAAGTTGGGGCAACTGCTCAGATCGCCGGTGGCGCGCCAGCAATGTGTGATGGCGTGACGCAGGGACAGGAGGGAATGGAGCTTTCCCTGTTCTCCCGTGACGTTATTGCCATGTCCACGGCTGTCGGCCTGAGCCACGGCATGTTCGAAGGTGTCGCGCTTCTGGGGATCTGTGACAAGATTGTCCCGGGCCTGCTGATGGGCGCGCTGCGCTTCGGGCATCTGCCGACAATGCTGATCCCGGCCGGCCCTATGCCGTCAGGCCTTCCTAACAAGGAAAAGCAGCGGATCCGTCAGCTCTATGTGCAGGGCAAGGTCGGGCAGGACCGTCTGATGGAAGCGGAAAACGCGTCCTACCATAGCGCTGGCACATGCACCTTCTACGGCACGGCCAACACGAACCAGATGATGGTTGAGATCATGGGTCTCATGATGCCGGATTCTGCCTTCATCAATCCGAACACGCCGCTTCGGCAGGCCATGACGCGCGCAAGCGTGCATCGTCTGGCGGAAATCAGCCTGAATGGCGAAGATGTCCGCCCACTGGCACAGTGTGTTGATGAAAAGGCCATTGTGAATGCGGCAGTCGGCTTGCTGGCAACCGGCGGTTCGACCAATCACACGATCCACCTGCCTGCCATTGCACGAGCTGCTGGTATCATTATCGACTGGGAAGATCTGAGCCGCCTCTCAGCCGCAGTTCCGCTGATGACGCGCGTTTACCCCAGTGGCTCTGAGGACGTGAACGCCTTCAATCATGTGGGTGGTATGCCGACACTGATTGCCGAGCTTTCTCGTGCCGGCCTTCTGCACACGGATATCATGACGGTCTCGCGCGGTGGATTTGCCGATTATGCCTGCCGTGCCAGCCTGCAGGATGACGAAGTCGTTTACACGCATGCCAAGCCATCGCTGGACCGTGACATTCTCCGGGACGTCAAAGAGCCGTTCAAGGCTGATGGTGGTATCAAGCTCATGCAGGGCAATGTCGGTCGTGGCATCTATAAAAGCAGTGCCATTGCTGAAGAGTTTCTGACCATTGAAGCCCCGGCGCGCGTTTTCCATGATCAGCATGATGTCGCCACGGCGTTTCAGAATGGTGAACTTGAGCGGGATGTCGTTGTTGTTGTGCGGTTCCAGGGGCCGGAAGCCAACGGAATGCCGGAACTGCACAAACTGACGCCAACGCTCGGTGTGTTGCAGGATCGGGGCTACAAGGTGGCTCTTCTGACAGACGGACGGATGTCAGGTGCGAGTGGTAAGGTGCCTGCTGCCATTCACGTCGGCCCGGAAGCTCAAGTTGGGGGCCCGATTGCCCGCGTTCGGGATGGTGACATGATCCGGGTGTGTGCCGTAACGGGGCAGATTGAGGTTCTCGTCGATCCGGCAGAATGGGAGGCACGCGAACCTGTTGCGCCGCCGCCGCCCGCTTTCGGAACCGGACGTGAGTTGTTTGCCCTCATGCGTTCGGTGCATGATCCGGCCGAAACCGGCGCATCGGCCATGCTGGCCCAAATGGATCAGGTAATCGAAGCCGTTGGCGACGCCATTCACTAAGGACCAAATTTCATGACTGATACTGCCAAACTTGATGCTGTCATGACCCGCTGCCCGGTTATTCCGGTGCTGGTGGTCAATGATGTTGCACAGGCTCGTCCCTTGGCTGAAGCGCTGGTCGCTGGTGGCCTGACCACTCTGGAAGTGACGCTGCGGACGCCTTGTGCGCTCGAAGTGATCGAGGAAATGTCCAAGGTTGAGGGCGCGTTTGTTGGGGCGGGCACTGTGTTGAACCCGACGGATCTGGAGCGCGCAGTAAAGGCTGGCTCCCGCTTTATCGTGAGCCCTGGCCTAACCGCGCCGCTGGCTGACGCTGCCCGTGACCAGGACATGCCTTTCCTTCCGGGCGTCGCGAATGCTGGTGACATCATGCGCGGTCTGGATCTGGGGCTGACACGCTTCAAGTTCTTCCCGGCTGTGACCAATGGTGGCATTCCGGCGCTGAAGAGCTTGGCCAGTGTATTCGGTAATGTCCGCTTCTGCCCGACAGGCGGCATCACTGAAGGGAGCGCTCCGGACTGGCTGGCACTTCCTTCCGTATCCTGTGTCGGCGGATCGTGGATTACGGCAGGTGAGTTTGACGCAAAGACGGTGACGCAGCGTGCAACGGCTGCGGCTCTTTTGCGCCAGAGCTAAGATCCCTTGTAAATTATTCGCTCCATTGAAAACAGGAAGGCGGTCTGGAAGTTATCCGGATCGCCTTTCTTTTTTTCATTGAGGGCCTGTTTCTCAGCTTGAGAACGGATAAAGAACATCCCCAGAAGAAGAGGGGATGGAATTTATGAATATCTTTGCAGGAAAAGGGGTTACGGCCCTTTCCGATAACGTCCGAATCGGATCATAAGAACCCGTGACTGGACGTTCTCACCTCCTGATTGGCGGATTTGCTGTTTTGTGTGCGATGCGCTGGCATGTCCTGTCACCCGAGCCTTTTTCGGTCTGCACAGGGTTGCTGGGTAGTCTGCTTCCGGACATTGATACGGAGCGCTCCATGCTTGGGGCCCGGGTCAAATTTCTGTCCCGTTTTCTGGCGCGGACGTTTGGTCATCGTGGGATGACGCATTCCGGTGTTGTGCTGCTTTTGATCGCCGCTCTGGTTGGGGCTTTTATGGGGGAAGGTGCGCTGCGAGGCCCGATTGGCGCTCTTCTACTGGGCGTTGCCACCCACATTGCGGCTGACCTGCCAACCGGTGGTTGCCAGCTTCTGGCACCTCTTAGCCGGTCCAGACTGTCTTTCTGGCCCTATGTCCGCACGGGCGGTCTGGGCGAGATCATGCTTCTTCTGCCTACTCTTTTTCTATTAGGGTGGGCAGGGTTCGCGGGACGTGATCCATTTGGTGGTCACGCTCCTTACGTCGTGCATCACCAGCGGTTGCACGGACATGTTTTGAAGGATATTGCATTTCCATCATGACTGAGACCCGACTCCCCGTCCGTCGCGCCCTTCTCTCCGTTTCTGACAAGACGGGACTGATTGAACTGGGGCGCGCGCTTGCCGCCCACGGTGCAGAACTGCTTTCGACGGGGGGCTCGGCAAGGGCGCTGCGTGAGGCGGGTCTGACTGTCAAAGATGTTTCAGAACATACGGGCTTCCCCGAAATTCTTGACGGTCGTGTCAAGACGCTGGTTCCGCAGGTTCATGGCGGCATTCTCGCACGTCGTGATCTGCCGGCTCATCTGAGCCAGATGGAAGAGCACGGCATCGTGCCAATCGATCTGGTCTGCGTTAACCTGTATCCTTTCGCCGCTACGGTTGCATCCGGCGCGGGCGATGAAGACTGTATCGAGAATATCGATATTGGCGGTCCGGCCATGATCCGCGCTGCGGCCAAGAACTTCGATCATGTCACGATCCTGACGTCTCCTCAGCAATACGGTGATTTCGTTCAGTCTCTGGACGCGGGTGGAACGTATTTGAGTGAGCGTCGTGATTATGCCGGTGCTGCGTACGCCCATACGGCATCTTATGACGGTATGATCTCCCGTTGGTTCGCGGAGCGTGCGGGTGAATTGTTGCCTCCTGTTCTGACGCTCAGTGGCTCCCGCGACGAGCTTCTGCGTTATGGTGAAAATCCACATCAGAAAGCTGCTTTCTACCGTGATGGCAGCACACGGGCGGGCATTGCGACGGCTCGTCAGGTGCAGGGCAAGGCGCTGAGCTACAACAATCTGAATGACACAGACGCAGCGTTCGAGGCTGTTGCTGAGTTTGATGCGCCGACTGTTGTGATCGTCAAGCACGCTAATCCATGCGGTGTGGCGTCTGCTGAAACGCTGGAACAGGCATGGATCGCGGCGCTGCGTTGTGATCCGGTTTCGGCATTTGGTGGCATCGTAGCCGTAAACAGAACGCTTGATGCAGAAACGGCTCAACGCATCAGTGCGATTTTCACGGAAGTGATTGTTGCCCCGGATGCGGATGCGCAGGCTATTGAAATTCTTTCTCGCAAGAAGAACCTGCGTCTGTTGCTTACTGGCGGAATGCCGGACCCGGAAGCTGAAGGGCTGGCTTTTCGCTCTGTCGCCGGTGGTTTTCTGGCGCAAAGCCGGGATGCAGGCCGCGTCCTTGAGAGCGATCTAAAGGTCGTCACTAAACGCGCGCCCACGGAAAAGGAGATGAAAGATCTCCTGTTCGCGTTCCGAGTGGCCAAGCACGTTAAATCCAACGCGGTCATTTATGTTCGCAACAATGCGACTGTCGGGATTGGGGCGGGGCAGATGTCCCGTGTGGATAGTGCGCGCATTGCTGCTCGCAAAAGCGAAGATGCTGCAAATGTTGCGGGTGAGACTGCCCCGTTGACCAAGGGATCTGTGGCGGCATCGGATGCGTTCTTCCCGTTCGCAGATGGTCTTGAGAGTGTTGTTGCTGCTGGTGCTGTGGCTGTGATCCAGCCCGGTGGCTCAATCCGCGATCAGGAGGTGATCGACGCTGCCGATGCAGCTGGAATCGCCATGGTCTTCACTGGCATGAGGCATTTCCGGCATTGAAACCTTTCGCTCTCGCAAGCCTGCTTCTGGCTTTCTCCGCCCCGATGGTCGCCGAGGCCGCGCCATGTCTGTATGACATGTCACCGCTGCCCGTCACGAAAGGGATTGTTTCCCGTATTACGCCTACAGGTGTGATGCTGCGTGATGGGACGACTGTCATTCTTCCAGAGGAACTTCTGGCAGGTGTACGTCTGGCACAGCCTCTTGCGGTGAGAGGGCTCGTGGCAGCATCGACCCACACAGTGCAGGCTTTTGCACTTGATGGCGTTCCGCCAGTTTGCCCGGCGCCAGCCGCAGTTACGCGAGGGCCATTTCCTGGTTCTCCTGGATACGATCACATTCAGAATTGAGTTTTGTGCGCGGCCTCTCTGAAAGGGCCGCGTATAAACCTTTTATTTACGTCTGCCGTGCCACTCTCCTTACCGGTTGTTTCCCCGGGAACTGGAGGGCTTGTCATTGTCGCAGATTTTGCCCGCAGCAAAGCCGGGAATAACAACTGCTGGCAGCGCGTTTCCTGTTGGTGCGCCACTTGCTTCAAAAGAACGATTTCAGGATTTTCTGAAAAGCTACGTTCATGAGAAGTCTCCGTCCTCTGACTGTGCCGCTCTCTCTCGTAAAAATACGCCGCGGGTGCAGAGTGAAAAGAACGTTCAGACAAACAGAGGGTCTGAGGTCGGCAAGGATCAGCCTGTTTCAACAGAGAATCGCGAGGTCTCTCGAAGTTTAAAACCTTTGAGCTCAGCGACGAAGGTCTCCGCACAGCCTGTCCGTTCGAATTCACTTCCCGAAAAATCTTCGAAAATACCGAACCCGGTTAACATTTCTCGACGCGGATCAGAGTTATCCGCTCGTAAAGTTTCGACGGATGCATCCTTCATGGAAGCTCCCGAAGTGTCTTCATCGGTGCTGCAAAACGACGTCGTAGACGAGCCTGTGACGACAGAAGAACCTGATCTGGGCCAACACGCAGAACAATTCGCACAATGTGCGTCGGATCTAGAGGACGACAACGGCCAGAGTTTGATGTCTGATTTGTCTCTTGGTGTTGCCTCTTTTGATGGCGCGTCGAAATCCACGATAGACCCACTTGAGGTCAAGGAAGACAGGACAGTCTCTGAAACAGTGGCGTCTCCCACGTCGGCAGAAAATATTCACGTCTTGCAGGGGGCGAATACTGAGGCCTCCGGATCACGCTTGGAGCTTCCGTCCTCGGAATTACAGAATTCCGGTTCCGAACATACGAGCGTTTCAAGCTCCACGCGGGACGAAGCCGGCCCGTCATCCCTGAATGGCCCTGTCATTACTCATCAGGCAACGGATCAGCGTCTCAATACCCAGATCGACATTTTCCTGGAACATGACGGCAAGATCCGGATGTCCGTTGCTGAGGACAAAGGGGGTGAACGCCACATCCATATTCTGGCTGAAAATTCGGAGGCGCTGCGTAGTCTTTCTACAAATAAAGAAAGCTTATTGTCGTCGCTGAACCAGAACCTCGTGCCGGTCTCCGCAGATCAGCCTGTGATATCCACAGAGGTCAGTTTTGGTTTGCTGGGATCTTTCTCTCAAGACTATCCGACAAATTCTGGCCGGGATGAGGGTCAGCAACGGCCCTTCACGGCTTGTGGTTCCTCTGAGACTTCGTCTGAAGATCTCAGTGAGAACGCCTCTGTATCTCCTCGAAAATTTTTGCGCGGTGTTGTTGATCTGACCGCTTAAAGGACGTTTTTTAATGGTCTCTTCTGTCACGTCATCATCGCTTCTGAACCAAGCTGTCTCGGCGGCCAAGTCGAGCGCGTCATCTCAGACGTCGAGTGCATCAACATTCACAGCAAGTAGTGTGGGCAGCGCTGCACTGTCTTCCATGGCAGGAAATTTCAATCAGTTTTTAACACTTCTGACCACTCAACTTCAGCATCAAGACCCCAGTAATCCAACCAGCACGGACAGCTTCACCAGTGAGTTGGCGCAGTTTGCGGGTGTGCAGCAACAGGTCGAGACCAATACTAATCTTACCAGCCTGATTTCTGCCACGCAGGGCACTCAGATCACGTCTGGTATTGCGCTAGTCGGTAAAACAACAACAGCCACGACGGCTTCGCTGCCCTTACAAAGCGGTAAGGCCAGCATGACATTTACAGCGGAGCAGGCTGGGCCTGTAGCAATTGCCGTGACCGATGCGAGCGGTCAGGTTGTCAAAACCGACACGATGACGGCCACTGCGGGGACAAATTCCTGGTCTTGGGACGGCAATGATAACAGCGGACAACAAATGTCTGATGGTCAGTATTTCGTAGCTGTTGAAGGGACCGGGGCGAGTGGAGACACGGCATCTTTCCCGACAACAGTTTCCGGTACCGTTACAGGTCTGACACGGACATCGAGCGGCGTTAACGTGCAGATGGGAAGTGCGACTGTTCCGCTGAGTGATCTGGACGGATTTTCAGGAGCCTGAACAGTCGGGGCGGAAAATTCTATCGTTTTAAGCGCCCATTAACCTTTTCTGTCCACAATGTCTGTCAGTGATTGCAGCAGGACAGGGTGAACGCGCATGTGGGCAGGGCTTGAGGCATCTCCTGAAAAAGCTTGTACGCAGATGACCGTATGGTGGGCGATTAAGTGAAGGCTCTTCTCACAAATCTGAAGCAGCTCGGCCTCCCGCGGCTGGCTGCTCTGGGGGGAGTGGGGGCGGCGCTGCTTGTGCTGCTCGGAGTTCTGGTTATGCACGGAGCAAATTCCACTACCGGACTGCTCTATCGAGATCTGGACCCCAGAGAAGCCGGTGAAATCGTTGATCAACTTGCTAAGGCCCATATTGCGTATCGCCTGCAGGATCAGGGGGCGACGATCATGGTCCCTGATGCCGAGGTGGCAAAAGCACGCCTTCTTCTTGCGAAAAGTGGCCTACCGTCTGGCGGTTCGGTCGGATACGAGATTTTCGATAAGGGAAACAGTTTTACAGCCACGCAGTTTGAGCAAACGATCAACGAGACGCGTGCGCTGGAAGGAGAATTGGAGCGATCCATCCGGCTGATCCACGGTGTTCGCAATGCTCGTGTTCATCTTGTGCTGCGGCACAGAGAGCTTTTCTCTACGAACGAGCAGGGCGCCCAGGCAAGTGTGCTTCTTTCAATGGAAGGCGCCCGCCGTTTGGATGAGGAAAGTATTGCGGCGGTCGTTAACCTGGTTTCTGCGGCGGTACCGGGTTTGGAGGCGCAGAATATCTCACTCGTAGACAATCGCGGGCATGTCCTGCTGCGCCAGGGCGCGGGAAGCGTCGATGGTAATCAAACGGCAGAAATGCAACGGCAGGCGTTGGAACAACGCATTTCCCGTGAAGTTGAGGACATGTTGGGGGCTTCTGTCGGCATAGGGCGTGTGCGGGTGGAAGCGACCGTGGCGATGAATAATGATCATGTGCGGGAAACTCAGGAAAGTTACGACCCTGACCAGCAGGTTCTTCGTTCTCAGCAAACCAAAAATGACAAAAGTATAAACACACAAGGAACAGCAAATACGACGGTCGGGAACAATCTGCCGAATGCTAACGCTGGTCAGCCGCAGAACGGAAGTCAAAGCAGCAGGCAGGAGCAAACGGATAATTACGAGATTGGTAAAAAGGTTCGGACCCTCGTGCAGGATCAGCCACGCATTTCTCGTATCAGTGTTGCTGTCATGGTTGATGGAGCCGTGCAGACGGACGTGAAAGGTCAACATGTCTGGCAGCCACGAAATACTCAGGAGCTGGAAAGACTAACGGCTTTGACCAAGACAGCCATCGGGTTCGATCAGGCTCGTGGCGATGTTGTTACCGTAATGTCGATGCAGTTTTCGGATATCGAAGCGGCAATGCCCGCGACCCAACAGACGTTTCTGAAGGGAATTTTGAGCCGCTCAAATGAAATGGAAGCTGCGCGTTTCGGTATTTTCGCTCTGTGCCTATTGATGGTGCTTTTCTTTGTCGTGCGCCCCTTGTTGCGTCCCCCTGGGGGCGGGCTTCCGGCCGGGCAGCTTCTTTCTGAAGCAAGAAGTGGCGGAACTCGTCTGCCTGAGTTGGAGGGCACACTGGCGACTGAGGCGGGGAACCCGACAGCTCTTTTGGCTGCTCCATATGATGCCACAGTGCCTCTAACAGAGAGTGACGAAGAGACGGTGGCCGTGAGTGGCGTTTCCGGCCGTATTCGAGCGTCCTCTGTTCAGCGGGTGGTAGACCTCGTGGAAACGCATCCGGCGGAAAGTATTGCACTGATGCGCAGTTGGCTGATGCCGAGACAGGAGGGGCACTAACAATGATTGGACTGGAAAAATCTGTCACGGGTGCGCAGAAGTCCGCCATTCTGATGATGGCATTAGGAGAAGAAAACTGCGCTCGCCTCTTTGAGCAGATGCATGAAGAAGAAATTCGAGAAATTTCTGCCGCCATGTCTCAGCTTGGGATGGTCTCTGCAGAAACTGTCGAAAGCGTCTGTCACGAATTCAGCCGGAGCCTCGGGTCTTCAGAAGTTTTGATTGGCGACATCGAAACAACAGAACGATTGCTCAAAAATACGCTCCCCGCCGGGCGAGCCGCGGCCATCATGGAAGAAATTCGTGGTCCTGCCGGGCGAACTATGTGGGACAAACTTGGAAACGTCTCAGAGGCAGTGCTCGCTAATTATTTAAAAAATGAATATCCGCAAACGGTCGCAGTTATTCTTAGCAGGATCAAGGCAGCGCATTCGGCGAAAGTTCTCGCTCTGCTTCCTGAAGAATTTTCGCTCGATGTTATGACGCGGATGCTGAAAATGGAAAATGTGCAGAAGGGTGTTTTGCACAGTGTGGAGCAGACATTAAGATCCGAGTTTGTCTCTAACCTTCCGCGTGGCTCGCATAGAGACAGCCACGAAGTTCTCGCAGACATCTTTAATAATTTCGATCGAAGACTTGAAGCACGCTTTATGACGGCCCTGGATGCGCGCAGTCATGATGATGCGGAGCGAATTAAAAGCCTCATGTTTACTTTTGAGGAATTGGCTCAGGTTCCTGTAGAGGGCCTTATGGTGTTGCTTAATCAGATTGCACGCGAAAGTTTGCCGATCGCTCTCAAGGGTGCAAGCGAGAAACTGCGAAGTGCATTTCTCGCATCAATGTCTGAGCGTGCAGGGCGTATTCTTATAGATGAAGTTGAAGCATTAGGCCCTGTGCGCGTTAAGGACGTCGATGCGGCACAGAGTGATATTCTGCTTGTCGCCAAAGTTCTCCTTGATCGTGGGGAAATTGAACTTCTGGATCAAGAACAGGCCGCGAATGAGATGCTCGTATGAGTATTTCTGATTTCGACCGCCGCGATCAGGTCTCCAAAGTTCTTTACGCTGAAGATTTTGACATCCCGGTTTTGTCTCTAGTCGAACCGGAATCAGTCTCAGATCTGTCTCCTGGGGAAATAACTACACCTGAACTCTACACTGCCGAAGATTTGGATTTTGCCTGTAGGCAGGAAAAAGAACGAGTGTCTGCACTCGAAAGAAATTTTTATGAAAAAGAAAAATCTGAGTGGAAGAACTGTATTGAGAATAATTCTTTAAATATTATAAAAAAAATTTCTGATCAGATGAATCAATGTGCACAGCAAGAAGCTGAAAATTCCTCAATCGCCATTTTTTCTTATCTAGCAAAAATTTTTCCATCCCTTTTGGAAAATTATGGCCCCAGAGAACGGGATGTATTGATTGATAAAATCATGCCAACCCTCAGAGATGCTGCGCGCATCAGAATAGAAGCTAAATCTCAGGAAATTCAGCATTTATTAACGTTGTGTGAGCGAGAAGGAGTGGAAGTGATTGATTGTCGTGCAGATGACACTTTGGCTTCGGGAGATTTTCGAATTTTTTGGGCGACGGGAAAGGCTTGCCGAGAGGCAGGAACCTTGGTGCAGGAAATTTTGAAAATATTTTCTCTGGATAAAGTTTTACCTGCAGTGAGCGCGGAATAATTGAAATGACTGATACACAGAATAATTTCGATCTTGATGACGTCGAAGCAGTATCGGCGCAGTCTGTAGAGCCGCCTCGCTTCGCTCATGATCTTGAAGCGATCTACGATATTCCTGTAACGGTCAGTGCCGTTCTGGGACGTGCAAATATGCAGGTGAGCCAGCTATTACGCTTGGGGCGTGGGGCTGTTGTGGAGCTTGATCGAAAAGTCGGTGATTCGATCGACATTCTCGTAAATAATCGTCTGATAGCTCGTGGTGAAGTCGTGATGGTTGATGAGAATAGACTTGGTGTAACCATGACGGAAATTATTAAATATGGAAAAGTTAAAAACTGAAAAATTTCCTAATATTTAACCTTTTGGTTATATTTTCTCTCAAGATAAAAATTTAATCAGGTAAGACTATTATTATGAACACATCAGAAGGGGTTCTTTCTTCCTTTGTGAAAAAGACCTCTCTCTCTGGTTATTTTCAGAAAATGCCCTTGCCCGCCTGGTTACAAGGAGGGCAGCGCTGGCTGCCGGGAACAGATGTTGGATTGGCACTGGCTGTTGCCGGATTGCTCTCAGTTCTCGTCTTGCCGCTGCCGACATTCATTCTGGATGTCGGGCTGGCCCTCTCAGTCACGGCGTCCGTACTTGTCCTGATGGTCGCTTTGTTTTTAACGCGACCACTTGATTTCACCTCTTTCCCGACATTGCTGCTCCTCACAACATTGCTCCGTCTGTCGTTGGAGGTTGCGACAACCAGACTTATTCTTAGTCACGGTTATGAGGGGATGTATGCAGCTGGCCATGTCGTCGCTGCCTTCGGAGGTTTTTTGATGGGAGGTGACGTCGTAATCGGCGCGATCCTGTTTGCAATCCTTCTGGTTGTGAATTTCATGGTGATCACAAAGGGGTCCGGGCGTATTGCCGAAGTGGCAGCACGCTTTTCGCTGGATGCTATGCCTGGAAAGCAGATGGCGATTGATGCGGAACTGTCTTCTGGCGCCATCAGTGACAAAATTGCGCGGCAGCGCCGTAAAGAACTCCAGGAAGAAAGTGGGTTCTATGGAGCGATGGATGGTGCGGCCAAGTTCGTCCGTGGAGATGCAATCGCGAGTTTGATCATTACGGCAATCAATATCGTCGGAGGGTTAGCCATTGGCATTGGGCGTCATGGGATGACTGTGGCGGATGCCGCATCTGCTTTCACGACTTTGACGATCGGCGATGGCCTGGTTTCGCAAATTCCTGCTCTGCTTGTCTCTACGGCCTCGGGTATTGTGGTGACCAAGGGAGGTACTGAAGGTGCGGCGGACGTAGCTTTGGTGCGGCAACTTGGCGGCAACCCCAAACCGCTTGCTTTGGCAGCTGGCTCAGCGGCTGTCCTGTCATTAATGCCTGGGTTGCCGACGCTTCCCTTTCTTGGTTTGGCAGCTCTTGCAGGAGGAGGAGCGTGGTTGCGACATCGCTCACCTGTTAAGGATCAGAATGCTGAAGAGGATGCTGTCAGCCTTCCTGAAAACACGCAGTCTGGTGAGCCCCCCATTACTGAAAGCCTCCGTGTAGATTTGCTACGTTTAGAGTTGGGCTTTAATTTGCTCTCAATTGCGAGCGGTGATGGTGCGCGGTTGACTGAACAAATCAAGGTTCTCAGAAGAACAATTGCTGGAGAAATGGGATTTATTCTGCCTCCCGTCCGTATTCAGGACAATCTTCAGCTTTCTTCCGACGCGTATGCTGTGAAAATTAAAGAAATCGAAATTGGACATGGAGAAGTACGGATTAGTCGGATTTTGGCGATGAATCCGAAGGGAGGTTTGCCAGACTTGCATGGTGAGGAAACGCGAGAGCCGGCATTTAATCTCCCAGCATTGTGGATTGATCAAAGTGAACGAGAGAATGCGATTATCAAGGGATATACAGTCGTTGATCCAGCAAGCGTCATTATTACGCACTTAACGGAGTTGGTTCGGGAAAACATGGCCGACCTCCTGTGTTACTCCGAGACACAGAAACTTCTGGATGACATGCCACGAGATCAGCAGAAACTGATTGTCGATCTTATTCCGTCTCAAGTGTCAGTGAGTGTTGTTCAGAGAGTTCTACAAAGTCTTCTTGCAGAGCAGATTTCAATTCGTGATCTGTCGGGTATTTTAGAGGCGCTTCAGGAAGGCTGTGGGCAAGGTCTGAAATCTGTACTGGCGTTGACCTCACATGTTCGAAGTCGTTTGGCGCGTCAGATCAGCTTCGCTGTTACCGGACCAAAAGGCTATATTCCTGTTTTGACACTAAGCCCCGATTGGGAAGTCGTGTTGTCAGAGAACATGATTGGTCCTGCAGATGATCGCCAGTTGGCGCTCCCGCCATCTCGCCTGAATGAACTGGTAGGCAAGCTGAGGCAGGCTCTGGATGTAGCTTTGGGGCAGGGTGAAAACCCGGTTATTCTTGTCGCCGGAGGGATGCGTCGTCCTATACGAATGATTGTGGAACGCATTCGCCCCGCGACCATGGTTCTATCGCAAACAGAAATTTCTACTCGCGCAAAGATACGGACCGTTGGGGTCATTCAGTAGGAACCCAAGAGTGCATGGCTCTCGTGTGTTGCAAGCTGCCATCTGAGTCTAAGGTGTACGGGCTTACCTCGGACTTTGTGATCGCTTATGGTCTCTGGTCATTGCTAAAGGGAATGTACCGACCATGCGTGTTGCACTGATCCAGATGGCTCCTTCGGCTGACCGGGATGCAAATATTGCTCAGGCTCAGAAGCTCGTGGCGGATGCAGTAAAAGCCGAAAACCCTGTCTTGGTGGTTTTGCCAGAGGTGTGGAGTTGCCTGGGCGGGACGGCCGAGACCAAGCACGCCAGCGCTGAGCCACTCCCTGCTCCGGGAGCGTCAGGCGGTCCGCTGTATGAGGCTTTGCGCGCAATGGCCAAAGAGCATGGCATTTGGGTTCATGGCGGCTCAATCGGAGAAACCGTCTCGGTTGAGGGAAAAGATAAATTGGCGAACACATCGCTGATCTTTGACCCTGACGGCAATGAATGCGGACGCTACAGGAAAATTCACCTTTTTGATGTGGTCACGCCGAATGGGGATGGTTATCGGGAAAGTGATAACTATGTGCCGGGTGACAGCGTAGAGGTTGTAGATATTTCAGGCGTCCCGACGGGTCTCGCCATTTGCTACGATTTGCGTTTTGCTGAGCTGTTTCTTGCATTGCGAGCCGCAGATGTGGCGATGATCATTTTGCCTGCTGCGTTTACACAGCAGACAGGGGAGGCTCATTGGGAAATCCTGATCCGGGCACGTGCGATAGAAACGCAGGCTTGGGTCATTGCCTGTGGGACAGCCGGTTGGCATACGGATGCCGCTGGCAACGAGCGTCAGACATATGGTCACTCCATGATTGTAAATCCGTGGGGCGAGGTTGTTCTGAAGCTGGGGGGCGAAGCTGCTTGGGGAACTGCCGATCTCGATTTTGATCAGGTGCGTCAGGTGCGTGAACGCATGCCAATTCAGGCAAACAGGCAGTTGATCTGATTAGTATGAAAATTGCTTTTGTAGCGGCGTCAACAGACGCCGCCCAGGATGCACTCGCAGTTCTGGTCGCTCGCTATGGGAACGTTCCGCTCGAAAGCGCTGATGTGGCTGTCAGTCTGGGGGGCGATGGCTTCATGCTCGAAACGCTTCATCGTGTTCTTGGGCTTGAGTTGGCAGTGTACGGTATGAATTACGGAACCATCGGGTTCCTTATGAATACGCCCAATGAAGATGATCTACCGGAACGCCTGTTAAATGCGCAGCCTTCCTTGCTACATCCGCTGCATATGACGGCAAGGACAGTTAATGGAGAAGTGTCGGAAGCGCGGGCGTTTAATGACGTGTTCCTCTTTCGCCAGACACGCCAGACATCCCGTATTCGTATTGAGGTTGATGGCCGGACAAGGCTGGAAGAGTTGATTTGTGACGGGGTCATTGTTGCGACCCCTGCGGGATCGACGGCGTACAATCTTTCCGCGCATGGCCCCATCGTGCCTCTGAGTGCGAACATCTTACCGTTGACGCCAATTTCTGCTTTCCGTCCCAGGCGTTGGCGGGGCGCTCTCCTGCCATCGACGGCGGTAGTCAGACTGACGTTGATGGACACAGACAAGCGACCCACCGCTGCAGTTGCAGATTTCAAGGAAATTCGTGATGTGGCTGAGGTGATTGTTAAAGAGGACCGCAAGCTGCATGCCACGGTCCTCTTCGATCCAGATCACGGCTTGTCCGAGCGTATTATCGCTGAACAGTTTCTGGAGTAGTTGTTTTACAGGATGGGTGTCAGTAACGGCTTACCGTCAAAGTGCGCGATGAGATTGTCGACCATCAGGTTGCCCATAATGGTCCGCGTTTCTACGGTTGCCGATGCCTGATGAGCTTGCAGGACCGTATTATCAAGCTTGAAGAATTCAGGATTGATGTTTGGTTCATTCTGGAACACATCCAGTCCTGCGCCTGCAATTCGCTTTTCTTGCAAAGCTGAGAGCAAAGCTGCCTCATCTACAACCGATCCGCGGGCAATGTTGATGAGGACGCCGTCTGGCCCGAGAGCTTCAAGAATTTCCGCATCAACCATATTGGCTGAGCGAGGACCTCCCGAGACTGCCAGAACGAGAATATCGGCCCATTCAGCCAGTTTCTTCAGATCACTCTCGAAGCGTACGGCGCTTTCAGGGCGTGGCTTCGAATTGAAATAGGCCAGTTCCATACCGAATGCTGCTGCACGATGGGCAATGGCTTGCCCTATCTGACCAAAACCTGCGATGCCCATCCGCTTTCCAGTCACGCTGCGGGACAGAGGCAACGAATTTCTGGACCATTCACCGGAACGAACAAGACGGTCATTCAAGACCGTGTCACGCATGACTGATAGCGTCAGGACAATGGCCATGTCTGCGACATCATCGGTGAGGGTGCCGAGCGTTGTTGCAACACCAATTTTGCGGCGGCGTGCTTCGTCAAGGTCGATCTGATCGGTCCCGACGCCGTTGACGGCGATGACTTCTAACGCAGGAAGCGCGTCCATAAGGGGGCGCGGAAGTCCTGAACCGCCGCCAGTGGCCACCCCCCGGACTTTATCTGCAATTGGCTTGAGCTGATCGAGGTCACTGTATGTGTGCAGGTTAAAATGCTCTTCAAGTCGCGCTACGATCCCGGCTGGGAAAGGGTCGATCATGAGCAGGTCAGGTTTGGTAGACAAGTCGGTTCTCCTGTTGATCAGTGACGGGAGGGAAGAGTGTCGAGCTCTTTGTCCGCAAGGGCACGGCAGGCGTGTTCAACGTCGTTCCAGGTGATCGTAAAGCCGCTTTCTGGGCCATAATAAGGATCATCCACGTCTTCACCCTCTCGGCCAGGAATATGGTCGAGCATAAGGGAGAGGCGCGCTCTACTATCCGAGGGCTGCATATTTTGCAGGTGGGTCAGATGTGAGTGATCGAGCGCAATGATGTGGTCAAAACGGTAAAAATCATCTTCGCAGATGAGGCGTGATCTAAGTGCCGAAGCGTCTAGGCCGTGTTGGCTTGCTACCTTGCAGGCTCTCGGATCTGGTGGATATCCGAGGTGCCAATGTCCAATAGCAGCTGAATCAATATCGAGTTCAAGTTCTCGCTTCTCAGCCTCTCGACGCATGGCAAGTTCAGCGAGTGGAGAGCGGCAGATATTGCCAGTGCAGACAAAGAGGAAGCTATTTAAGCGCCGGTTAACCATATGAAAAATGCCATTGTTGCAATGGAAGTCAGTGTCCCGAAAAACAGGACGGAAGCGATTTCGCGTTCCAGAACGTGATACCGCATTGCCAGAATAACGTTGATGGAGGCACTTGGGATTGCCATCGTCAACACACTTTCCTGAAGGGCCTGCGGGGGAAGGTGCCATGCGCGAGCCAGAGCGTAGATTATACCCGGAATGACAATGTTGCGGATCCCCACAATCGTGCCCACCAGAGGACTAAAACGAACCTGCCGCGTAAACAGGACGACGCCTGATGCGAACAAAGCTGCTCCTCCCGTCGTATGGCCGAGCAGAAGAAAAGATCCCTTCAGGAATACCGGCAGGAAAGCGCCAGCACTGACGAGCACAAGAGCTAACAGGGGCACCCAGACTACGGGCTCACGGCATGAATGAAGAAGATGCCCTATCAGTTCACGAAGTTCGTTGCGTCTTTCCGTCGTGGTATCGCGGGCCTGTCTGTTTCCGTGATCGTGCCCCATCAGAATAAGGGTAATGGGTAACTGGATCAGGTTCATCGCTAGGGCGGCGATTGAAATCGGCACACCGCTGGCAGCCCCGAAAATCTGCCCTAAAACTGGGATACCAATAAACGGGACCGAGGGACCGGTGATTGTCATGGCAATGATGGCGGCTTCGCTCAGTCGGCGCTTCAGTGCAAAACGGAATACACTGAAAACGGCAGCATATCCGCCCACCATTGCCAAAAGTATGAGCGCCGCTACCGGACCAGCAGACAGCACCTGAGCTTTGGGCGTGCTCAGAATGGAGACGAAGAGTTCGAGCGGAAGGGCATAGAGCATGACCAGTCGCGTCAGAACGCCTGCCTGCTGGGCATCAAAATCTTTACGGTATGCGGCGAAATAGCCGAAGCCCAGTGTGACCAGAATGGGCAAAATAGCCTGGATGATCGTGAGCAGCAGGTTGGGCGAAGAGGTCATGAGATGCTCATAGAAAGGCTGATGTTCCAGGTGTCGCTATTCTCTTTCGTAATGACATCGTTATCATCCGTCCATCCCTGCCGCTGGAAGCGATTGACCAAAAAGAGCGGGTGATGTCTTTGTAGAATGCTTTTGCTTCAATTCTCACTCTGGGCGAACCATGCAATCCATTTTTGACACCTTGCTCAGTTTTATCCTGATGCTACTGGGCTTTATTGTCGCGGCCGTAGCTTTTGTGGAAGTCGCTGCGCGTGCCGTATTGAGTAGTATCGGGATACATGGGCAGTTTCAGACGGTTCTTCTTCTATGTCTGTTATGCGCCCTAATTGTTGTGGCATTTCGTATTTTTGGACGCTTATTGGCGGTACTTCTGACCGCTGCCTTTGTCGTGTATCTGTTGCACGCATTGTTAGGTGTTCCTCCTAATATTCCCGTCAGGGAAAACTCCTCGGAGAAGGCTATTACTCTGTAGGTATATGTTTTCCGTTATGGGGAATGCATTTTCTTCTAAGTGCTATTTTTTAAATGAATGTGATAATATTTTTTATTGTAATTTAATCAATTTTTTACTCGAAATGCATTCATCTCAGTTTCTGAAAGTCTGTTTCGATAAAAACGTGGTAGTTTTTCTTGAATTTTTGGATTTCATCTGGCTTCATTTTTGAAAATTGGCGGTTTAGGGTTCAAAATAGTATGGACCACTTGCAGGAAATTACTGTGCATTCCGCCATAACCCTTGAAGAATGTGGTATCTCCCTGTCGCTAGGGGCGCTTCCAAAGCATAGCCGAGGCCAAGGACGGAAGTCTGGAGCGTTATTTCCCGTAGCCGTTAAGGTGCTAAGGGCGCACCAAGGAGGATGGGAACCCATTTCCCCCGGGAATAGATCACTGGCTGTGCACTGCCCCCGGCACAGTCTGAACATAGGGCCATGCCGCCCTCCACGCCTTTCACCTTCGAAAGAAGTATTGATTTTGTATAAGGCTGCATGAACAACAGGCCGCCATATGTAGTGGCGGCTGTTGCATCCCCAATTGAGATATTATGGGTGACAGGATCTGCGTTGACATATGCGAGACGGGCATAGGATGCGGGTGCAGTTTTTGTTGCGGGCACTGAGCTTCCCAGAACAAGGGATTTGGCTTGCAGTGTTGTTTTTACCGTGGCTAAGCCATTGATATAAATTGCGCCATTGGGAGGCGTTACCGACGTCATCGCTTCATTTGTAGTACTGCTGAGGTTCACTGTTGTCGGAGAACCCACAGAAGAATTGTAAATATTGTTATTGCCGTTCCAGCCGCCAAAAATACTGATTGCACCAGATTGCCAGCAGTTATTATTGGATATTGTAGTCTGGGATACTGTATCTGCCGGGGTGGTGATAATCATGCAGGTGCCATGCCAGATGCCAGACGTCTGATTTCCAGTCACAATTGAACCGTCTGACACTTATAATTGGTAGACAGGTGTTGTCTGGGTTGGTTGTCCACCCAGAGAATTCGCACCATTGTCCGTAATCACGGAATATACGCTCGAAGCCGTCGCGCTACCGATTGAGTAGCCAATAAAAGACGGGTTAGCTGCGGCCTGCAGGTTATTTCGTGAGACGATATTTAAGCCGCCCTGAATCCAGATACCGCCATATTTCACATTCAGGCCGTTATCTACAATCTCCATACCTTCGGATCCAGTATGATCTGCTGGACCCATGTATACCCCGTACCCGAATGTCAGGAACCTGTTTCGAGAAACGAAGATGCCTTGGACATGATCGTGAATACGCACGGCGACTGACTCCTGCGTATAAACGCCTTGAACGCTGTTATCATAGACATCAGAATCAGATGAGTACTGGTCTGCGCCGGTTGTTCCTACTGCTTTCGCCACGCCCGTGAACTCGGTGAAGGCCCGAGAAAACGAGCCGTAGTTTCTATAGATACTGAAATGGCCGACATTTTGTCCGTAGAATAAGGACCCTGCCCCCGCAGACACAACAGAAGCATTTGGGTAACGTGGGTCTTTGTTAGGAACCGACATGCCGTGAATGCTGGACTGGAAATATCCGAAAAATTCTTTCGCGTTCTGGACGGGCACGAATTTTGCTTTTCCGGCCGTATCAAAAAATACGCCATCATGAATGTTGAAGCCGGACATCTTGGGAACATTTGATCCATCGAAGACCCGAAAATCTGATCCGGTCGTCGTCACAACGCCTCCGCTGTTGAAATTAATATCAACAATATTGCCTGATCCGGTTAAAATGCGGATTGGTGCGTTATTGACGCAAAGCCGACCCGCCGGGAACGTCAGTGAATTGCCGGTGGCCATAACATAGGCAAAAGCGGTCGAGAGCGCGACATGATCATCAATGGTGGCGTTACATTTGGCGCCGAAATCCAGAGGGCTGAGAATGCGTCCCAGATGATCAGCAAGTGTATGTGCTGTCGGAGCTCCGATGGCTCGTGCCACGGAAGTGGTGACGTCAAGACCTGAGGCTGAACCGCCCTGAATGCTGGGATTTTGCATCCGCCCGTTGACGGCATCAGACCTGACAGGATCTTCCGGATTTCCAGCTGGAGTATGAGATCGCCAGTTTGGCACGGCATTGACGGGATCGGCCACTGCATGCCTCGTGCAAGGCAGTAATAAGACGGCGATGAAAACTGTCCTCACGAGTTTCATGTCACAGGCTCTCCTTATGCCTCAATCGCTATTTTGTAATGCAGGCTGATGTCACGTTTGATCGCCATAGTAGGCCAAACACATGTTTGTAACGTACTCGCACTTTTTGGGTCATCACATGTGGAGGGTCGGTCCCTTCACATAAGCATTCGCGTCGAAGTGGGTATGTTTGAGATACGGTGCCGATACTAACCGCTCATCTGAGGTTAGGGGCACCGTGTGCTAAATTTGGCCTTAGGCTGCGGAAATTTCCAAGGTGAGTGGACAAGCGGCCTACTGAAAAAACTGGCGTCTTCAAAAACATTAGAGGTGGAGGAATGCGGACAATTTTTAACCGGCCCTACCTTAATGGCTTTCCGAAGTGATTCGATACGAATGGAAAGTAAAAACCTAATAGTGACTAAAAAATCTGGCAATATTTTATCGCTGTTTCGAAGATTTTTACTGTGTAAATTCCTCTGAATAGGGAGGTATGCAAAAATTGTTGAATAAAAAATTTATTGGAAAATACGAAAATTATCGTGACTGTAAAGCGTAGGGAAAATGTAAAATATTACTTCGGAATGGAGAAAGGGGAGCTTTGTGTGGTGTCCGCGAGAGGAATAGATTTCTCTAATAAAATTATAGCCTTGCGTTTTAACACAGCTCTAATGTCACCACCTAAAATCAATGACTTAGAGGGAAATTGTAAAACAATGACCCTCTCAGTCTAAGGCGTTCCGCCTAACTTGCTGAAATTCCTAGCAAACAAAATTTCATTTCAGAATTCATTTGACGCAGCTCGTTATGTTCTCTTTCTGTTCTCATTAAGCAGGAGGAGAAGATGGCGTATCAAGGCGACCGTACAACGGGTTTTGCATCACCCGCAGCTGATAATATCGAGGGCACCATCGACTTGATGGCGGCCGTCCTGGATCTGCGTCAGCCAAGCCGCTACCCCGTTCGCGTCGAAGGTGATGCCCTGGTCGGACGCGGAATCAAGCACGGCGACATTCTGGTGGTCGATTCTGCCTTGGCTCCTCGGGCGGGTGTCGTCGTCGTGGCCAGCGTTGGGGATGAACTGCGCGTCTGTGAGCTGACACAGCGTCCCGATGGCTGGTGGCTTCGCCCGTCAGGGGCCACAAAACCTGTGCAGGTTGATGATGACACCGACGTCTCAATTTGGGCTGTCGCAACCGGTCTTGTCCGCACAGACGTCTGATGCCTGTCTTTGGCCTTATTGACGGCAACTCTTTCTATTGTTCGTGCCAGCGTGCTTTCGAGCCGCGCCTAAAGCGCAAGCCGGTCGTGGTTCTCAGTAATAATGACGGCTGCGCCATAGCCAGAACACGTGAAGCCAAAAGCCTTGGGATCAAGATGGGCGATCCCTGGCACTTCGCTCGTAAACGCCCTGAAGCTCGGCCGGTCGTTTGGTACTCGTCCAATTACGCCCTTTATGCCGACATGTCCCGCCGGATGTACGAGGTTCTTCAGGCGCGCGTTCCTGCTGTGGAGCCCTATTCGATCGATGAGATGTTTCTCGACCTGACAAGCCTGCCAGGTGACTTGTATCAGCGCTGTAAGGATATCAGGGAGGCTGTCTGGCAAGAGGCGAAAATTCCGACCTGCGTCGGGTGGGGACCAACAAAGACGATCGCCAAGCTGGCGAATGGTCTGGCCAAGGATCACGCGCGCCTCGAAGGGCTATGTGACCTGACAGACCCGCGCATCCGGGCCGAATGGTACGCTGTCACCAGCATCGAAGATGTCTGGGGGATTGGAAGGCAAACTGTAAAGAAACTGCAGTCGACAGGTGTTGAGACAGTGGCAGACTTTGTTTCACTGGACCCAAAATTAATCCGGAATTTGCTGACTATCGTGGGCGCGCGCGTCCAGGCGGAACTGCGTGGACAGTCGTGCCTTGCGCTTTCGGATGTTTCGTCCAGTCGGAAAAGCATTGCCTCGACACGGACCTTTGGCCGTTTGCTGACAGAATGGTCCGAGATCCGCGAAGCCTTTGCTCATTATGCAGCCAGGGCAGCAGAGAAGCTGCGTGCCGAGCATCTGGAATCCGCTCACCTCTCTGTTTTGATCCAGACCAATCCTCACAATGGAGATCCCTGGTACGCAAAGCATGTCGGTGCAGCCATTGAGCCTACGTCTGACACCCGCGATCTGATCCGACATGCGACGCAACTCGCGGAAGCCATTTGGATTCCAGCCTACCGCTATTTCAAAGCAGGCGTGATCTTAACTGACCTTAGACCGGCGTGTCGGCAATCGCAGCTTTTCGCATTGCGAGAGTCAAAAGTCTCAGCAGCGGCCATGACAGCCATGGATGCGATTAATATACGATTTGGATCGGGCGTTATCCGCTTGTCTTCTACAGGTAGAAATCGGGATTGGCAGCCTAGGGCATCGCTGCTTTCTGATCGCTATACAACCCGTCTTAGCGAAATTGTGCGTGTGCAAAGTTGGTAAATTTATAATGCCCATTTTCTCGCTGTCATAATGGCCTCCCAATCAAGAACGGTGAATTCTACAATCCGGAATTACCTTTTCAAAGTATGGAAAATTCAATTTATTTGTCTGAATCTTTTCTCAAGAGAGATAAAATTTGAAATTTTTCCGCTGAATCCCCTTTATCAAAATCAATTAGGACTATCACGATATTCCTTATCGAACAGTGCATGAGCGCGTTTGACAACCATTAGCAACGTTAACAGAAAGTGAGCATAGAGAAACACCATGGCAGCAGAAATAATGCAGCTTTGGAGCGACTGGACATATGACAGTAATGAAAGCACCAGTGCAGCGCAGCAAACGAGAACGAGATAAGACATGTTAGCGTTCAGCTCGATCAGTAACCTCTTCCGATCTGCAAGTGTGTTTGCTATCGATGTCGCAATGCGCGTGTCGGAGGGTAAGTCCCATTTTCGTTGGAAGATGGAAAACATTGCTACCTGAATATTCAATATCAGCGCAATAAAGATACCGAAGAATGTAATGGAAATATTATATGTGTCAGATGTAAAGCTGCGTCCGGCATAATATGAAAATCCAGCTGTAACGAAAGGAAGAACGTAAAACAAAGTAATATCAAATATAGAAGTTTTGTTTGTTCTGCTATCATATAGGGTTCCAAAATGGTCCCTAAATATTGATCCTACGTTGATTTTCATGATTTAGTCTTATCTAGGGTATCGAAGAAATCTAAAAGTATTTTATCGGATTGCTCGCATAGAGATTGGTATGTGGGATGACCGTCGCTGCCACGAATAACATCTTCGGTAATGTCGATAACACCAGCGTTAGAGTCACTGCCGAATACCCCAACTGGACGATACTTTCCGCCGATTTTCACATCGGCGTAGGCCTCAGAGAATTCAATGCCATCATGTAGCACTAAGCCGGCGTCACTTGTTTTCAGTGCCCCCGTCACTTCGCCGAACAACCCAAGAATCTTACTACGTCGGGCGGATAGACGCACTTCGAAGTTTACCTCATCCGGAGCTTCTCTGCCGAGGTAGCGATCCGTTACGTCCTGTGGAGCATTGCGTTTGATGAGGCGAAGACTTCTAACCGGCTCCTTGTCGTAGAGACTGTTGCTTTCGCTGGGAAGCAACTTTTGATATTTCAACACATAGCCGGGGTTGATGGCTGTAAATTCCTGCTGTGCTTGATCCATAATGAGTCCAATGCACGACCTTCCTTGAAATGATTGGAACGCCGCGAAGAAAAAATCTTTCTTCTCTGGAAACCAAATTTCGTAGAACAGTGGTATTTCTTCAATATCATTAACTTTGCGTCGATAGTTTTGCGTCTTCGTCTTGCTATCTACGAAGTTACTCTCAAAGCCGAATGTGCCGTAATGTGTGTAGCCTTTGCTATTTCCTAAGCTATCTTTTTCACGCTCGGCAAAATACCAACTACGTTCCTTCTCTTCGTTCTGGACAGCTACGGCGTGATTTTTAACGAAGTTCGTGAAGAACTGTGGCGGTGTGATATTAAATTCACTGGAATTGAATGGCAGACGTGCTCGATCACCCTTCTTATGCGCCGTAACCAAATACCCACGTAGGCCGATTGCACTCGCCATTCTAATACCCCTGCTTTATTCTCCGGATCAAACCAAGTTATGAGCGCAAGTGCAATAGTAGTGCATCTGTGGATGATCATCCGATGAGTGTGGGCTCCCCATTGTTTGGCAGTTATATCCGTTAAATTAGGTTTCTTCCCTCCGACCTCGTTCCTCTTTCTTTACCGACCGCGACATGCGCGGACTTGGTCGCGCAAGCCGATGTAATCCCCAAGCCAGCGCACAATCTGCTGCCGGGGGTTGTCGTTGATCTCATTCGCTAACTCCATTTGATCAGTGTTGGAGTAAGCAATGACGGTGGGACAAGGCACATATTGGACTGATGTGCAGCTCGTGAGAACAAACCCAAGAGCAATCCACTTCATGCATCACCTCTATTTAATCTCGCTAACACAGCATCTTTTGCTGCAGGCTTATTGGTTTCAGCCTGAGCCATGGCTGAAGCCCGATCGAGAGCACTCTGCGCGGTTCTAACGTCTTGATCAGCCGTATCGGCTTTCTGCGATTTACCCCCGGCTCGATAAAGCCCGAAGGCCGACGCCACGCCCACAAGGAGCATGACGCCAAGAATCGTCAGATTGGCGGTACTCACTGGCCAGGCGCTTCCATCGCCGGCTGAACGGCCGGGCCGGCAGCGATGACACGCTCCAGTTCCGTGGCACCTTCCAGCGTTTTAGTCAGAGCAGCATCGAACGCCGTGATATCGACATGCTCGGCGAGCTTCGACATGGAGGCTGCCAGAACACCCTGAACCACGAGACCGCCGACGCTGATGCCCTGCTGGACCGAGGGTGTATCAGCCTTGCCCAGAGACTGGTTCACAAGACCTTCAAGGGCGGTAACAGAACTAAAAGCCATTGGTGTTTCTTCCATAAAAAAAGCCACCTCGATGGGCGGCATTGCATCCGACGGTCTGACAGCTGGGGTGCTGCCTCCTTCGGAAACCTGAGGAATGAGGATGATCGAGCCAGGACCGGCTGAAGGGCTCAGTCAGGTCGGCGCTTTGGGCTTGCCTTGGCTGTCGAGGATCTGCACGCCACTGTCTGCGCCGGCCTTTTTCAGAAGTGGCGCTTCAGCCCGCGTCGTCATGACGGCCGTGAGCCCGATCTTGTACATGGCGGCAGCATATTTCTGCTCGAAGGCCAGAACGCTCAGAAGCTGATACGGCCTGACCCAAAGAGATCCGGGAGCCGGAGGGGCAATCCGAGACCGCAGAAAGCCGCAGACATTCAGCAGCACCGATGCCAGGACAAGAAAGATACCACCCCAAAACAAGACCTGCGGCGGAAGCAGTCCGAGAAGATCAGACCATTGCATGGCTTGCCCTCATGATTGTCCGCTTGCCCAAGAACACATCCCGTTCATAGGCGCGGCGATTGGTCAGGCCGGCCAGCTCGATCAGGTGGCCTTTCACGGTCGTCTTGTTCCAGCGTGGCAGCTCATTGGCCGCGCCAGCATAATCCCCTGCATTCAGCTTTCGCAGAAGCGTGGAGCTTTCCACGGCTGGTGTGCCGACATTGTATTGCCAGGACAGAAGCGCCGCCCGCTGGACATCCGAAAGCGGAACCTTGACCAGGCGCGACAGGGCCGCGTCGTAGGTCATGACTGACTGGAGCAGCAGACTCGCCGCATCCGCTTCACTGATGGGCGGCGTTCTGGCCGTGATAGGCTTTCCGGATTTCAGCCAGCGGCTTCCATAGCCAATCGTCCAGCACCCGGCAGGACAAACATAGGGCTTCGACCGGAACCCTTCGAATCCGGGCAGCTTCAGGAGCGTCGTGGCCAGCACGACGGCAGTTTCATTCATGGAATTTTCCTATTGTGTTAGTATAGTTACGTCACTTAAAAATATCGAATTTATAATTATTCTGATGGAATGGCTCAATGATTAAGATAATATTGGATATGATTTTGCTACTTCCAATGGCTTGTCTATCAACAAATTTCGCTATTAAGTTAACTAACGGCACAACATATCAAAAATCTATGTTCTTTATACTAATAAATTCTTACTTATTCTTTTCAATTAATTTCTTTATAATAAAATACAATTATGTTGATTCAAACTACAAACCAAATGGAAGTGTAGGAGAATTTCTTCAAGATATATTATATACTTTTATAGATTTAAAGGGAGAAATTATAATATACACTTGGATATTATTTTTATTTCTAATTCCATATTTTTTTAGTTATATTTTTGTTGGACTTTTTGGGTATGCTAGAAAAATTAAACCTTCAAAATCTATAAAGTATTTTATCTTGTTTTGCTCTAAATCAATGATGTCTTTTTCGGGGGCTGCAATTGGACTCATTGCATCTTATTTGGTCATGGGATTAAAGGTTCCAGTAAGTATAGGAAAATTATTTGAAGTTATTTGTAGTTTGATTATATATACTAACGCAATGATAGTTATTTTTTATCTATTCGTAAATATAGATTTATTAAATAGATTTAATTCTCCTTGTCTAAATAAAATAGATAAATTCTTCCGAAGAAAAATCACCTCCCAACAGATACCACCAAGTGAACAACCCCGGACCCAAGAATAGACGTCGCCAGGGTGACCACCGCCGTGACAACGGCCTTGCCACCCATGACGCGATCGACCTTGGATCCAAGTGCCTTGATTCCGTCCTCCAGATCTTCTTTCAGATCACTGATCTGGGTGCGCAGGGATGCGATCTCAGAGCGCATTTCAGCCCGTAGATCAGACTGATTGTCGCCGAGCGCTGAGACGAGCGTTTCCAGCTTGAGCACCCGGTCTTCCAGAACCCGGATCACCTCATCCTTGCTTGAAGGTACATTGAGGCTCGGAGCGGAGGTCTGTGTATCAGGCATGATTTTTCCATAAAAAAGCCGCCCGGAGGCGGCTATCAGAACAGGGTTAAGTGTAGGGGCTGGCGATCAGGCCAGGACCGGGTCAGGCCGCGCGGGCAATGCCGTGCTGGTGGTATCAGTGCCGCTGGCAATCGCCGCGACAGCCTTCACGTAAGCCTTCATGGCGTCGGTGAAGGTCTCACCCATGGCAGCGGCCAGGCTGGCCTGTTGCTGGATCCACACCTGTTCGGTCTCGGCCTGGAGCGTCAGCGGAATAGGCGCGGGCGGCGGCGTGTAATCCACGATTTTGCCGTCCTGAAGACCCTTGTTGCCCTTGTAGCCATGATCCCCGCCCAGAGCCTGCCATTCGGCCGCAGACAGAAAGTGCATATCGGCCAGAGGCGGGAGATTGGCATGCGAGCCAAGCGCCCACAGATCAAACCAGCTTAGAACCGCGGTGGGCTGCGCGGCGGTGTGGTCGTAACAGGCGACATACCGGCCGGCATAGGTCAGCGCGCCATTGCTGACAGGGATGTTGCTGGCCCCGACCGTGTCAGAAAACTGGTCGGCCGTCAGCACGATCAGGCTGGAGACGGCCGGCAGATCCAGCACATTGATGCGGGCCTGCGGATCTTCCGTGGTGCCGGACCAGGCGTCATAAACGCCCGTGACGGTCGTGCCATCCGTGGCCGCATAATAGCGATCAGGATAGGCGGCCTTGATGGCCTCAAGAGCAGTGGTCATTTATTTGGGTCCGATTGCAAATACCGTGATGTCTGTTGTGCCGCCGCCGTTGATCCACAACGTGAAGCCACCCGCATCGGCATTGACCGCCTTGCAGTTCGCATCGCTGGGACTGGCGTTCTGCGCCATCACCTGCGGCGTATCCGAGAATCCGGACGAGAACGTCACGCGGCTTTGAGAGGCGACGCCACGGACGATCATGCGGACAATCTTGTCCGTCTTGGGAAGCGGCAGATCGTCAGTGAAGACAAAGCCATGGCCGTTCCAGTTGATGGTGCCCGAAGACACGGAGAAAAAGGCGTTTCCCGATCCATCATAGGCCACGGCGTTTCCGTCTGGCTGGAAGCTGAATTTCCCCCCGCCATACTGAACCGTCAGATAGCCGTTGATGGTCTGATTGTTGCTTGTGTCGCCCGCACGCAGAATTCGGGTCTCTGCATTGGCGCTGGCGGAACTGGCCGCGTTGGCTGCACTGCTGGCGACGTCATTGACGCGGGCATTCGTGGCATAATCGCCGGCGGGCTGGAAGGTGTGCCAGCTTCCACCTGCATAAGCCCCGAGCTGACCATTGCCCAGATAGATCGTGAGCAGGTCCGGAGCCACTGCGGCGGAGTCACCATATTTCCGCAGGTATCGCCCGTCCGCCTGAACCGCAGGCACGGACTGCTGACTGCCCCAGTCACCGACATTCGGCACCAGGGCACTGTCTGACACGACAAGCGCCTTGATAGCCGCTCCATCCGTGGACAGACCCGCCACTGTCAGCAGGCCGTTGCCATCCAGAAGCGGCAGATAGGAACTTGGAACCCAGGAATACACCCGGACCGTTCCGGTGAAATTCAGGGCTGACGTGGAATTCTGCGTCGTACCCCGGATGGTCTGGCGACTGAGCGTGTTCGGTGTGCCCACTGTCAGGACACCCACACCCCATTCCGCCTGCGTGCCATCATCGGCAAAATAGAACACCTGCCCACCGCTTGGTGCGGCCGCCGCAAACGAGCGCCGATCCTGAACGGCCCCATTCAGAACGAATGACGCGGTTCCCGGTGTGGTCGAGGTCTCCAGGACAAGGTCCAGGAGCAAGGGCGCTGCCATGTCACAGCCTTTCCGTCAGAGTGAGGGTCTGGGCATGGCGATCAGCCGGCCCGAACGGATTGGAGAGATCCCCACCAGACAGCCGCCCGAACAGCGCGGTTTCAGCCAGCGCAGGAGGGTCGCTGTCCGGATCCGGGATAAAGAGAATATTCTGGCCCGTAGCGGCGGCCCGCTGGATCTGTCGCAGGACAGGCGCATCCGCATCACCATAGGACTGATGCGCGATCGACAGGCCGCGCTGGACATAGCGCGCATCTACGAATTCACCGCCTGACAGCGTGGTCGTGCTCTGCTGACCGACCTTCAGGTTTTCCGTGCTGTCCGTGGAGTAGTTCCGCGCCGGCTGCCAGAGAGGACCGACGAAGGCCAACGGGATTGAGAGAAAGCCGTCCGGATTGTTCGGATCATTCACCCAGAGCGTGATGGCATCCGCCGAAAGGCCGGCAGGCAGAACATGAACGCATTGACCTCCCGCCACCGCCGCAGATCCATCCCAGGAATATGTTCTGTTTCCACCCGCACGCAGTTCGATGTGCCAGGTTGCTGCAGCGGACAGATTGGTCCGGTGCAGGCTGATCGCCCGAACGGGTGCAGATCCAGACAGGGTCAGCGTCAGTGTGCCCCCGGTGGAGGGCACCCGCCAGCCAAGACTGGCCGCACCGTGCTGATTGCGCAGGTTGGTTCCCGGCAGACCGGGCACCTCGCCACTGACCGCGATCGCCGCGTCCAGGACGCGGTTCTCCCAGCCAAAACCACAGTTTTGCATTGTGTCAGACCAGTATCGTGAGGGTTGTTGTCGTGCTGGAGCTGCTGACGTGTTCGCTGATCACCACACCCGGAACGGCCGTTTTCGCACCAGGCACAGGCGCCTGAAGCAGAACAGGATCCCCGAGATCCACGGCGAGCGCTGCGGATTGCGGAACATCCACCGCCCAGAGATGCCGGCAACGGCCCCAGACAGCGCCATGCCAGTTTGCAATGGCCTGCGCGTCTGCCTGATTGGCTAAGGCTGTTGTGATCAGTGCCGGATCTCCAGGCACCCGCCAGGACGCCTTGATCGCGGTATCAAACCACACGGCACCCCGGTCGCTTTCGGCAATCAAGGACTGCCGGTCGGATGCGGCCTGCGGATGCAGACCAGAGCCGGATGTCTGAACCGTGAAGACGTGCTGCCAGCCAGTACGCCAGCGCCACGTGGGCGGATCCAGAGAACTGTCGAGAGCCACCGGGCTGATCGCGCTGATCAGATCCGTGGTGAGGGTCAGAAGCGGCGCGCCCGCCTCGGCCGGATCCCGCAGCCGGATCGGCCGCAGCGTTCCGGTCCGCGTCGGCACCAGGGAAATTCCGAGGCCAGACAGAAGCGTGGTCACAGCCTGGCGTCCCGTCACACTGTCCGATCCATCCCAGTACCACCCGCCCCAATAGGGCGCGAGGTCAGAGAAGGCTGGCCAGGCGGCATCGATGTAGGTTGCCGGCAGGACCAGGTCTTCAATCAGAAGCTGGCGCAAGACGTCCAGGACGTTTTCAGGGCTGGCCCCGGAACGGAACCGGCCCACGGCGTCCACGGTGATGCCATAGACGGGCTTCGTGCCAAGGCGGATCCATGTTCCTGCACTGCTGGACAGAACCGTGTAGGTGCCCGGTGCAGGAGAAACGGCATAGAGATCCGTAACCGTCCCCCCGAACGCAATGCCACCGCCAAAACCGCCTTCATACAGGGCCGTGATGGAGACCGGACCGTCTGAGAGCTGATAGACATAATTGGCACTGTCGATCAGCACAGGCGAGATATTGCAGACCCGCCCCCGCAGACGCGGGATATTCCGGCCGGAGACATTGCTGTCCCCATCCAGCCGGCCGGTACCGCCATAGATTGAAACCGGCATGGTGCCATCCAGCCAGTATGTGGCATCGAGCAGCGTAATCGACACGCTGTTCAGACCCGGCTGCCAGTTTTTCCCGAGACCTGAAAAAACCGGGCTCAGGTTTGATGAAACCGGGTCCGTCCAGATCTGGCGCGCGCCATCCCACAGGCGCGTGCCCTCACGGATCCGCACAGGCAGATGATCATTCACGCGGGTCTGGAGCAGGCCATCCAGAACGCCATCCGGATTGGCCAGCGTCAGGATCCCGATCGAGAAAGATCCGCCCAAGGCATCGGCTGACAGGGTCAGGGACCGTGTCAGATCAAGCGCCTGGGTCACATACGGCGGATATGGGACGTGGTTTTCGTCCACATATCCCGCATCGGAATAGCGCAGGGTTTCAAGAGATTCAGGATCATCCGGAAGCTGGGTCAGTGCGCCCCAGGGCGCATCACCCCAGCCTGGAACCGCTGCCGGCTGAATGACAGTCGGCAGAACGATATCCATTTCAATCGTGCGAAACCGCATCAGGCTGCCCTCGGCCGCGTGGCGTCCGTGGCAGCTTTCAGCTTCTGGTCCTTCTGCATGGTCTCCAGAACCTTGATGATGGCGTCCAGCTGGACTGGCACCTGTTGCGTTCCTGCGGTCTGATCCTGAACTTTCTGAAGCAGCTGTTTCAGAAGATCCAGGAGGCTGCTTTCGGTGCCAGACAGGCTTGTCACAAGCGTCTGGACGTCCGGGCTCGCCAGAGACGTGCCGGCCGCCGTTGTTCCGGACGGGCTCTGAGCAATGCCAGAAAACGTCATCTGTCCGATAGAGGACATTAACGTCTCAGCCGCCTGAGACAGACCTGTTGAAGACACAGTGCCCGCACCCAGGCCAGCCCCCTGATCTGTCTGCGCGGCTGCTCCGGACAGGGTTTGAGCCGCGTTAGGGTACGCCGTCGCACCGACCGACGCCGTCAGCTTGTCCGCAGCCTGAGACAGCGCGGTTGTGGAAACACTGCCGGATGTGGTGTCCGACTGGGCCTGCACAAGCTGCTGGACCAGAGACGTGGTCAGACTACCGGTATCAGCACTTCCCAGGGATTTCAGGATATTGGCCACACTGGAGAAATCGCCAGCATAGCCAGTCCCGGACCCCTGATAGGTTTTTGAAGCCGTCAGGAACGTGCTGGCATCCGACTGGATCCGTGACAGGGCATCATAATCCCCCGCCATGGCCGCCTTGTAGTCGGACTGGAGATTGTCGTTGGCAGCGGCATATTGCATCTGCGCGGACAATGGGGATGCGTCCGAGGTATCCAGACCACGGGCATAGTCTGCCAGGCTGGAGAACACCGACCCCAGAGACTGCTGCGCCTGCTCCTGATACTGCTTCATCTGCGCCAGGCTGGTGCCGTTGTACTGCTCCTGGATCTGGAGCCGTTCAGCGGCCAGAGCCTTTTCGAGATCCGCAGATTCGTCCAGGTATTCGTCATTGCTTTTATAGGCATCCCCCAGGAACGACTGCCAGGCGCTGTCCAGGGCTTTGCGCTGCTGATCGGCACTGGTGTCGAAATTCAGAAGGGCAGCCCCCTGATCGTCACCCGTCGCCGTCAGATAGCGCGCCCTCACGGACGTGTCTGAATCGCGCAACGTGTCCAGCTGTTCTGCAAATCCTTCGTCATAGAGAGACTGGTATTTTGCATTGAGCTGCGTTCCGTCCAGCCCGTATGCGCCCGCCTGAGAGCCCGCGACATCATAGGTCTGTCGCAAGGCCGCCATCTGGTCCACCCAGGACTGCTGCCCGGAGACAGTGGCCTTGAGCAGATCCGGCATGGTTGTGTTGACGAACGTGGTGACAGTGGAGATCTGCGTCTGGAGATCGGACGTGGACAGGGTTTTCCCGCCCAGAGCCGTCGTCAGCGCTGTTTTCAGATCCCCGGTCGCCTGGGTGAAAGTCCCGACCGTGACGGTGCCGTCCGAATTGAACTTCGAGACGGCAACGCCGAGCTGATCAACAGTATCAGCCATGGTCTTCAGGTTCTGAATGGCTGTCGCGTAATCCGACACGGAGGTCGCATCACTCGGCAGCCCCTGCTGAAGCGCCTGATTGAACGTCGCATCTGACGTGCTGTACGTCGCCTGTTTCAGAAGATCCGTCAGCGACACGGACTGCAAGGACGCATCCTTGTTGTTCTTGTCGTCACGAACCGTTCCGAGCAGGCCGCCATCACCGCCGCCAATCGTAACGCCGGCAGAGGACAGAACCGAATTGAAGGACGCAATGTCGCTCTTCAGCTGTTCCGTGATCTGGTCAGTTTGTGCCTGATTCCAGGTCTTGCCCAGGGACAGCTGACCGTCCGTCGTCATGACCTGGTCGATCGTGTACGGGTTTTTCTTGTGGCCGAACATGCCACCGAAAAGACCGCCCAGACCGCCACCAATCAGGCCGCCCAGCATGGTGCCGATAACCGGAATGAAGGATCCAGCCGCAGCCCCCGCCGCAGCACCTACGGCACTTCCGATTGTGCCGTTGCTCTTCAGGCCGCCGCCGATCCCGGACAGGGCAGAGCCGATCCCGAACCCGCCACCAACACCACCGAGCAGGTTTCCGACCGTAGCAGTTCCAAACAGATTGGTTTTAAGCCCGGAGGAAAGCCAGGACGTTGAACCGCCCGCGCTACTCAGAGAACCCGAAGCCGATCCCGCCGACCCAAGGCCGCCGAGAGCATCCGCATCATCCTGCGCCGTGTAACTGGAAGAACTTCCACCAGACAGAATGGAAGAGACGTTCCCCAGTGTTGTCCGGCTTTTGCCATCGATGGCACTCAGAAGCGGATTGATCAGCGCCAGCTTGGCGATCATCGAGATCAGCTGACTTTCCACACCCTGCATGGCAGACTTGAACGTCACCCCACCATTTGAGGCGTTGACCAGGGCCTGTGTGAAGCTGCTCGACAGTGTATCCGCTGCGGACGAGATATCACTGGTCAGCTCATTCAGGGTGTCCTGCTGATGCTGGTAGGCATTTGTGGCTGACTGGATCGCCGCAACGTTGGTCAGATTCTTCTTGCTGGCCTCGCTTTCCGCATCGCCGCCATCTTTCAAAATCTGATTGCGCTCTTTCAGGACGGCAAGCTGAACCGATACCGCATCAGAATTCTGCCCGAGCAACGCTGTTTCCGCCTTGATGTAATCAAGGTCGAGGCTCTGGCCATACAGCTTCCCAGCGGAGGCCAGGTCTACTTTGGCCGCTGTTGCGGAATTGAGAACGCCCGTCCAGATCAGGATCTGGCGCGATTGTTCCTTTGTGCCTTCCGTGGACGTGTCCCGCGCTTTTTCTGCTGCCTCTTCAGCGTTGAGATACTGCGCAAGCGGCCCCTTTGTGGCATCATAGCCTGCCACCAGATCCATCTGCGCCGCTGTCTGCCGATTAACAGCCGCCACAGAGTTATTGAACTGATCTGTCAGGATAGCCTGCTGACCTGCCTCAGCCGCCTGAAGCTGCGCCGCCGTTGCATGCGCCTGTCCCAGTTTCTGCGCCGCCTGTTCGGCTGCCTGGTCAGCCTGGACCATGGCCTGTTCTGCTGCCGAATAGGTATGAGCAGATTGCTCTGCCAGCCCCTGCTGATGCGTGAGTTCCTGCATCGGGTCTCGCAGGTTCAACAGCGCTGCGCGGTGTACGCCCAGACGTTCTGTCAGCCCCTGCATCTGAGTGGCGTATTCCCCGTCGGTATAAACACCAGCCTTGCGAAGATCTGACAGATCTTTCTGGGCCTGCGTCAGTTTCGCGATTTCCTGCGACTCTGACTGATACGCCGCAGATGTGGATCCGTTAGACGTGGCCAACGCATCATCCACAGAGGTCCGCTTGGCTGCGACTGTTGTAGCGCTGTACGCCTGACCGCCCGTGACTCTTTGCGCATAGTCCAGGACACCACTTGGGACCGTGTTCGTTTTTCTGCTCAGATAGTCATCGACATTGCCCGGACCCCAGTTGTACGCCATGGCCACAAGGATCTGATTGCCCTTGTACTTCTGATACAGCTTGATGAGGTACTGCTCACTGGCAGTCACATTGCCGGTTGTATCATTCAGGTCATTGCCGTTTGCATTCGAAAGCTCGACCTGCATGGCGCCAATAGCACCAGCAGACGAGACGACAACCCGGCCATTCTTGTATTGTCCCTCGGGACTTTCAATGGGCTGCATCCGATGTGCCAGCGAGATGACATCAGACGGCGCATTCAGTTTCGTCCCGACACTGTCAATAATGTCTGAGAGGCTGGAGGAAGATGAGACGCTGGATTTTTGCGTGATCCCACCCAGATCGTCGCCATTCAGCGTTGACGTCCGGATCTTGTTAATTCCGTTCAGGACTTCAGCCAGGCTGCGCACGGCCTTTGTCGCGGCAACGTCAATGCCATCGCCCAGCCACTGAGCCAGAGATTTTGCGCCGTCAATTGGGCCATAAAAGGCAGTGCTCAGGTCATGAAGTGCCGTTTGAAGAGGCGTCAGGCCATGCTCTGCTGCGCCAGCCGTGGCTGTTCCGACCTGCTGCATCAGCAGTTGCCAGGCCTGAAGGCGGTTTCCAGAATTCTGAAGATCAGAAATCTGGTCGACCAGCCCCCTATGAACGCCAAGCAGTCCCTTATTCGCAAAATCTTCAGCCGCTTTGGCAGGGTCGGTGAAGGCGGCCGCCATTTCTTTAGCCGCTTCTGGCACCGTTTCACCCATGACTTCCGCCAGATCCCGCGCTTCTGCAGACAGCTTCTGAAGGCTTGAGCTATCAATGGTCGGAACGGCAGCAAATGTGGTTGTAACGGACCGACTGTCTTCAAGAGACAGGCCACTGGTGGATGAGAGCTTGCGTGCCGCAGACTCGGCGGAAGCCGCCATTGCGGTGTAGTCATCCCGTGCGGCTCGCAGATGCTGCGAAAGGCCAGCCAGCTGTTCCTGCTCGGCCTCGGCATAAGCGCCCATCTTGTAAATGGCGGCCCCGGCTGCAAGGGCACCGGCAGCAAGGCCTAGCTTCAAGTATCCGCCGACCAGCTGGACGGCATTGCCAAGGCCGCCCACAACCTGGACCATGTTCGGCACCTGGTAGAAGGCAGCTTTCATGGCAGATCCGCCGCTGGCGACCTGGTCAAAAAACTTGTGCGCTTCGTCCGCCAGAATGCCCAGCTGATAGCTGGAGACCTTGGCCGTTTCCGATGTCTCTTTCAGGCCATCAGTGGATTTCTTTGTGGCCGCCACAGCCTCTTCATGGGCAGTCACGAGCTTGCCGACGATTTCCCGCTGCTTATCAAGCGCACGGCCAGCCTCTTCCTGCGTGACCTCGCCACGGCGCACACTTTCTGCCAGCTTGTCTTCAGCATCCTGCAGCGTCGTCTGTGCTTTGGTCAGGGCTGTTGCAGATTTGGTCACCGCGTCCAGACTTCTGACATATCCCGGGCCGCTTTTCCCGGATCTGGTCATTTTCGTGTCTGTGACTTCGACGGAATCGCCTACACGGTCGATACCATCGGCCAGCTTATTCAATGCGTCAGTATCGGCGGCGGCAGAGGACGCAATTTGACTGTCAAAAGCGACTTTAAGCTGTTCTACAGTCGGCATGGTAGCGTCCCCTGGATTTACTAAGAGGTTATTGCGATGAACTGGAAATTTTTACTGGGCCTTCCGTTAGCTCTGACGGCCTGCACGACTGCCTCATCAGTCCCAAAACCGGGCGGCGGCGCTTATCACATCATCGGCTGCGGAACTGCTGCCCCGCTCCGTATTTGCTACGAACGAGCAAATAAAGAGTGCCCAACGGGATACAAAGTCATCAGCACAGACAATGATGGCGTTCGGAAAGAACTGACAATAGATTGCGACAAGTAATCAGTTTCTTCTTGTAAGAATTAAGGCCGGATACGTGATTGGTTTTCCGGCCGCCCTGTCTTTCGAACGCCCCTGACTGCGTCGAAGGATATAGGGAGCATTGTTGAAGAGGCCGGCCGGGATAGACACAAAGGCCCGTTGTGCCGTGACCGTTGGAAACTGGCGTTGAACGTACTGCCTGGCTGCTTCAACGATGCCAGGCGGAACGCTCATGCCCTTCATCGCGCCCGTGTCGATTTTCCGGGCATAGGGCTGCGGATTGACAATCATGATTTCCACATTGTCCGGGATCTCGGACAGATCCCCGCGCCAGGGCTTGCCATCGACCGCAGCAATCCAGGTATCCCGGTAAATTCCAGACCGTACCGGAGAGCGATCTTTGCAGATCTGGAGCGCGGCTTTGACGGCCAGCCCCAGAGTGTTGAACTTGTAGAGAATGAAGCCATCCGGCCGGACAGACGTTTCCGAAGCGCCCAGACGGCCATCCACAGTGGTGGTCCAGTGCGGCGGCGCGTCCCCGCTCCTGATCAGTGCGTCACGCTCCTGGATAGCGATCTGCGCCAGTTTTGCGGATAGCGCGGCCGGAGAGAGGGTCCGATCCGCGAACAGGCGAATACTTCGGGCCACGGAACGCGGTTTTGCCATCGTTACCCCCGCATGAAGCTGGTGACTTCTGCTGTAATTTTTGCATTTCTGTGCCGGACAAAAACGGCGTCCATTGCGCGCACCTGGAACAGGAGCCAGACCCGCTCTTCAGATGGAAGGTCATTGGCCTCACACCAGGCTTCGATCGTGACCCACTGGATGGGCAAAGGCCGGGCAATACCCCGGATTTTGCCCATACCCACGCCGACCAGGTCTTCGACCCATTGCCGGTCATATTGCAACTCATGCCAGCAACGCCACGGCCGACTCAGCCAGGGATGGGGGAGAACCCGCTGTTCGAGCAGGAACTCACGGATTTCGGCACTTTCTCCGTCACCGACAAACCCACCCCAGTCCAGTTCCCATTCCAGGGCGCTGATCAGTTTCCCACGGCAGCTTCATTCTGCTGCACCCGTTCGTCACCGACCCGGCCCGCCGCAGAAATCGCCAGGAAGACCAGAACCGGATAATTGCCGCTTTCCAGCATGGCCTTGAACTCATCCACCGTGATGTCCGGGCCGTCATCGTCTTTCTGAAGTCCGTCCACCCCGAGAACGCATTCACGGGAGATGGCAATGCCCTGGACCTTGTCTTCCTCGGACGGCGGCAGCGTGTCCGGAGTGTACAGCGTTGCCCCTGGCACGATCGTGCGGTTCAGACGGCGTGCGGCTTCAGCCTTGAGCGCATAAAACGTATCCCGATAGGCAGGGGTAAAGCCACGGGTCGTGATGCCGAATTGTTCGCCGGCAGGGCCGACGACAATGCGCTCGCCTTCAGAGACGCGGGACTGATTGCGGGTAAAGGAAGACAGTTTTGCCATGGTAGTGATTCACTCTGATCTGAGGGCTGATGTCAGCCCGTGAGACATAAAAAAACCGCCCGGAGGCGGTCATTCAGGGCAACAGAAAGGAAGGATCAGCCGCCAGCCGGCTTGATCTTCGCAATCAGGAAGGTGCCCCCACCGGCCGCCGGATTTCCCTCGATGTCGAAGGTGGCCATGATGGAGGTATTCTTGCTGCCGGCATTGATCTGCGGGTTCAGCAGAACGGCGTTGAGGAAGGTCAGCACATAGCCGTTTCCTGTCCCGTCAGTGACCGTGACAGCGATCGGACCGCCCTTGCCAGACGCATACCGCTCATAGACAGCGTAGGACTTGAAGAACATCTGAAGCTGGCCAGATGCTTCAAGCTCGCCATGGCGCACACCGCAGGCGTCGGCATGACCGTTGCCGTAATCTGCGCCGCTGCCGTTCCGGTCGAGCTTGATGGACAGGGTCCGGATGCAGCCGTCCGGCGTCGTGCCATCGATCGTGACACCACCGAAATTCCCGACTGTGTCGAGGACCGTCCCGGTCGGTGCGTCCAGATAGCCCGAGGCTGGATCCGCATCTGCCTGATCCTGGCGCGCAGCCGTAAAGTCAAAAGAGACCTGCGCAAAGGAGCCCTGGGAGAACGTCAGCTGCGCGCTGGTGCAGATGGCCCCCGGCCGGACAAACCATTTCTCGCCAATCGCTTCGACAATGGACCAGGTTTTGTAAACCTTGCCATTGCGCACCGTACCGTCCTCGGCCCAGTCGTTACACAGCACGGCCCCTAAGAGGTCATCATAGGTGCCGACGGACAGGGCACCCGACAGCGTGCCAGAGACTGAAACCTGTGTGGTGACAGCCTGCGCAGCTTCGGCCAGATCGTTGATTTCATCCGGACGCTGCCGGCTGTCCGTTGGCTTGAAACTTTCGCCTGTGAAACGGGTCTTCTGGAACGCAGCCGCTGGAATGGCGGCATAATTGTCCTCTTTCGCATAAGCGAGAACGGCCGCATTCGCCTGGGCAGCGGCCAGGAAACCTGCCGTGGATCCTGAATAAGTCGTCATGGGATTCATCCATAAAAAAACCGCCTCAGAGGGCGGTGACGTGAACAGTCAGAAGGATTGAGGATCAGACGGTAATCGCCTCGGCTGCCAGGTCAGCACGGATCAGCGTGGCCATGGCGTCCACTTCCGCATCAGACAGCGTCATGTTCCACAGGAAGCACCGCTTGATCTGGATGGGCTGTTTTGTTCCGAACAGGGGGAGATAATCAGCGCCAAGCATGACGGTTGGGGTTTCCCCATCCTTGGCGTACATCGTTCCAGACCAGTTCTGAACCTGTTGTGTGCCAGCCGTCAGCGCCTGAATGGTTGCGGTAATGCCACCACCACCAGATGACCTGATCCGGGCGACATACAGCCCCCAGTTCTGCGCCTGCGCATCCGTCAGCACTGCGCCCCCGTATTGAGTGGACAGAGCGTTGTTCACTTCATTGGCGAGGTAGAGAAAGGCGTACCCTTTGCCCAGGCCAAAGGAAAAGCCGGCCCACGCGGCCTTGCTGGCTGAATTGTAGAACGTGGCCCCCATGACGCCGATCATTTCATTGCCGGCCACGGGGGCATTCGGCAGACGGGCAACAAAGAGCAGGGTCATGTCAGCGCTCTGGGCCACAGGTGCCTGAATGGCCACAGGCGTCGGCAGACTGCGCCCCAGGGTCACTTCCCCATCAGACGCTGCTGGAACCGACAGAAAGGGAGCGGCAGGAACGCCGCTTTCCGCCAGGTTATCGAGCGGGGACGAGAACCGGCTGGCATAAACAGGCTGCTGGCTGGTCGGGAAAATATAGCCAAGCCGGCCGCTGGCCATCTGACCTGCAATCGTGTGCGTCTGAACGTAGCTCACTGATCAAGATCCTGTGCAATAAAAGCGTTGATATCGCGGCCTGCAAGGGATGCGAGCGTGCGACCACCCGACGGAAACGGGTGGATGGTGTCCCCATGCCAGACCAGAGCATCGAAATTTCCGGCAGCATTGACCGAGAGCGGAAGCCCGTTCAGGAACGGCGTCAGAAGCGTGATGTTCGGATGCTGGCCAGCCGGGAAATACTGCCAGAACCAGTCCATATCCCCGACCTTGGCCTCGGAAATGATCCAGACGTGTTTGACACCGGCCGCGAGAACAGCGGAGGCAATCGCCCGGACATTCTGAAGCGTTGCGGCCTTGTCTTTACCATGGCTGAAATCGTTGATCCCCAGCCAGATGGTCGCCAGGTTGTATCCGCCCTTTTGCAGTTCAGTGATGAGACCCGGCTGCGTGTTGGGGATGAAGTCTGTTGTCTGCGACCCGGATACAGCAAGGTTGAACACCTCCAGCGGCTGATCCAGATAATCCCCGATCATGCTTGGCCAGTTCTGGCAGTCTGCGTTGATGTAACCAGCCGTGCGGCTGTCCCCAATGCAGAACAGGCGCGGCTTGACCTGCGGCGTGTAATTCCACCGCAGCGCGGCCGACCGGTTGGCGCGCTGAATGTCGGTCGTGGTGGCCGCACGTTTCGCCAGGACCACACCCGTCAGAACGCCATTACAGGCATTTCCCAGGCCGGAAGAGCCAAGTGTGAAGCCTGTCAGCGTCTTGGACAGCACCCCGGCAGGGACTGTCAGCGGCGCGGAGGCTTCGCCCACCCACGTTGAAACCGACGTGCCACCGGCCGCGCTGATCCCTACCATGGATGGATTGCAGGGCTGGTACTGGCTGCCCTGAACGTAGGACGTGCCATCATAGACGCCGAGCTTGCCGTCTTCATTAATACCGCTGACTGTCGAGACGGCCCCGACCGTCAGAAGCTGAATGCGCTCATCCGATGCCGCGTTCGTTCCGGCCCATCGGCCAAACGCCAGGGCCGTGAACGTGCCGGACGCAAGAGACACCGCGGTATTCTTCAAAGACCGTGCAGCCGAAGCGCCAGACGTGTCAAAGGAGATGGCCGTAAAGCCGTTGACCGTGACCACACCGATTTTCGGGGCTGATCCGTAAGAGCCCGTCAGCTGATGCCCGTTTCCGGACTGGTCATACAGCGTGGTGATTTCGGCCGTCGTGCCGGTATCGCGATCAACAAGGGCGCGGGACAGAATGCCAGCGTCATGCTTGCCGCCCGCGACAATCGGAACCGTGGTGACAACCGAAGAACCCGCGACTGTCGTGGTGACGTCAAAGGCAGGTCCCGTGAAACCTGCGACAACCGCATCCACGCCCCAGGCACCGGCAAGGTCGGTTCCGAACACATCCCCCGGACAGGCCGGCGCAACGTCAGGTGTCAGATCCCAGACCGCGCCGCCTGCACCATTGCGCAGGCAGGTGTAATGCCGGCCACGGAACTGCCAGCGGTCATTCGCAGCATACCCGACACGGGCATCATCGAGATGGCCAGGCGCACGGCATGTGACGTTCGCTGCAACAGGCCCACGCGTATCTGCAACAATGCCAGGGAATGCGAGAGTGGAGCGGTTATCCACCACGCCCCCGGTTTGATCGAGGGTCAGGACACCCGAACCCCGCAGAGAGGACGTGACAATCTCAGAGGGGCCGATCAGGGCAGACGCGCCTGGAAACTGGGGGGAGCCGTCTGCGAGAATGCCCGCGATGATTCCGCCGAGATCATCCAGCCAGGCAATGGACCACCGCGATGACCCCGGAGTGCGGATTGTGCTTTGCCCCGCAGCGACCGAGGACAGGCCCGTCAGGGTCTGCGCGACGGCAGCCCAGCCCGCACGGGCGAAATACTGCCACTGTCCGCTGGTGAACCATGCCGCATCCCCGGCCGTCCACGCCGCGTGCCCATCCAGATCCGTCGTGCCGGCACTGGAGACGATATAAAGGTCGCCTTCTATGCCCTGGCCGCTGGTCAGGGACGGACTGTTTCGGGCGGCATCCCAATAGCCGCGCCAGTTGAGTGGCGCATTGCCCTTGAGTGCATCTGTCAGCAGGACTTTGGCGGAATTTCCGTCAAGCGTCAGTCCTGCCAGAGTATTCAGGGCCGCCTCAGAAGACGCGATGGCTTCCTGGGCCACGCCGCGAAGCCCGGCAACATCTGAAAAGCTGGATACATATTCGCCATCGAGCTTGTAAGCCTGCGCGACACCCCCAACAATCCGCACGAAGAGGATGGCGTCGCCCGCCTGAAGCCGCTCTTCTGGCAGCGTGGATATTTCAACCACGGTCAATCACTCCTACGGCCTCAGAGCCGTTCCATTAAATGTCACTGACGCGCCTGAAACACTGATGGTTCTGAACGGGTCAGTGTGTCGGGACAGGGCAAAGGTTCCGCCGCCTGGCAGCGGGTTTCCTTCGATGTCGAAGGTGGCAAGAATTGAGGTATTGCGGCCGCCCGCGTTGATTCTGGGGTTCTGAAGCGTCGCGTTCAGGAACGAAAACACATAGGCATTTCCATTGCCGTCATTGACGCGGATCACCACAGGACCAGCGAGCCCGCGCTGATAGCGGCGATACAGGTCAAAGCTCCTGAAGAAGATCTGGACGCTGCCTGTTGCCGTTAAATCGTCAGGCTTCTGCCCGCAGGGACCAGCTTTACCCAGGCCATATTCAGGCGTGGATCCATCGCGCCCCAGTGTGAAGCTGAAGCTGCGCACCGCTCCGTCCACGGGCACACCGTCGATCAGAAGGCCGTCAAAGTTTCCCGCCGTATCGAGAACAGCCCCCACCGGCGCTTCCAGGCGCAATGTGGCTGGATCCTGCGTCACGTAGGTCTGTTCTGCACAGGTGAAATCAAACGCGACCTGCGCATAAGATCCCTGCGACAGGGTCAACTGGGCTTTGGTGCAGACACATCCGTAACGGACGATCCAGCCCGCGCCATACCGCGCACAGAGCGTCCAGGAGCGGACCTGTCTGTCATTCAGCATGCTGCCGTTCTGAGGGGTTGAGCCGAGAATGGCCGCGAACAGCCTGTCATAGCCCCCGATTGAGAACGCGCCTGTCAGGGTTCCTGAAATTGAGATCTGAGACGTGAAAGCCTGGCAGACTTCACCGCGCCTCGTGATTTCTGGTGGACGGATCCGCTGGCTCTGTTCCCGGAGGGTTTCGTTTGTAAAACGGAGCTGCTGGAACGCACCGCCGGAATACTGTCCGTAATCCTGCTCCAGAGCCAGCGACAGCTCAACGTCGTTGGACTGGACGCCGGCATGAACGCCCGCCGTCTGTCCCGTGTATGCCATATCTGACCTCTGGATCTGAAAGCGTTACAGGACGCGGTCCTGGTATCGGTAATCGACCATCAGCGAGAACCGGAACCAGTTGCCTTTGTCGTCAGCGTTAGGGGGATCAAACCCCTGGCCGTCGTAATAAAGACCGATCGGCAGCGGGGAGACCGGAACACGGAAGGCCACAGAAAGCGCCTTGCGCAGGGTGATGGCCGACAGTGCCCCGGATCCGCTTTCCACCATCAGGTGCAGCCAGATCTGTCCGGTTTCTTCATCGACGATTTCACCAGCCCCAAGCCGGTCCGCTGCGGCGCTGGCCACTTCAAACAGGACATAAGGTCCATCAGGCGTTGTGCGCTGTTGTTCCAGGGCATCCAGAACTGTCAGCCCGAGGGCAGCCCCCGCAGCCTTGGCGCGGTCAAAGGCGTCTTGCCAGACGACGGGAGAGGTCATGTTCCACCTGCTGTAATAAGGGTCCAGCCACAGAGGTCTGCCCCGTCATAGACAGGGGACGCATCCGTCAGCGTGTAGTCCCGCACGCCGTCGAAGAGGCGGTCTCCCTTGAGGGGAGGTCCGTAGCCGGCTGCTGACAGTTCATCGTTCAGGATCTGGGCAATGAAAGCCTGGACCGGCAATGTCGCATCGATCGTGGCTGTCGTGGGTGGTGGAGCGTAGCCTACCAGTTCAACAGATTTGATCTTGTTCGCAGTGACCAGGCGCATCGGGCGGCCTTTGCTGCGGATCTGGCGGCGGCGGCGTTCTGCTCTGTAGCCCATCAGATGCCCTTTACCGCTCGAAAGCTCTGAACGAGACCTGCGGCTTCCGGTGTCAGTCCACCCAGGGCCGGGTCGGGTGTGACCCAGCTTGTGGATCCGACACCCTGTTCATTTTCTGACTTCAGGGCCTGATCCCGGCCTTGTGCATGGTAGGCCGCTGCGGCAACGCGCCGAACAGCCAGCACAATCGGACCTGGAAATGTTCCCGGATCCGCCGTGCCGTCCTCATTTTTGCCTGGCAGCCTGTAGCCGGCCTCATACGTGACTATATACCGCCCTGGAGGCCAGGAGGGATGGGATACGTCCGGTCGGAACACCTCGCCGCAGTCGTCATCGATGACCAGATCGTCAAGCGCGTCCTGCGCAAGCGCTGCTCCATTGCGCGTGACGGCTGTCACTTTCTGAACGGGATAGACGCCCAGCAGCAGAGACAGCGTGCGCGGGAAGGGCCGCACAAAGATCTGGTCCTGCCAGGTCTGATACAGAAGAGGCCGCCCGATAAAAGCCAGTACGGCCTCAGTCGCATCCAGAAGGTAGCGCTGGAGGTCTGTGTCAGACTGGGCATCCGTGATGCCCAGATCTGCCTTCAGGTCATCCAGTGAGGCCAGAGGCACCAGGGCAGGAGCTGACCCGAGGGCAATGCTTCTCATCGATCAGTCTCCTGCTTGAGATCAGCCGCCGCCTGGAGCAGGAGCTGCGCCAGTCTGAAGAGCCTTGATGGCCGTGCCAGCACCAGGCATGCCGCCGCCGAAGCGGGCATATCCGAAGAAGGCGGTCTGGAGAGCATCGGCATAGCGCTCATTCAGGCGCACGACCGAGAGGCCTTTCACGTTTCGGAACTTGTAGTTCTTGAAGTTGCCGAACAGCATGGCCTTATTGCCCGCGCCAATGTCAGGCATGCTTTGGTTGATGTTCAGAGGCGAGCCCGCGAACATATCCGGTGCGCCTGTAGCAATGGATGGCGACCAGAGTGGGCGGCCTTCATTGTCCTTCAGCTTGCGCAAAGCCTTGAACGTCATATCGTTCAACATGAACGTAGCGCCCTGACGATAGGCTGGATCCACACTGTGCTGCAGGTCGAGAATGTCATCATAGCCGATGGCAACGGTGGCCGTGGTGGCGCCTACTCCTGCGGCCGTGCAGACACCCTGCGGCATATTCGTTCCGGTACCTACCGTCAGATCATCCGCCAAAGTACGGCCAAAGCGCGTCGCCAGAGCGGTGCGCAGGAAGGCGTCCAGATCGAGGAAGGAATCCTGCATCAGCGTCCAGGGCACCAGAACGGCATCCGTAGCGTACAGATAGGCTAGGACACTGGAGATGCCGAACTTCAGGTCGCCAGTGCCGATCGTGGTGTTTTCACCAATGATCTTTGCTCGGGCGGCTGTGTCATCGTTCGTTGGCCAAGGAAGCGGTGCACCTGAGGCCGTGGTGATTTCGTCGAACAGATCCAGTGCCGTGAAGTAGCTCTTCAGAGCGACCAGAAGCTGATCAGCAAAAAGCGGCGGGACAAGATAGCCGCCAGCCTGGCCAGACTGGGTGCTTTGTGCTGCACGGAACTCAGTGCCTAGGCGCGCCTGGTTAAGTGCGAAGACACGGTCCTCTCCGGCAAGGTTGTCCATGCCGCCACGCAGCCAGGCCCCGAAGACGCGGACTTCCTGTGTTTCACGATCACGCTGTTCGTCAGAGCCCCGGCCTTCCTGTTCGCCACGGGCGGCAACCTGGACCGCCAATTCCGCTTCAGCGGCTTCTGCGGTCTCAATGCGGTCAATGCGGGCCTTCAGTTCATCTGCCTCGGTCATCATGGCATCGAACTGGGTATTCTGTTCTGCGGTGACGGTTTCGCCGTTGATCAGGGCGCGGGCGTCAGAAATCAGCTTCGCACGCTTGGCGCGTAGTTCCTTGGAACGCATGGAATGTCCTGTTTTAGATAGGAAATGGGCATGCTGCGCCTGTGCGGCGCGCTGCCGTAAAGTCATGTCTGATTCTGCCTCCCCTGGAGGTCAGTCAGAGCATGGTCAGACGGTGTTTTCGGCCTCGGCCAGACGGGCCATGCGCCGACGCGAGCAGAGCGCCATATCGGCCGCCAATGCGAGGACATCCTTATCAGGTGTCAGATCGATCTTGGCGGATGGCGAGGTCGTGCGGTCATCATTCACGATGACGTCTGCCAGACCTGCATCCTTGGCCTCTTCGGCCGTAAACCAGGTCTCGGCATCCATCAGTGCGGAAATCTCTTCGACACTCTGGCCGGTTTTTCCGGAGTAGAGGGCCGCCATCTGACCATCGATCTTGGCCATGACACCGGCCGTGGCTGTCATGTCGGCTTTGTTGCCGACGACAAGGCCCCAGGCATTGTGGATCATCATGAAGGCGTTTGGTGCGATCATGACCGTATCGCCCGCCAGAGCAATGTAGGAGGCCGCCGAGGCTGCCAGACCGTCAATGATGACATTGACCGTGCCATCATGCTGCTTGAGCGAGGCATAGATAGCCAGCCCATCGAACACGTCACCGCCTGGGCTGTTGATGCGCAGGTTAATGGGTCCGGGACCGACCTGCGCCAGCTGGTTGGCAAAGTCCTTTGCCGTCACACCCCAAAAGCCAATTTCGTCATACAGCAGGATCTCGGCCGGTTGCCCGTCTGCACGTGGCCGGCTGGTCAGGGTCTGGGGAAGCCCTGCCTGCGTAAAGGCCAGGAGAGCGCGGTTTGAGAACCGGCCAGCCTGGGCATTATAGCGTTTCATTCCTGTTGCCCTGGTGAAGGTTGAGGAACAGGCGGGGCATTATCCGGCCCCTTCGCTGCCTGTGTCGTCAACGGCACGTTGGTGCTGTTGATCAGTGGCGTGTCGCCGCCCTTGACGGGTGGTCGGTTCTTTTTCCGGCGCGCCTCATTGATGGTGCTGACACCGCTGGAGATCTCGCTTTGCATGACCGATGCCGTTTTGGCTGGATCCATGGACAGCAAGCCATCCCGGTCAAATTCTGCGAACACACGCGTGCCCAAGAACAGCTTGTAATTCAGCTCGCTTTCGATCCGTCTCAGATCTGCATCGAGCGAGAAGATGAGGTACGCCAGTGTGTTCTCGGACAGGCCTGTGCCCCAGGACGTGGTCTTGTCCGTCTCATTCAGCAGGTGAAGCGGGACGCCGAAGAAACGGGAAATATCCGCCACCTGGTAGCGTCTGGCTTCGATGGTCTGGAGATCCTGTGGCGAGAGCTGAAAGGGCGTGTATTTGGACCCTTCATCCGCGATGACCGTTTTGCCCCAGTTGGCTACGCCCGTGTGAGCCTCTTCCAGCTGGCGGCGGAGCCGTTTGAATGCTGGATCAGACATTTTCCCAGGCACCTGCATGACACCGCTCGGCATCGAGGCGTTCTGATGGACACGCCCGGTGCGCTCTTCCATCGAGCGTGCCAGGCCGACCGATCCGCGTGCAAAAGACTGGATCCGGGACAGGCCCTTGATTCCGTCAAAGCCCGGTCCGGGAATGTGCAGCATGTCCTCCTGGTGCAGCACTTCGCTGTTGCCGTCATCATCCGTGCAAACGTAGAAATTGATGCCACGCTTGCCAGGCAATCGGACCACTTGAACCTGCCAGGGCATATAGGCGTCAAAGCCGATAACGCGGCCCGCGTTGTCGTAGCGGATCGCGCTGTAATGATTGCCCCAGAGCAGCATGTTCACGCCCCAGAGTTCCCGCCAGGAGAAAGCCGTAAGAGCCCGCCCTGGAAAAGGTGCAGTCTGAAGGAGTGGCATCAGCCGATGGTTCGGCAGTTCTTCGCGCTGCCCGTCCGCAGACAGGCGATAGATCTTGAGCGGCAGACCCGCGATGACGCCGGCTTCCAGGGTCACGCATCGATAGACCGCCGAGCAGGCCATGGCCGTGCGCTCACTGACAGGCGGCATCCAGTCGTCATTGGTGCCTGGTAGCCCCAGAAACTCACCCCAGCTGCCGATGTCCGAAAGAGGCGTGCCGGGATTTTCGAGGCTCTGGGCCATCACGGGCGGCAAGACACGCTCGATCCGTTCCGAGGGGGGACGTTGAGAGCCGCCGAAAATACTGTTCAGGAATCCCATAGATCCTCACGGTCAAAAATGCTTTTGGGTCCGGGTGGCTCCGGGTTTTTGGACATACAGGCCACGGCATCGAACGTGGCCATCAGGGGATCGATCTTCTTTCCGCCTGCCAGCTGCTTGGTGATCTCGATATTGTTGCCCCGTGCCTGGGCTTTGGCGTTGCCAACCGCCCAGGCCATGATGGGACGGCCGCCATGATGGAAAGACCCGTCCGCCAGCTTGCGCTCCAGGGTCTTGATTGGCCCAGTGAGCTTCCAGCCCTGACTGACACCGACGATCTGGCTTTCCTCGATTCCGCGACGGCGAAGCTCAAAGACGATTTCCGCGACCCCAGCCGGATCGAGCCCGATCAGGGCAAGTTTGCCCGATCGGTTGAGATCCTCTGCGATGTCGCCCAATTCAATGATGTCATCCTGCATGAGTGTGACCAGGACGAGATCGCCTTCTTTCTCGAAATCAAGATAGCGGGGAGCCTCTTCTTTGCGGGTCTTGAGGACATCGCAGAAGACCCAGCTGCATTGCCAATGCAGCCACTCTTCAGTTTCCTCATCACAGCCCAGAACGACCATGGACAGAAAGTCATCCAGGCCACCGCCGTCAATGCCGGCGACGAGGACACGAGAGCGTCTTACAAGCTCTTTTAGGGTCAGGTTCGGATCACCGCACTTTTCCCAGTATTTCGCACCGGCCCAGGCCTTTTCTCGCAGGGAGAGACCGACTTGGACATTCAGATGCTTTGCCATCCAGACCCGTAACGGGCCTTCACCGGCTTCCTTCTGCTGGTCAAACTGACTGAGAAGGAACTCCTCACTGACTGACAGCCCGTAGTTCGGATTGGTGATGTACCAATTGTCTGGATCTTTGTGTTTTTCACCCTCGATAAGAGAGGCGGGAAACTCATAGATGACTGGAAAGAACTTCTTGTTCTCCAGCTTTCCGTCCCGGACAGACCGGGCATATTCCAGCTTTGATTTGAAGACGCCCGCTGGCTCTTCTTCCGACTGAGTGGACAGGTAGATCACGAAGCCTTCTGGCCGCGAGGACATGCCGCCCATGGCCTCCATGATCATGTTTTCGCCTGTCGGTTTCTTCCCGAATTCCCACAGTTCGTCGATCAGGATCCCAGTGGCTTTCTTGCCAACGACTGCCTGACCATCAGCCGCAACGACTTTGAGCGTGGCCCCTGTCTGTCGGTGGGTAATGACGCGGTTGTACTGCTGGACGTGGAAGATTGCGTCCAGGTCCGGGTCGTTCAGGACCATGTCTCGCGCCGGTTTAAAGGCGTTGTCAGCTGCCTCCTTGGTCGGTGCCAGAATGAGAAATTCGGCAGACCGCCGCCAGTTCAGGACGAGCTGGGTCAGCATGACGCCGGCAGCGATGGTGGACTTGGTGTTCTTCTTGCTGACTAGCAGGAAGAATTCGTTGATGTGTCGGACGCCTGTGTCCGGATCGTAGGATCCGAAGAAGGATGCCGCGAAATCCTTCAGCCAGGGACGGCAGGACTCACCAATCGTTGGTTCGCCCATCACATCGACGAGCTTCAGGGCGTTGAAAACGTCCATGCCCTGCTTGGCAGCGTCAGGAAAGAGTGGTGCGCAGGGGATCAGGCTTTCGCGGGCAACAATCCGCTGTTCCCAATCAGGGCAGGCCGTTGACCAGGTGAGGCTCGCAACGGCCGCTGTAATAGCTGCGACCTGTTTAACCGCTTTTTTGATGCCCGATCGTTTTGGTGTCGTTTTTCGTGCCCGCGAGGTTGTTTTGACCGTCCCCTCACTTCCCATTGTTCACCACGAGCTTGGGCTGGTTCATCGGAGCAAACCGACCTGAAGACGCGTTTTCCGCCGCGTCTTTCTGCTGCTCTTTCTTGCCTTTTTTGGCACCAGCTTTGCCGCCCAAAAGTGCGACCGTCTGCGCAATCGTTTTGAGCGAATTCGTACGCATCGGGTGGCTGATGGCTTTCATCATGGCATCCCGCCGCCGAGAATTTTCGTCGTTAGCGGTCTCGATTTCAATCGCTTCCGAGATTTCGCCATGGTGCGCCGTGATGTCTTCCAGTTCATCGGTCATGCGCTCGGCCAGGCTCAAAAGGCGGCCTTCCAGGTCTTCGGGAATGGCCTCCGCGACGACAGGTGAGGGGCGTTTTTGCGCAACTGGACGTTGGTGCGCAGTGGTGCGCACTTTGGGAGTGGTTGTGCGCACCTTTTGCGCGGCCGTTTTCTCCCATCCTTCAGACGCGATGCGCTTGCGCAGGGTGCTTTCAGCAATCCCGAATTGCTTTGCAATCTGACGGTTTGACAGGCTTCCCGCGCAATAAGCGTCGGCAATTTCCGCCCAGTCTGTTGGCGGTTTCTTCGACATTCAGGACCGTCCTGCGCAGGATGGTGCGCACCTCATTTCGTAATTTCAGGAAAAATTTTCACGCGTGGGACTGGCGCGGTTACGCCCCCTGGGCCGGCCTGAAGATCCGACCCACCCCCCTCAATCCGTACCATTTCGGTATGGTTTGACGTGTCGAGATGAAAAAAACGGCAGTTTCCCGACATTTTCACCAGTTTTTGGCAGTTCGCCTTGCTCTGGCCTGCGCTGTCTTGGCTGTGTGGCACGAACCACAGAGCAGCTGGACGTTCTTCGGGTCCAGCTTCGCACCGCCGTCCTTCAGCTCAACGATGTGATCACCGAAGATCCGGCAGCCCGTGCGGCCGCAGCGCTCGCAGACGCGTCCACGCTGTTTGAGGATGGTGGCCATCAGGCCTCGCCATTCCTTCGACACGTAGAACGCATCCGCGGTCTTGGGAGGAACGCGGGCAATGCTGGTGTCCAGCACTGCTAACCCGCTGTTGATGCAACGTAGCAGTGCCATGACACTCTCCCGTGTGGTCTAGTTAGAGATCAGAACTTCACCGCGCTTCCCAGCTGCGTTGGGATTGATCGAGTAGTTCACGTCCACGCTTTCAATCCGGAACCGGTTGAATGTTTCCCGGACCTCAGGGCGATCATTCAAAGACAAGATGAAGCGGCCTTTGATCGATGCCAGAGCATCAGCCATCTGCATGAACTGATCGCGGCTGAAAGCCGCTGCATAGTCGTTCTCGTTCCCCCAGTAAGGCGGATCCAGATAGAACAGCGTTTCAGGCCGATCATAACGCGTGATGACATCTGCCCAGGGCAGACACTCGATGACGACGCTTGAGAGGCGCGCATGCACGTCTTCAAGGATCGGTCCAAGCGTTGCGACGTCAAAGCGGGCAGGGCGCCCAACGGAGACGCCGAATGCCTGAACCTTGGTCTTCCCGCCGAATGCCATGCGCTGGAGATACAAAAACCGAACAGCACGCTCCAGATCAGTCAAACTGGTCGCTTCAGCACGCCGGAGTCGTTCAAACTCGTCTCGGCTTGTCACCTGCCAGCGGAGCATGTCCATGAGTGGCACGTAATGCCGCTGGAGGATCCGGAAGAGGTTGGCAACATCACGGTTCAGATCGTTGATGACTTCAGCCTTCGACCTGAACGGACGCCGCAGAAATACGCCTCCCATGCCAACAAATGGCTCAACATAGGTGGTGTGCGGAATGTCCTTGATCCGTTCGCTAATGGTCTTCGCTAGACCACGCTTTCCACCAAGATAGGGCGCAACAGGACGCACAGGTGCGACAGGGATAAGTCCCTGATTCGACTCCCTCATTTATTTACCCGATAAAAAGCCCCGCCACTGCAGTGGTCGGTGGGGCAGCTTCGCTGTGGGTGTTAGTCGCACCCGGATCAGCTGTGTACGCAGCTTATCCCCCACCACAAGACTGCGTCCAATCAAATGGCAGGAAGCTGTTCAGGCCTTGGCGATGTCCAAGGGCACCTGAATGAACGCGCTGTCCGGTGATGCGCGCTCGTGAAAACGGATGTAACTCCGAGAGGCATTGACCTTCACCGCGTCAGTGATGGCTTGCATGGCGCGTTTCCATTCCTCATCGTCAATCGAAAGCCGGCGCAAGCCCAAGATCTTCGAGACGTTCAGCTTGCCTTCCTTGCCCACGTCAAAGGCATCCGTGACAACAGCGCGGATGTTGGCGTTTCCGCCTTCCGTCCAACGTGTCAGGCAGCTGTCCACCAGTTCCTTGGCGATCTGGAGTTCAGGGCCGAACGTGATGGTGTCACTGATGGCGATGGTCACGCGCTCGCAGCCGTCATAGGTCGACAGCGTCAGATTGCCCTTCGCACCGCCTTTCTTGGCTCCATACTGTTCAGCCAGAAGGTCCAAAAAGGCCCGGATATCGCTGTCCGCAGTCTCACGGAACTGGCGCATGGTTTCGCGGATAGTGCGGGCCTGCTCGAACAGCTTGCGCACCAGTTCGTCCTGGAGAAGGTCTTCCGGCTTCACGTTCGCACGCGGGACAAGGCGTCCAGCGGAATCCTTCATGTAATCGTCGGGATTGTGACTCATGCCTGTTCTCGCTTGCGCTTGGCTTCAACTGCGCGGGCACGGCGTGCCTCGGCAGCCGCCCAGATCTTCATTCCAGGCATCCGGGCATGGTGCGCCGTGCGTTCGTAGCGCTCGGCTGCGCGGGTCCAGAAATCCACGTGCTCGGCCCGGATCTCGGCTGGCGTCTCAGGGCGTCGTCGGTATCGAGTGCTCATTTCGCTCTCCAATAATGGCCGACGCCACCGCTTCGTGAGGCGTCAGTCTTTCAGGTAATTGCCGCCGCCATCGCCCTCTCGGACGTGGGCGTATCGTGTGGTGGTCTTCAGGTCGGAATGTCCCAAAGTCTGCTGGACAACATGGGCTGGTGCACCGTTGTCCAATGCGTGTGAGGCATGGGCGTGCCGGAACCAGTGCGCAGAGGCATCAGGCAATCCGGCACGCTTCGCCGCCCGCTTCACGAGGCGATGTGCCGCTCTCAAGTGAAGCGGGCTCCCATCGTGACCGGGGACGACAGGCGTATCGGGACGCCAGTCGTCTGCTCTCACAGCCACGATCTCTTTCCACAGCTTTGCGCGAACAGACACATGCCGTGTCTTGTTCCCTTTGCCGAACACAGAGGCCACGCCTCCCTGTTGACGCCGTGTCATGTCTCGCCATTTGAGGGCGCACATCTCTGAGATGCGCAGCCCCATGTAATAAAGGACATTCAGAGCAACCTGCTTTCGTGGGCAGGGCTCCATGTCGATGATGCGCCGCACTTCCTCTTCCGTGAGGATCCGCTCACTGAGACAATCGCGCCCACGCTCCAGGCGAAGCGCTGCGCCAACGTCCACATCCAGAAAACCAACGCGGACCCCGAAGGCCAGAGCCGATTTGACGGATGCCAGCTTTCGCCGGCGCGTGGCGTCTGATCCTATGAGGCTGTCAAACCAGCCTTGCAGGTCATCCAGGACAACATCCGCAAGCGGCTTGCCTGTCCACTGGCGGAACGCATCCACATCCGCACGATAGGCGCGGGAGGTGTTCGCAGACCGGTTGTGGAGCCACATATTCACGAGGCGATCGTCATCAGAGATACGGGGCTTTTTCGCGTCCGTCGCTGGCGCCATTGGCCCAACTCTCCGACAAGGTATTGAATTATAAAGGTTTCCGATCCTGCGGAGACCCTGAAAAACCGTCAGATAACGCTGATTATCTGACGGGTTATGAACCCATCCAGAGGGTTATCTGACACTCTGTCCTGATAGGCTTGTCAGATAACTCTGGGTTATCGTGTCGGCTTTTGCTCTGGTCAGTCAGAAGGCGATCCGCCTTTCTTTCGACCACGATCACCGAGCTTAGGACCGCGTGCCAGGACAGATTGATACAATCCTGAGCCGCCAGCTTCTATCGTCTGGGCTTCGAGATCCCGACGAAAGCTGGCAAGGATTTTTCGTATGGTTGCAGGACTGGCCTGCATGACGCGGCTGTCCCAGGTGTTGCTGTGCCAGCGATGATCCGTGCACCGCACGACCGTGGATCCAGCAAGGCTCAGGAATTTTTCGCGCTTTCCGCCCCAGACTGAGACATCGGCGCGATGGATAAAGGTGCGATTGAAGATGACAGGCACGCAAAGTGCCCGCGCACCTTCGACCGCCAGCACAAAATAGTGCTGCGCGCCGCGACGGCACACGTCGCCTGCGCTCGCAGGTGCGAGTGTCCGCATTTCTGATTCACTTATGGGGAGGCAAAACGCCAATAAAAAAGACGTGGACCGTTTCCAGTCACACGTCTTCGCAGAGATTAAAAGTTTACTGTCTGTTCCTGTTTCAGGTCAAGAAGGTAATCAAGATTAGCCCCAGAAAAATCATTTATCCGAGCGCATTTTAGGGCACATCTGGAACTTTTAACTCAGTACGAATTTCAACTAAAAATGTTTCTACCAGACTTCTCAAGAAGTTAAATTGTTCAATAATTTTTAGCCTGTATTCGTCCAGCTTTATTCGGCGATGTTGTTCTTTATCGAAAACGCGATAATAAAGATTTTTCATTGATACATATCTGGATGTTAGAAATCGCAATTCTTTAGTAGTTTTTTCTATTGCATTAATATGAAATTTATTTCCAAATAAATTGTTTATTCCATCTATTAATACCATTATATCATAATATTCTTTAACTATTTCATTTGAGTTGCTTGGATTTTTTTCTAGCCAAACTTCAATTTTCTGGACGGCGCGAGAACGAACTTCATATAGGCTTATTTTATACTGATTAGCAGCTATGTCCCTTTGTGCTTGGGTTGCCTCTTTGGCTTCTATTGAGACCTTGTAAGCAACCCAGGCAACCGCAGCAGGAACAGCTGCTTTCATGGCATCCCAAGCAAACGCGAGAACGTCTGTAGATTTCCAATTCGGGATTACCCAAAAGCAGCTAAAATCAGTCATGCGGATTATTTCACTTTGCTTAAGTTTACCTCATAGTAGTCCGCGACCTGCTCTAAGAGAAGCTCAACGGTTCCAGTCATGCTTTGACGATTTTTGCCGTACATTTCGGCAATTCTAGCGACTGACAATCCGTCCAAAACAAGAAGAACCAGAAGATCAGCAGCATAACGCCCCAACGTCCTACGGACGCCCTCACAGCGCGCCACGGCTGCGGAGCGTGCCAGCATCATGTCTTCAAGAGTGCCTTGGCCAGTAGATCGCCGCTCTGGATCGGCTGCTCCCATAATTCCGGTCTCAAAATCACGAGCCCAACGCTGCGCAGCATCGACATGCCACTGCTTGATAGTGCCGCTGCGCAAGAGACTGTAAAGGCCAACGCCGCGGCGCATAACCTCAGTCCTGACTTTATTAATCTCCAGTTCTGCAAAGGTAATTCGTTGGTTCCAAGCCCCGGTCATCGGGACGATTTCTTCTTTAAGGTCTTCAGTTGCCTTGGCGGCAGTAGTCATTTGCATTCCACGTTCATGTGGGGTTGCGCTTCATAAATCGGCCGTCGGCATCCCGGGTCGATGTGAGCCGAGCCAGACGGGCCTGGAGTGTGACAATCTCCAGGGCTTGGTTCGCTACTGTCTTCGCCATGGTGTCAGCGCGCTGTTGCGCCTGGTCGCGTTCGAGGCAGACAGTATCGAATTCGGAATGGGCGAAAGAGGCGAGGGCGCGTCTCAGTGTCCTCACGCTGCCTGCTCCTGCGGACGGTACCAGGAAAGATACGCATCCCGTTCTACGGCGCACGAGGGAAGCCCGTTGGACTTTGCTACATCTGGCCAGTCCCGCATCATCGCAGTGAAATCGCGGTTTTCAGCCAGCATTTCGGTCCGGAGCTTCAGCGCCCTGGCATAATCATCCAGCGCTCTGACTTCCCACGCCGCAAGCGCAGGGGCTGGTGGTGCCGGTTCGGTTGACACTCCGGCCTGATAATCAGCCCAGAACCGTTCAATCGGTTTACAGAAAGCCCCCATTCGGTTGGCAGTATCACCGTTCAGGGCCATTTTCTCGGCATGCTGCTTTACAGCTTCCACCAGAATATCCGCTGGAACACCGTCCCGCAGGAAGCGACCGCAAATGCTCTTGGCGAAACCGGCCTGACCATCAGGGAGGCGTCCAATCTTGAGAACGCGGGCCACAGTCTGAGAGATCAGGGCTTCTGGAACTTCAAGAGCCGGTTTCTCGGTTTGAGTTTCTAAATCAGTTTCGGTTTTGGTTTCTGCCGGTTTCGTAGATTTAGAATTAGAAAGGTTATTATCTCTCTCTAACTCTAGATCTACGGGAAACTCAGAAACCGGTTTCGAAACTGAAACCCCTGAAACCAAAACCGTTTTTGAAAACTGGTTTAGGTTTTCGGTTTCGGAATTCCGCCCACCAGAAACAGCCGACAGGAGGCGCATTTCACGTTGCTGGTTAGCTTCATGTTCTTCGGTAGCTTCACGCTCCCGACGTAGACGAGCCTCTGCCCGCGTTTCACCCTTGCGGGGACGGCCGCCCTTGTCGGCATTAGCACGGGACGTCATCGCCTTCACACTAGCATCAGGAGCGAATTCACCGGCCGCCTGGCGGGCTTGGAACTCTTCCAGGTGTCGTTGTCGCTCGGCACGCGCCTCAGCCCGCTCCAGGCGACGGATATGGCGCTCTACAAGGTGAGGGCTGTACAGCGCCCCGTCTTCATCGCGCAGGATGAAGCGTGTGAACTCAAGTTCCGGCAAAACACGCTGCAGCACATCGACAGTCTCGCACGCCATCTGCGCCACCTGGGCATCATCCAGCGCACGGCCGCCAACGCGGAACACAACGTCACGAGCCGCTTTAAGCGCATCCATGAGCGAATGAAACACGCCGCGCTGCTCGGCCGGGAGAACCTTCAGGAACGCCATTGACGGAACATCGTCACGGTCAAACGTGGCGGGGATCTGGATCGTCATGCTTGCGATCCCTTCTTGATACGAGACCTGACGGCACGAAGGCCGTGGCTTACTGCCGTTTGCAGCTTGCAGAGTTCGGCTTCGAGTTCGACAGCTTCACCATCATCGATGACGCCGTCCGCCATGATACGAACTGTCGTGGTCATCGTGTCGCCAGCGCGCTTGGCCACCAGTTCCATACTGGACGGAATATGGCCTTCCCCAACGTGGACTGGCACCAGAACATATCCAAGATGCTGCGCCATAACCGTTAGGATCAGCGGCTCCTGGGCAAACTCATCCAGAGCGACAGCCACATCCACCGGGATGACCGAGGAAGAATGGCGCTTCTGGTATTCAGAGATCCGCGCACGACTGACACGTGAAGCCTCGGCTGCTGGATCTACACCGCCGATAGCTTTTACGGCCATCTGAGTGGCGGTCTTGATGCGGGAAAGCAGCGTCATGCACCCGCTCCTCTCGCTGTGGTCGAGGACTCGCGTCCCCGACCACGATCGTCCATTCTGCTCTCGGGCAAACAAACAGGAGACGATTCTAATGTCTGAGTGGAAACTTCGCAAAGACGGTCAGGTAGACTTGTCTGCCGTGACTGGACACCAAGTAATAAAAATACACGGCGCATCAGACGTGGTTCTGATCGTCCACGCCGCTTCTGCACCAGAGCACTTGCCTGCCGGTGATCGACAGGAGCAGTTTTCTTTAACGCCTCAAGCTGCAATTGCTCTGGGCGAAGACCTGATAAAGACCGCGAAATCTGCTCTTGAGGATAGACCCTCCGGTCCCCTGCAATAAGCTGGTCTGGAGAAACCGACCAAGGATCATAATTCGGCAAGACAGCATCTTGCTGACGGCGGCATGAGCGAAGCTTACGCTTGAGAGTATGAAGGATGCTCATGCTGCTTGCTCCGCTTCAGGGCGGATAATGATGCTCTCAGGCCAAGAGGCGTTGAGCGGCCAGTTTTGTGAAAAAAAGCTGACTACGCGGTTAAAGGTATCAACTCGGCATCCCCCTCCAGTGCGTAGCCGAGAAAAGAAATTCCCGTCACACCCCGCAAGATTGGCAATGCGGGCCTCAGAAATTCCACGGGCCTTAGCCATGGTTTCTGCGAGGCACACAAGTTGTTTCCGATAATCCAGCATCATCACTCCGTACGCGATACTTTCATCGCATACGGTACGATACTCATATCGCACGACAATGACAAGCATATGCGACAGAATTATCGCATGAGCTACGATTTGCTATTGGCCCGTATCGACGAGCGGTTGAAGGCGACTGGCATGTCTGAACGCAAGGCATGCATCACCGCTGATGTTGGTTTGAATACCATCCGACATATTAGGAAGCGCGGTCACGCGCCCAAGCCGGTGAACCTTCAAAAACTAGCCGTAGCGCTTGGAGTAAGCCCGTCTTACTTTCTTGATGCAGCCGGGGGGGATGAGCCAGTTCAGACGGCACGAGCCCCAGAGGCAGAAGAGGTCCCTGTGGGCACGGTGTATGTTAAAGGTGCCGTGCAAGCTGGTCTGTGGCAGGAAGCTTTAGACTGGCCTGCTGAGGATTGGCGCGCGATTAACGTGCCAGCTGATAGCCGTTATATCGGTGTAGAACGATTTGGTTTGCTCGTTCGAGGAAGCAGTATGAATCGTGTCTATCCAGAAGGAAGCATTGCGATTGCGGTGCGTACTGATTGTATAGGCAGAATGCCGCGGACTGGCGAGCGGGTCGTTGTCCTAAAGCGCGGCGAAAGTGGCCTCGAAGCAACGATTAAAAAGTATGAAGAAACTCCGGAAGGTAGGAGAATTCTGTGGCCTGAGAGCTACGATCCCGCCTTTCAAGCACCGGTAATTCTCGATGATGTGGCATTGGCTTTATCGCGTGACGGCCATGATGCGGATCATGCGTCTGCACTAGACCTAGAAATTATCGCGATCATCGTTGGTAGCTACAGACCCGAATAAAAATGCGATAGTTTTGTCGCATTTGCACTTGATAGCGATAAAACTATCGCATAACGATATCTCTATCGCACCGATGCGATGGAGATCGATATGTCATTGCCCGCAGGTGAGGCGCGCCAGTCTCACACCCTTATCAGTTTCGACGTTGCGAGAGCGCTCATCATCCTGCGCCGCAACCTACCGGACAGCTTTCATCACCTTTCAGGTCTGAAGCTCGCTGCATCCCGCGCTTATGTTCCCGTCTTCGTCATGCTTGGCGAAGCTGACCACTGGGACATGTTTGCAAACTACGCCACCCAGCATCATGACCCGATGATACCGAACGGAATCCGGTGGGCCTTCGTGACGGTTTTCCGCGACATAGCGAACACTTGGCGCTGCCGTGCGCCTTCGCGCCAGCTGACCCATGACTTGGGAGCTGCAGCATGATGCGTCCGCTTCATCCTCTCCTGCATGGTCATACCGATCAGACGTTTGCAGAATATCTGTCTGACCGCCCGCTGGCAGTCCAACAGAAAGCTCGGGAGCGCCGCGTGTGCCTGGTGCATGCACGCGCAAGAGCTGCTGATGCTTCTATTCCCGGCATTGCCAAAGCGTATGCAGCCACAGCTGAAGCTGTTGAGGCAGAATTGGTCGCTCTGCTGCACGCCACGAAGCCGGCAGAGGCCATCCCGTTTCCGGAGCCTCCCGTGCGCGGTCCTCAGGCCATGCAAGATCTGCTGATGCGCACTGAGGCCGCAAAGGCGTCTGGTCGCCTTGCTGGCTTCCTGCGCTTTTGCACCGACCTTCTGCCAGGAGGGCGCGATGTCCACTGAAGCAAGAACGCCGGAGATGTTTACGGTTTGCATGCTTGGCGTTCGCCCTCGGCCATATGCGGGCCAGCGTTACACCGAGTACAAAGACGCCGAGCAGCAGGCAAAAGACGACGTCCGCGAGACGCTATGTGACCACGATATCTATTTGGGTAATCGCCTGGTCGCCACGGTCTGTTCGCCGTCCTTCGCAGGGAAAATCAAGGTCGATCTGACTGAACTGGGGAGCCGCTACGCATGAACGGCCTTCACTCAGACATGCGCCGCCTGCGCAAGAAAGCGGCTGCCCTTGGCTGGTCAGCGGCCCGTACCAACGGCGGCCACCTGCGATGGACGCATAAAACGGGCGGAATTGTCTTCAGCCCATCCACACCAAGCGATGTCCGTTCGATGCGCAACACTCTTGCCAGGATCAAACGGGAAACTCCCAAGGGAGATCACACTCATGCCACGCAGTAAGCCACTCCCACCCCCGGTCAGGGATGTTGAGCCCAAGCCACTGCCTGGGACATTGAGGCCAGAGAAGTTCGTCATCGTTGGCTGGCAGTACCTCGACCAATTCAAGAACTGGGTCGGTGCCCGCAATGAGCATCATGCACGGAGCTGGGCTTCGATTTTAGAGACAGACTACCGGGCTATTTACGCCAAGTCTTCCGCGCAGGATGCCGCGAAATGACCCAGAACACGGAACAGAAAGTGCGGACGCGTGAATATGGCGAAGCAAAAGCCCTAAAAATCCAGCGGGAGCTGCGGCTTTCATCCCATGACTTGCCCGCGCTGGCTCGTCATGCGCGGCAATGTTTTGAAGAGGGCGCAGCGGAAGAGCAGCGCCGGAAGGATGCGGAGATTGCGTCCCTGAAGGACGCCGAGCAGCTTGCGCGGTCTGATGCCGAGGCGAGTAAGGCGCGGGCTGAGAAGCTGAAGAAGGTTGCATTAGACGTTCTTCAGGTCTGCCAACGATCGAAGATGGGGCCGAGTGATTTGGGATATGTGACAAACATGATCCGCGCAGCCCTCACACGCGAGGGAGGGGTGTGATGGAATACTCATGGAGCCCGCCGAAATATACTACGGGGAGGATCGTTCGTTTTGAATGGGGTAGGAGTATCTGGAAAACAGGCAGGATCTGCTCCCTCGAAACCAAATACGATCATAAAGGAGCTGCCTACCACATATATCGTATCCAACCCCTCGGAGGCGTAGCGTGCAGGTGGGTAACTGAAGGCCTCATGGCTCCAAGACCGGGAGACCCGGCATGAGCGGATCTGCAATCGAACGGCTAGGTCATGAAGAGGTGGACGGCAGGATCGTCCATAATGACCGCGCTATGTCTTGGGAGGAAGCCGACAAGCGGGCTGGATTCCGCCTGGATCGCCGCAAGTCATGGGCGTTTATCCATAACAAGCGCGATATTGGCCTTCCTGAGCTTTGCGAAATGATTTCCTTCACGCGGGCGTGCAGCGACTGTGAAGACAGTGAAAGCATGTATTGCACACCGACTGGCAGCGGTTGCCGCGAGTGCGGATACACTGGGAAACGCCGCGATCATTACTTTGTCCCTTTTTGCCGCCCGAAACGCATCCGGAAGGCTTGGACGGTAGTTGTCGCGAGGTGGGCTGAAGGCGATAGCTGTATTGTATATGGCCCCTCAGCCAGCAAGGTTCGAGCTGAAGTGCGAAGGGAATTGGATGACGTCTCATTTGCAGACATCACAGTCCGACGCTGTAAAGAAAAGGACATCAGCCTTCCGGCTCCGGACGAGATTGCCTTGGGACTTACACCTAAGGAACGCGATGTGCTCTTGCACGCCCATGGCTCGACTTGCGGTGATGTTATGAAGGCAGGCTTCAGGGACGACTATTACACGGACCGAGCCAATCCTGTTCTTTGCTCACTGGTGGAGAAAGGATTGATGCGGCAATCAGATCGCGAGGTGCCTTGGGGAGAAGGAAAAGTCTATTTCTTCACGACAGACGCCGGCAAGCACTGCGCGAACTCCCTTACGCCGGAGTACAACCCATGACTGATAAGCGCCTCTATACGACCCGAGAGGCAGCAGAATACTTGGCTCTATCCGAATCATCTTTCAGGACGGCCGTCGCACCGCATTGCCGGAAACTTTCTCCTGTGCCTGGTCGGGTAGCTTGGGCACGAGAAGATCTGGACGCGTGGGTAGATGGTCTGCTGGGAACGAAACGGCAAAGCATTCCTACGCCAGCATTGCCGGTTAATCCACTGGATCGTTTCGTTACGTGACCATTATCCGCCTGAAATATATCCAGAAGGTTAGGGATCGATACGGCAAGTACAGACTTTATTTCCGGAGGCCAGGACATCAGTCTATACGGCTTCCGGCCCAAGAAGATGCCCGCTTCTTACTTGCCTATCAGGAGGCTCTGGCGAAAACGGAAACAATAGAACGGCCGCCAGCACCGAAAACGCTCGCCTACCTGATAGATCTCTGGATGGAATCCGCCCGGTTTATGTCTTTGGGCAAAAATACTCAGACGAACTACCGCCGATTGTTGCTGTCGATACAAAAAGCGCCATATGCGGACGATTATGTAGAGCATTTTCAGACACTACATCTGCGTCGGTTCGTTGCAGAATTTTCTGATAGGCCGGCAGCAGCAAATCATCGGATTAAATTGTTTCGCATGCTGTTCGACTATGCCGTCGATGACGGCTGGCGTGCAGATAATCCGGCTATTCCTCTCAAGAGATACAAAGAAAAGGCTGATGGTGTTGAAACGTGGTCTGATGAGCAGATCCAGCAATATGAAGATCACTGGTCTAGCGGGTCCGTCCAGCGTCTAGCCTTGGCGTTATTGTTATACACTGGGCAGCGTCGAAGTGACGTGGTGAGGATGGAACGGAAGCATCTGCGCGGGGACATTATTGAAGTAACCCAGCAAAAGACTGGAACGTCCCTGATGATACCTGTTCACCCTAATCTGATGACCGAACTAATTCAGGCACCTGAGAATGGTAATTTCTTACAACGTCGTAATGGAGAATCATTTACAGCAAATGGTTTCTATATGCGCTTCAAGTCATGGCGAGACGCAGCAGGTCTCCCGGATGGCCTAAGCCCGCACGGCTTAAGAAAAGCTGCTGCACGGCGTCTGGCAGAGGCCGGATGCACAGCGCATCAAATTGCCGCGATAACTGGCCACACGACACTGTCAGAAGTGCAGAGATACACCCGCGCCGTTGACCAGGAGAAGCTGGCGAGAGAGGCGATGAAGCGGATGGATGCTGTAAAACAATCCCTAGGAACTGTAAAACAGTCCTAAAAAATGGCTATTTACTGCGACTCTTGTGAAGATATGGTGTCCGCGAGAGGATTCGAACCTCCGGCCCCAGGATTCATACCACTTCGACTTTCGCCGCCATGCCTTTGGGCATGTTCGTGGTCTGGACTGTCTCTTCACCACAGCCCCCTAAGCGGCCAAGGTGTCACCCTTACAGTCTCTACACCTTCTTTCCGGTCAATGCGGAAAGCTTGGCTCGGGATTGGCACGGTTCAAGTGAACCAGAGCGTTCCCCGAATTTGAGTGAATCCACCATGAAGTTTCCTGTCATGGCGCCCAATTCAGACCTTAGGAATCCTGTGCTCTATCCTGCTGAGCTACGCGGACACACGAGGAGCTAGTTATCCTAAGATGCTTTCACCTGCAAGCATCGCTCTGGATAGGGTCAATACTGAAAAAAATGTTATTATTTTGCAAACCAAATATGATATCAGTGAAGCGGAAACGTTATTCATTCCGTAATTTAATTATCAAATTAACATAAAAACGTAAATCATATTTCCAATTATCGGGTTTTTGGCGTATTTATATGTCTAAATTTGGAGGCGAAAATGTAAGAACATTCTTGCACTTTCGTGTTGTCTGTGGTTCCAGTTATCCCTGTCTACATAGTTTTTTGATATCAAACTTTCAGAAGTGCCTGTGTCAAAAGCTGTCTCTGATGAAGTGCCATAGTTTTGGCTTATCCTGTGGATAGGTTGAGAAAGTAGTACGTAGCTGGGTGGTATATCTTTGCCTCAATGTATGAGTGCGAAGAATTGCTATCCTCGAAATAGACCCCTCCATAAAGATTTCAAGAAATCTTCTGATGGGGTGTGGTTGCTGAACATTATCAGCGCCTGGGTAGGGAGGACGGTAATGCCACAGCCTGTTCCTACAGCGAGCGTTTTGAAACGCCTGTTCCAGGGCTGTTAGGGTTGAGGGTTGCTAGCCATGGTTTCGCATCGAATATCTGATCGAGATAGTCTGCGTCCTTTTCATGCGTTTCGGTCTGACTGCGGGTATTGATGGGTATGACTAAGATGCTTTCAAGTTCAGTGCGCCAGGCCCGCGAAGCAGACCCTACACTTCTCCGTCTCAAGCTTATTGGGCAAATGGAAGCGCGCACCCTGACCGGAGAGAGTGTTCTTCCTGTTGGAGGTAAAACACGCGCGCTTCTGGCTATTCTGGCTCTGTCTGACAGGAAGCCCGTTCTTCGTTCTCGACTGGCTGAACTGCTATGGAGTCGTCGGCCAGAAGATATGGCGCGCGCTTCATTGCGGCAGGAAATTCACCGTCTTTTGGACGCTCTGAGCCCCTTGGGCGTCGAGATCATAGATGTGCAGCGGCATTCTCTTATGCTGAAGCCAGCTCTGACGTCTGTGGATGCTGAGCGTATTCTCACAGCCAGTGTTAGGACCATCGACAGTATCCCGGCGCCAGAGGAAGTGCTGCTTGGAGAGCTTAGCGGAATCGATGTTGCACTGGATGAGTGGCTCAGTCAGCAGCGCGCACGGCTCTCACATCATCTTCTCGGGCTCTACGAAGGCTGTCTGCGCGAGTTGACTGACCCAGAGCAGGTTGATGACGTTACGGATCGTCTTCTCAAGGTTGATGCCCTGAATGAGGCCGCATGGCGGGCCAAGATTCAAAGTGCTTTGCGTCGCGGTGAGCAGGCAAGGGCCGTTCTCCTGGCGGAGCAGGCCGTGCGAGCCTTTGGGCAGGAAGAGGGGCATGTGGCAGGCCCTGTTACCCAAGCATTAATTTCCAGTGTTCTGAAGGCAGCAGGGCTCGAGCCGAGCATTGGGGCCGCAGGTATTGCCGAGCTGGACGGCGCTTCGGTGCTATTTTCAGGCAACGACGATACTCTTGCTGTTCCTACAGGCGCACAGCGTACAGATCCGATGCTGGCATTACCGCTTCATCTTTCGCAGATGGCAGCAGGACAATCCCGAAAGATCTCCCTGCTTGTATTGTCGCCGTTTGCGGCGGACGGTTTGAAAGATGCCGAGCTGAAGTGCGCGACCAGCTTGAGCGATCAGTTTGAACTTCTGTTCGTTCATGTCGACACTTTTGATATTGTGGCAAAGCCTGAAGGTTTCGTTCCAGACCCGGCCAACCCCCTTGCATCGTATCGCGGCCTCGGCGCCGATTATGTGGTGACCGGCGCAGTTCGGGCCGGTGCCTCGGATAATGCTTTCCGGCTTATCCTGAAGGTTCTGGATGTTCGGGCCGGTGGTTTTATCGTCTGGGGCACTTACTACGATCTGCCAGATCTGGACCCGATGTCAGTCAGCAACGGACTGATGGGGCCTGCAACGGCAATGCAGTGGGGCCTTCTCCTTGCAGAGGCACGCCGTACGGCGAACCGCGCAGACAGTGAACTCTCTGCTCTGGGTAAAGCGACCAGGGTTTTCATGTTGCTGTTGAAGCGGGACAATGCCCTGTTCCCGAGGATTAGTCAGCTTCTTGACGCTGCGGGGATTGAAGATCCGCGGGAAGGTACCGTGGCAGTGATGCAGGTGCTCTACTGCCTGATCCGCTACGAAAATGACTGGAGTACGGCCGGAACAGCGCTGCTTGCGCGCGGCATCGAGTTTGCGCGCCTGTTGGTGAATCTCAAGCCGGATGCGCCTGGGATGGCCATTCTTTTGTCCACGCTGCTGATGCACGATCCGGCATCTGTGCCTCTGGCACGTTCCATCATGCGGATGTGTGAGAAGTCTATGGCTGGGGCTTCAAGCATGCATAACATGCACGATGTGCTGCTATGCCGCGTCCTGTTACATGTTCTGGATGGAAACCTGGCTGAGGCCGCCGCGGTAGCAGGAAAGCTGCGTCACAATCCGTATCATTCTCCACTTTCAACACTGATCAGACCGTTTTTCATGATGGTCATGATGTTGGGCGGAGAACGTCAGGACGTCATTGAAATGGGGCGTCTGATGGCTGGGCTGCACCCCAATTACTCGAGCACGCTGGTCTATTATCTGGCAGCTCTGGTGCTTGAGGGCGAAAGTACTGAGGAAATCCAGCAGGTTCGACAGCATTTGCACCGTCTGGTTCCGGATCTGACAATTGAGAAGATTTTGAGTCGTTTTCCGTATCTGAGTGCGGCCAAAAAGGCGGAGCTGCGGCAGGCTTTCAGCTCAACAGGTCTTTTATAAAGCGATCATGTGCAGGTAGGGCGCTTGGCCTTACCCGATGAGCGCGATATGAACACGGAATTGATGTTGCCCGGATTCAGGTTTCGCCAGTCTGTCTCCATGCCCGTGACGGCCCTGGCCCGGCCCGCAGGACCACCATGATGTCTCGTATGCAGATGATTGTTTCCAGCTCTTCCCGCCGTTCAGCGCTTCGGACGGCCGTGGGCATTCTTGTCCTCGGTACAGTTGCTGCCTGTGGCGGCGCTCGCGATCCTAGCAGCCTTACTGCGCCCCGCAATCATCTGCTCGGCGTTGATCGCGGGGCAGAAGGTGGCGCTGACCAGCTCAAGGGCGGCGTTAATGCCTATCTGTGGCGTGGCGCGATCGATACGCTTTCGTTTATGCCGCTGGCTTCCGCCGACGCAGTCGGTGGTGTCATTCTGACGGACTGGTATCAGCCGCCGTCCAGCAAGGGCGAGCGCTTCAAGATTGCTGCGTATGTGCTTGACCGCCGTATGCGTTCTGACGCGCTTCGCGTGTCGGTATTCCGGCAGGTGTTTCAGGACGGCGAATGGCAGGATACTCCGGTTTCAGCCACGACCACGTCTGACATTACGACCCGTATCCTGACCCGCGCCCGCCAGTTGCGTGCAGAAAACGGCGAACAGGGTAACTGAGTTAGACATGAGCGACACGACACATACGGCTTTCGATTTTCAGTCCCGGGAGCCGTTCTGGCAGGCAGAGTGGAAACAGCGGAATGTATTTGCTGTTCCAGATGTGCCTCCGGCTGATCGGCCAAAATATTACGTTCTGGAGATGTTTCCGTACCCCTCCGGCCAGCTGCATGTTGGCCATGTGCGGAATTATACGCTTGGAGACGTCGTAGCGCGGTATAAGCGCGCACGAGGGTTTTCGGTGCTTCATCCTATGGGATGGGACGCTTTTGGACTGCCCGCTGAGAATGCAGCGCGAGAACGCAATGTGCATCCTGGCAAGTGGACGATGGAAAACATCGCCACAATGCGCGGCACGCTGCAACGTCTCGGCTTTTCCTTGGACTGGGACCGCGAAATCGCGACCTGCCTTCCGGAATATTACGGCAAGCAGCAGAAACTGTTTCTGGACATGCTCGCCGGTGGTCTGGTTGAGCGTCGGGATTCGTCTGTAAACTGGGACCCGGTCGATGAGACGGTTCTGGCCAATGAGCAGGTTGTCGAGGGACGCGGATGGCGGTCCGGAGCGCTGATTGAGAAGAAGGTTCTTTCTCAGTGGTTCCTGAAAATTACCAAATTTGCTCAGCCGCTGCTTGATACGCTGGGGCAGCTGGATCGCTGGCCGGAACGCGTGCGGACGATGCAGGAACGCTGGATTGGGCGTTCAGAAGGTGCGCGTGTCCGTTTCGCTCTTCATAGCCCGCCGTCGGGCTTCGACATTGATCTTGATGGTATCGAAGTCTTCACGACCCGGCCGGATACGCTGTTCGGATTGAGCTTCGTTGGTATTGCCGCGGATCATCCGCTGGCAGCCAAGGTCGCGCGGACTAATCCTGCTGCGGCTGAATTTATTGAAGAATGCCGTCGTCTTGGAACATCCGAAGAGGTGATTGAGGCCGCAGAAAAGCGTGGCTTCGATACGGGTCTTCGCGTCAGCAATCCTTTGAATCCAGATCAGACGGCGCCTGTCTGGATCGCCAATTTCGTGTTGATGGATTATGGCACGGGGGCAGTGTTTGGGTGCCCGTGCGGCGACCAGCGTGATCTTGATTTCGCTCACAAGTATGATCTCGCCGTGCCTCAGGTTTTGCTGCCCGCTGGTGAAGATGCTGAGACATTCCGCGTTAGCCGGAAGGCTGTCTCAGGCGAAGCCACACTCTACAATTCGGGATTCCTGGACGGTCTGGCTGTTGCAGTCGCCAAAAAGACCGTCATCGAGCGTCTCGAAGGCATGGGCGTTGGGCATGGCGTCGTAAACTGGCGTCTGCGGGACTGGGGAATTTCCCGTCAGCGTTACTGGGGCTGCCCAATCCCCATTATTCACTGTGAGAAGTGTGGTGCAGTTCCGGTTCCGGATGATCAGCTGCCAGTTGTCCTGCCAGAAGATGTGACATTTGATCGGCCGGGCAACCCGCTGGATCATCATCCGACCTGGAAACACGTTTCCTGCCCAAGTTGCGGGTCTGCCGCCACGCGGGAAACAGACACGTTCGACACGTTTGTGGACAGTTCGTGGTACTTCGCCCGCTTTACCAGCCCGCATGCGCTGACGCCGACCGTACCGGCCGCGGCTGATGGCTGGCTGCCTGTCGATCAGTATATCGGCGGAATTGAACATGCGATCCTCCATCTGCTCTATGCGCGCTTCTTTACCCGCGCCATGCATGAGACGGGTCACCTGGGTCTGGATGAGCCGTTTGACGGCCTCTTCACTCAGGGCATGGTCACGCACGAAAGCTACAAGGACGGGGCAAACTGGCTCTATCCGGAAGAAGTCGAGCGTCGCGGCGATGTGGTTGTCCGACGTGACACGGGAACGCCCATCCAGGTCGGACGTTCTGAAAAAATGTCCAAGTCCAAGCGCAATACGGTCTCTCCGGTAGAGATTATTGAGCGTTTTGGTGCCGATACGGCGCGGTGGTTTGTGCTGTCTGACAGTCCGCCAGAGCGTGACATGGAGTGGACAGCGTCTGGCGTGGCTGCTGCGGCCCGGTTTGGGCAGCGCCTGCATCGTCTGGTTTCCGCTGTGGCTGCGGCTGATCCGATTGACAGTGCGCATGGCTCGGCTGGAGATGATCTGCGCCGTGCTACGCATCGTGCCATTGCCGCCGTCACAGAAGCTTTGGAAGCGTTCACGCCCAACGTCGCAGTAGCTCGATTGCATGAGTTGACTTCCGCTCTGGCAGAGGCGCAGGGCAAAGAAGGGACTGGTTTTGCTGCCGCACGACGGGAGGCCGCCTCCGCGCTGTGTCTGCTGTCTGCACCAATGATGCCGCATCTTGCTGAAGACATGATGGCGGTTCTCGAACCTGGTGGTGAACTCGTTGTGGATCGGGCATGGCCCGAGGCGCAGGATGAGTGGCTTGCAGTTCAGAGCGTCACGATTGGTGTGCAGGTGCTTGGAAAGCTGCGTGGAACAATCCAGGTGCCACCAGATGCGCCGAAGGATGACGTTCTCGCTGCGGCGAAGGCTGAGCCTAATGTTGCCCGGGCCCTTGAGGGCAAACGTCTGGTGAAGGAAATCCACGTTCCCAACCGGATCGTCAATTTTGTGGTAGCAGGCTGATCGTGAAACATCGCAGTTCCCTGACCCTTTCTGCGTTCCTTCTGCTGGGAGGGTGTGGTTTCACCCCGCTCTACGGCAAGATGGATACGAAAACCGATATTTCGGCTGAACTCGCACAGGTTTACGTCGCGAATATTCCGGGAAGATACGGTCAGGAACTGCGACTGGCCTTGCAAAAAAATCTTGCAGGTGCCGGTCCTGAAAATCCTCAGCATTATATGCTGCGGGTCAATTCCGGTGCCAACAGTGAAGCCATTGATATTCACCAGGACAATACAGCGGGGCGTATCCGTGTTTCTGGTTCAGCGCACTGGCAGTTGTTTACGGTAGAGCAGTCTCCCCAGTTAATCACGCAGGGAGATGCGACAACGCTTGACGGTTATAGCGGCAGCTTCGAGCAGTATTTTGCTCAGACGCTGAATGATGAAACGACCAAGGGGCGTGTTGCGGATACCTTGGCTCAAAGTCTCACACAGCAGCTCGCCGTCTGGTTCCGCTCCCATAACATGCCGTCCAATGCGGCACCTGTTGATATGCCGAGGTATATCAACACGGACAGAATGCCGTCCGATAACGGGTCTGCGACGGATCGCGTTGGCGTGGATGGCTTCCCGGCCTCCGCGACGGGACGTGTCTCTCAGGGCACCACAAGCAATTAATGAAAATTGAGGCCCGTAACATTGGCCGCGCCCTGTCCGATGCCGGAACGTGGCGCGCCATTCTTCTTCATGGCGAAGACACGGGGCTAATACGGGAAAGAGCGGCTCAGGCCGTGCGGCTCGTTGCAGAGACACTGGACGATCCATTTCGCGTCTCCCAACTCGATCGCGAGACGCATGATCGTCTTGAGGAAGAGGGCACAGCCCTCTCGTTGATCGGTGGTCGGCGTGTTGTGTGGGTCCGCAGTGGCACAGACGCCCTGACCCCCATGCTGACGCGTGCTCTGGAAGTCTCGACGGACACGTTGATAGTGATTGAGGCACCCGGTCTTACGTCACGATCCACGCTGCGTGCTTTCGCCGAGCGGCACAAGGAAATGGCATCGATTGCCTGTTATCCTGAGGAGGGGCGGGCGTTATCCCAGACGGTGACGGATGCTTTATCCCAGGCCGCAGTTTCCATTGATCGGGATGCTTTGACCTGGCTTATGGGACGGCTGGGGGCAGATCGAAGCGGTGTTCGCGGTGAGATCGAGAAGCTTGTTCTCTATGCAGGGCCAAACGGTCGGCTTGATCTTGACGCTGTTCAGGACTGCGCAGGTGATGCGGGAGGGAGTTCTCTGGAAGATGCGGTCTTCGCCGCATTGTCTGGCCATCGGGCAGAAGCAGATCAGGCCTTGGAGCGCGCTTTGGCCGATGGGGCTAATCCCGTAGCGGTTGCGCGTGCGGTATTAAGCGTGCTGACGCGGCTTCAGAAAGTGGCACTTGCAGTGAAGGCTGGCCAAGGCCGCGCAGAAGCTATGAAAGCGCTCAAGCCGCCAATCTTCTTTAAACGGACTGCTGCGTTTAATCAGGCTCTGGACCGTTGGTCTGTCGCGGCACTGAGCCGGGCTGCACGCGAAACGCAGGCTTTTGAGCTGGCCTGCAAGCAGAGTGGTGCACCTGATCTGGCACTTTGCCGACGTCATATCTCGGCGCTGTGTGGCATCTGGAAAGTCTGAGTTTCCCGCGTCTGCATCAAGTGGATGGGTTGTCAGTATTGTAGATATGGAAAACGGCGGAGTTGAGCTCCGCCGTTTTCCGTTCTGGCTTAAAAGCGCGCAGACACATCCAGATAATAATAGCCGCCAGAAATACCGAGCTGGTTGGTGCTCATGTAGTACTTGGGCGCACCAAGATAGCGGTTTTCCTTTGGCACGACGGAGGGGTAAGCAGCGAAGATGTTGTTGCCGCCAATCGTCGCACTCCAGCGTGTGTTGATGTTGTAGGTCACAGACGCGTTGGTGGTCCATTTAGGTGCGTTCTGGAACTCACGATAGTTCGTTGTCGAGAATGCGTTCGGGCCAGTGTAATAGGTCAGGTTTGATGTCGTCTGGCCATAGCGGATTTCATGAATGGCGACGGCCCATGTGTTGTTGGGGGAGTGCCAGCGACCGCCAAAGATGATCTTGGAGCGCGGATAGGCTGTCGTCAGATAGGCGAGAGTGGGGATGGTCAGCAGGTTTGCACCGCTGGTGGTCGTACCCTGATGGCGCAGGCGCGTCCGGTTCAGGTTGATGGCAACGTCCCAGTCCACATGACCGAAGCGGCCGAACTCGCTTGGATAAGTTGCATTGATGTCCAGGCCCTGTGTGCGGGTCGTGGCGACGTTCGCGAACCAGTAAGCTGACAACTGGCCGGCACCCCAGTTTTCGGAACCTGACGGCAGCGGGAAGCCGTTTGCGTAGAGGGCCTTATACGCCTGTGAACCGTAGATTGTTCCACCTGGCTGGATACGATCACGCAGATCAATTTGGTAGGCGTCGACCGTGACGTGAAGCTTACGGATCGGCTCAACAATGATGCCGCCTTCGACGCTTGTGGCCTGCTCCGGCTTCATCTGTGAAGCGCCGTTGGCCAATGCACCGGTGGAGTTGGCTGCAATCAGGCCGCGCGCTGCCGTTGGGGAGACGGCAAGCGCGGAGTAATGCTGCTGGGCCAGTGTTGGGGCGTGGAAGCCACTGCTGAATGTTCCGCGAACAGCAAACCGCGGGCTGAAATCGTAGCGTGTGGAGACCTTGCCGGTTTTGGCGTTTCCAACATCTGTATAGTGCTCGACGCGGCCTGCCAGATCGACCTGCCAGTTCTTCATCAAGTGGGTAGAGATATCGACATATCCAGACGCGACATCACGGGACCAGTTGCCTGCGTTGTAAGTTGTCGTCCCGGGAATGCCGTCAGCGCCTGTGCCCGCAATGCTGTCTGCGGAGCCGGTGCCCATGGAATAGGATTCATAGCGATACGCTGCGCCACCGGCGACGTTGATGCTGTGAGGCCAGAAAGAGAAGTTGAACTTCCGGGACAGATCGAAACTGCTCGTCCACTGGGAGTTGTTATACCCCTGCGCATTGTAAAAGTTCGTAGGCGTCCGTCCGTCGGCTTTGTAAACGGCGCTGTTAATCGTGCTGAGAGCATCAAACCGATCGAAGTCACGGCCATACACTGTGGAAAGATCCCAGTGCCAGCCAGCCAGCATACCCTTGAAACCAGCTGTCAGTTCGTAATCGTTTTCTTCCAGTCCCAGGATTGGCGAATAGCCATAAGGGTATTTTGCGGCGTATCCGGGATAGGCGCTCAGGGTCGAGGGCAGGCGATAGTTCTGGTAAGATTCCGCATGCCGATGGGCATAGGTGGCACTGGCATAGGCCTGAACAGTTTCGGTGATGTCGTAACCTGCAGTAATGGCGACGCTCTCACGTGTCTGTTCGGGCTGGCTTAGCACCTGGTTGGTATACTGGTTGGTACGATTGTCTTTACCGGACCGGAACGCATGGTCCTGATGCACGAAATCGCCACCGATATGCACATAGCCACGGTTATTCAGATTGAACCCGCCATCCAGATACACACCCTGCTGAAAACCATCACCCTCGCTGGTGATGCCGGTGTTAGAGCGCATGCTCAGACCATGGTCCTGCTTCTTGGTGATGATGTTTACCACGCCAGCGATCGCGTCCGAGCCGTACTGGGCTGATGCGCCGTCGCGCAGAACTTCAATGTGATCGATCATGGACATTGGCAGCATGTCGATATCAACCGGGGTTGCGCCCTGAGACGGCCCCGGATCGGCATAAATATTGGCCGTCGTATGACGACGCTTGCCATCCACGAGCACAAGGGTTTCGTTCGGGTTCAGGCCACGCAGGGCGATGGTGTCCGTAAGGGCCCCAGCGTCGAAGCCTGCTGTCGGGACTGTCAGGGACGGTAGCAGGAGGGAGAGGGCATCGCGAAGAGTTGGCTGACCCGTTGACGTGATCTGGCGGCTTGAAACAACATCGATCGGGGAAATCGAATCCCGTGCTTTCTTGCCGAACTCACGCGTTCCCGTGACAATCACAGCCTCAGTGCCGCCAGAGACGTCCTTGGCGTGTGCGGGAGCGGCATTGCGGACTGCCTGGCTCTTGGCTTTTTTGTGATGGGTGTCCGCTGTCGGGACGGCTGCGCATAGTCCTGCAACCGGCATCATGAGGGAGGAGCCAAGAAGTGTGGTACCAAGGAGTCCCAGATGTCGGGAAGAAAAGCGTACAGCCACGATTTAACGATCTCACGAGAGTGTATTGATAATTCGACAATCTGATGTCGTGTATCGTTTTGGTCAACACAATTTCTTGCAGTTTGATAACATTCCCGAAAATTGTGTCCTGGTGTTGCTTCATTCCCTCAGTTGAGGCGTTGCTCTTTGACTGACCACTTGGAGCTTGAACAGTGAAGCGTCGTCATTTTCTGCGCGCAGCATCGGTTGCGCCCGCCTCTCTCGCTGCATCCTCTCTGGTATCCCAACCCGCCTGGGCTGATGGAAATGAAGACCGCGGAACAGGCCCGTCCGGGGTATTCGAAGTGGTGGCCCGGTTTGACGGACCGGGGCCTTCGGGCGTCGTGGTTCTGCCAGATGGTCGCATTTTCGTTGGTTTTCCGCGTCATGCAGTTGACCATAAGGGTGCGACCCTCGGTGAACTCGTGAAGGGAAGGGTGGTTCCTTATCCTTCGGTCGAGGAAAGTATGCCCGGCAGCCGCGCGGCCGCGGATTGCCTTATATCCATTCATGGCATGACGCTGGACGCAAAGGGCAGGATCTGGGCGATTGATGATGGCAAAAGAGCCGGTCACCCCCTAGCGCCAGGGGCTGCCAAGATCATTTGTATCGATCCGCAGACCAACACCATTGTTCACAGGATTATCCTGAAAGCGCCGGCGCTTTTGCCGGACAGTCATATGAATGATCTGCGTGTGTCCTTGTCTCATGGACCCCAAGGCACGGTATTCGTAACGGATTCTTCATTCGGGACGAAGCCAGGACTTGTGGTGGTGGATGTCGCGACGGGGCAGGCGCGTCGTGTCCTGACGCAAAGCAAGGCCATTCTGGCGGAACAGGGCTTCCTGGCAATCGTGGAGGGCGAGCCCCGCCGATACATTCCCGGCAAGCCTCAGCTTGTTTCGGGCGGTGTGGATGGTATCGCCATCACAAAGGACGAGCAGCGTCTGTACTTCTCGCCTCTGACAAGTCGCCGTCTTTACAGCTTGCCCGTTGCTCTGCTCGCAGATGTCTCATCGGATGACGCAATGCTTGAGCCAGCGATCAGGGATGAAGGTGAGAAAGGGGTGGCTGATGGCCTCGACTTCGACCGGCATGATCGCCTTTACACGACCAACTACGAACACGACTGTATCTTGCGGCGTGATCCGGATGGCAGTTTCAAGATGATGTTGCGGGACCCGCGCGCTCTTTCGCCGGATGGTATTTTTGCATCCGACAATTATGTCTACTGCACGTTTGGTCAGTGGAACCGGCTGGCGTCTTTCAATGAAGGCAAAGACCGGCGCGTTCCGCCCTATCTGCTGGTCAGGTTCCCGATTGAAGAGCCGGAAGCCTACAATGCCCTACCCGAGGGGGCACCATCCAAAGCCGGGACACCGGGGGATTAAAAACGAAAAAGCCCTCGACCAGAGGACTGGGTCGAGGGCTTTTTCGGGCTTGGAGCCTTCAGGCTGTCTGCTGCGGAGGCAGTTGGTCTTCTGTCGTGTGCTTGTCCACTGCGGCAGGAAGCAACTGGGCAATAGCCGGAAGAATGGTTGCTGCTGGAAGACCTGTCTTTGCGACAATCATCTGAATCTGCTCGTTCGTCAGCAGGTTGCGGAGTTCATCCGTGGTGATGGGCAGGTTCTCGCCATTACCAATCCAGGAATGGATCTTTTCATCAAGGCCAGCGCTCTTGGCCTGTGCGATGAGCATGTTCAGGCCTTCGCCTTTGAGCATGTCCCCAAAGCTGCCACCCAGCTTGTCGCCGAGTTGGCCGCCGAGGGCGCCCATGGCCTGATTCACGATGTTACCGAAAAAGCCGCTCATGGCGCATGTTCCGTTTTTGATGCGGCCTGAACGCCGCTAGGAGAAAAAAGGGCCGAGCCAAAATGATCGGCCCGGCTTTAAATCAGGACGCCCGTTTTTTGTTCAGTTCCTGAGGAACTTCGACGTCAATTTCGAGCATTGAACAGCCACTGCCACGGTCGACCTTGATCTTGACCTTGTCCTGATCGACGGCGACGTGGCGTGCGATGACTTCCATGATTTCTTTGTGAAGCTGCTTGATCAGGTCTGACTCGCCTTCTTCACCTGCGCCACGTTCGTGTGCGAGAAGAATCTGGAGGCGATCCCGTGCGACAGCGCTACTGGACGTCTGCTGACGTTTTGCGAAGAGGTTTGCGAGGAAGCTCATGCCGCACCCTTCTTGCCAAGGAGCCAGTCAAAGAAGCCACGCTTCTCGACCGGGACTGAAACTTCAATCTTCTCACCAGCCAGACGACGTGCAGCTTCGAAATAGGCGCGCGCCGGGAGGCTTTCCGGAGAGGACAGGGTGACAGGAGCGCCAACGTTGGACGCCTTCAGAACATCATCGCTTTCCGGAACAATACCAACCAGCGGGATGGATAGGATTTCCAGAACGTCTTCAACGCTCAGCATTTCCTTGCGGGCAGCGCGGATCGGGTCATAGCGCGTGATGAGAAGGTGCTTTTCAATCTTCTCGCCGCGTTCGGCCTTTTCAGTTTTGCTATCCAGCAAGCCGATAATGCGGTCTGAGTCACGTACGGAGCTGACTTCAGGGTTCGTCACGATGACCGCAGCGTCAGCATGGTACATGGCGAGTTGCGCACCGCGTTCAATGCCGGCCGGGCTGTCACAGATGACCCAGTCAAACTTCTCGCGAAGTTCTTCCATGACTCGGGCTACGCCTTCTGACGTCAGCGCGTCTTTGTCACGCGTCTGGGAGGCCGGAAGAATGGACAGGGTTTCGCAGCGTTTATCGCGGATCAGAGCCTGGGACAGTCTTGCGTCGCCCTGCACCACATTGATGAGGTCAAACACAACGCGACGTTCTGCACCCATCACCAGATCAAGGTTACGCAGGCCAACGTCAAAATCCACCACAACGACGTTCTGGCCGCTCTGCGCGAGTGCGGCGCCGAGAGCGGCGGTCGATGTCGTCTTGCCGACGCCACCCTTGCCTGAGGTGACAACCAGAACCTTGGCCATGAATACTCCAAAAACTGCTTCTGTGACGTAATGCCGCCCGTTGTGCGGAACCCGCGCCTGATGCCTTATCCTATGGGATAGTAAAGCCTTACGGCAACACGGGAATAAGGGCTGTTTCGTGGCATGAGGTCACTTTCTTGCAGTTCCTGCCTCCGGATCAGCGCGGAAGAGGCAAAACGCGGACCCGGTCCTCATCAAGAAGGACCTGTGCGGGCTGGCCGAAAATCGCAGCGTCAATGTCTTCCGTAACGGCGTAAAAGCCATCCAGAGCAAGGAGTTCGGCCTCCATTCTGGACGCAAAAATTCGCGCTTCAGACTTGCCGCCGACACCGGCAATCGCGCGGCCGCGTAACGAACCGTAAACGTGGATAGAGCCTGCCGCGACGATCTCCGCTCCTGATGAAACGGAGCCGATAATGATCACGTCGCCCTGCATGTGCTGGATGCACTGTCCTGAGCGGATGGCACCATCGAGGATCAGCGTTTGCCCGCCTGCGGGCGTCGCGACGGCTGTTGCATCCGCTGCGGCCCCTTGATCGGGAAGCTCCACTTCGCCGGAAGGGCGGCCGCCTTCGAAGGAGGCAGGCCAGTCCCACCCCGCGACAGCCGGCCATGAACGATCACCGCCTTCAATGCTGATGATCCGTACGCCACGGCTGCGGATATCTTCCAGAAGGGTTGGCAAGCCCGGTGTTTCTTCCGAGAGAAGTCCGAGGTCAAGAATCACCGGCTTGCCGCTGAAAAGGCCGCCCGAACGAACGACCTGCTGATCCAGGCCAGCCAGCCAGAGGTTCAGGGGAGCCTCCGGTGACAGGACGAGAGCCAGAAAAGAGCGGCCGCGGGCACGGATGCGCATCGGGGAGGAGGCGTGAGAAGCGGATGCGGTGTCTGACATCGGAAAATTCGTTGGCCCTGTATGGAAGCAATGACGGAGGCTCTTGTGAGCGCGGAATGGCTGACTTAGAACATGAAGAATGCGTATCCTGCATCACCTTCCACTCTCCCCGCAATGCCGTCTTGTCCGGCTTGTGCTCGGCGAGAAGAGACTGCCCTGTGAACTCGTGATCGAACGGGTGTGGGAACAGCGCGAGGAATTCCTTGCTCTGAACCCTGCTGGTGAGGTTCCGGTTCTTGTTGAAGAGAACGGGCTGGCCGTACCCGGCGCCCGCGTCATCTGCGAATATCTGGATGAAGCCTATCCGGATACACCCCTGCTGGGCCGTACGCTTGCCGAACGTGTCGAAGTCCGTCGATTGATGGACTGGTTTGAGACCCGTTTCGGGCAGGAAGTGACGCGCAACCTGCTGGGCGAAAAAGTTGACAAGCGGTTGTATGGCCGTGGTCACCCGGACGGAAACGTCCTGCGGGCCGGTTACGGCAACATGCGCTTCCATCTGGACTATATCGGCTGGCTGGCAGAAACGCGGTCCTGGCTTGCGGGGCCGTCCATTTCGATGGCCGATTTCGCTGCTGCTGCGCATCTCTCGGCGCTGGACTTCATTGGGGATGTGAACTGGGCAAAAGCGCCGGCCGCCAAGGACTGGTATGCTCGGGTGAAGTCCCGTCCGTGTTTCCGCGGCCTTCTGACTGACCGGATGAGTGGCATCACGCCGCCCGGTCATTATGCGAATCTGGATTTCTGAGCGGGAGCTGTCCGTGACATTTGATGTGGTGGTCCTTGGGGCTGGTGCGGCTGGCCTCATGGCTGCTGCAACAGCGGGACGTGGTGGTGCGCGTGTACTGGTTCTGGATCACGGGTCCGAACCCGGACGCAAGATCCTGATCTCGGGTGGTGGGCGCTGTAATTTTACGCATCTGGAGACGGGGCCAAACTGTTTCCTGTCCCAGAACAAGCATTTTGCGCGCTCGGCGCTGGCACGTTACACGCCGCGTGATTTTGTGAAGTTGGTGGATCGCTATCAGATTGCCTGGCATGAAAAGGCCAAGGGACAGTTGTTCTGCGATGGGTCTGCCCGTCAGATCGTGGATATGCTGGTGTCTGAATGTCAGGATGCTGGTTGTGAAGCACGGATGGAGACCCGGATTACGGATGTCGAGGCCGATGCGGATGGCTTTGTCGTTCGCACGGATGCCGGGGATGTTCGAAGCCGTTCTGTGATTTTGGCGACCGGTGGTCTGTCCATTCCCAAACTGGGCGCTACGGACCTCTCCCTGCGGATCGCACGATCCTTCGGTTTGAAAATTGTCCCGACTGCTCCTGCTTTGGTGCCGTTGGTCCTGGATGATGCGGACCCTTCTCTGGCGGGTGTGTCTCTGGATGTCGTGACAACTTGCGGGAAAAAAGGGCCTCGCTTTGCTGACGGGATGGTTTTCACCCATCGTGGGCTGTCAGGCCCGGCCATCCTCCAGATTTCCTCTTATCTTGAGGCAGGCGGCACGGCCCATATTGACCTGATGCCGGGGCGAAATGCGTTGGAGGTTTTGCTGGCGATCAAGAAGGCACGTCCGCGCGCGCTTCCTCCGAGCCTGCTTGAAGCACTTCCTGCGCGTCTGGCGAAAGAGCTGGCTGCCGGGCTTGGAGACGTCATGCTGGCCAATCAGCCGGACAAGAATATAAAAGCGCTCGCAGAACGCCTGTCCCGATGGGAAGTCCGTCTTTCTGGAACGGAAGGGTACGCGAAGGCCGAAGTTATGCGCGGAGGGATCGATACGAGCGGTCTGTCGTCCCAGACAATGGAAGTGCGGGACGTCCCGGGGCTGTATGCGATTGGTGAAGCAGTGGATGTCACGGGATGGCTGGGTGGCCACAATTTCCAGTGGGCCTGGTCCAGCGGTGTTGCTGCAGGGCAGGCTGCTGCTGCCCGTGTGTAGGCTGGTGCGCCACAGGATTGCCATATCGGCATAGGATTCCCGCAACTGATGAGCGGAAGATCCGTTTTGCGCTCACATGAATTGTTTTGAGAGGGTCATGTTGATGTCTGGTTCTATTCGCCGTTCAGCCCTGCGTACTGCTGCAGGCCTTTCATTCCTGGGATTGGGTGCATGCGTCGGAACGGCCGCGCCGGGCCCTGTTAACCCGTCAGCGCCTGTTGCCGGGTATGGCTATACCTGCAAGGCCGGGATCTACACCTGCAAGATGCCAACTCAGGTTCCTTTGGGCACCTCCTGTTCCTGTCCGGGGCTGGGCGCTGCAAGCTACGGCAACATCCATCAGCCCTGAGGCTGCCAGGATTGGACATGAGCTCCTAAGGGGCTAGAACCGCGCCATGCAGGATGGGAGTTCCGGTATGGTGCAGTTCGTTCCATGGATTATTGCAGCAGCGGCTCTTGTGGTGGCTGCCTTGGCACTATTGCGTGGTAATAGCGGGGAGGTCGCCCGCCTGCTGGACCGTGAAGCCGATGAGCGTGCGCGGGATGCGGACTATCAGCGAGCGCATCTGGCCGAGGTCGAGCGTGTCCTGTCCGGTCGGATGGATGCTCTTCGGCTTGAAACCAGTGAAAAACTTGGTGATCTCGCGCGGCGCGTTGGGCAGGATCAGGCTGAAGGGCGCGTTCTACTCTCTGATGCGTTGCGTGACATGGCACAAAGTCAGAACGAACAGATCGAGCGGATCCGTCTTGCCGTAAATGAACAGTTGCACGGTGCTGTCGAAAAGCAGATGCAAACCAGCTTTCAACGCGTGGTTGAACAGTTCAGTGCAATGCAGAAAGCCCTTGGTGAGGTCACAAGCGTGACAGCCCAGATCGGAGACCTCAAGCGTCTGTTCTCGAACGTCAAGACGCGCGGTGGCTGGGGTGAGGCACAGTGCCGGGCTATTCTGGACGATATTCTTCCGGAAGGGAGCTATGACACCAACTTCCGACTGGGAGACAGCGGAGATTTGGTAGAGTTTGCCATTCGAATGCCTGTGAAAGGGCATGTTGCTCCCCGCCTGGCGATTGACAGCAAATTTCCCACCGAGGCTTACGAGCGGCTTTTGAATGCCTCAGAGCTTTCGGATGCATTGGCTGAAAAGGCTGCAAGGCGCGAGCTTGAAACGGCGATCAAATTCGAGGCTCGCAAGATCGCGTCCAAGTATATCCGGCCACCTGTCACGGTTGAATTCGCCGTCCTGTATCTGCCCACGGACGGTCTTTATACCGAAATTGCCCGGATGCCTGGCGTTATTGATGAAATCGGGCGGTTGTATCGGGTGATTGTCATGGGGCCGTCATTGCTACCCGCCATGCTGCGTACGGTTCATCTCGGTTATGTGACGCTTGCGTTGGAAGAGCGGACAGAAACCATTGCAAGCCTGCTCGGCGCGACACGGCAGGAAATGCTTCGGATGGATCAGGTTCTTGAACGGTTGCAGCGGAATGCCGGTACGATGGGGAACACGATCGAAGAGGCGCGCCGCCGGAGCCGTGTTCTTGGGCGTCGCCTGAGATCGCTGGATGGTATTGATAAAACGGATGAGGAGCAGGACGAGATTGATAGTCTGGAAGCTTAAGACTGATTTTAATTGGATGACAGGATATATTCCCGCATGTGACAGTTATGAGCATGATGCCCGTACCTGAGCACGAGGCGGTCTCCCGCCCGATTGAGCCTGTCATTCGTCTCCTGCTGATTGAGGACGATGAAAGTATTGCGTCGGAAGTCTCCGAGGAGCTTAAGACGCGCGGTTATGATGTGACGTGGGTCGATAATGGCATTCTGGGCCTCGAAGCTGCGCAGTCCGGTCAATACGACCTGATGGTCGTTGATCGTATGTTGCCTGAGATGGACGGCCTGAGTGTTATCGAGGCCCTGCGTCGCCAGAAAATCACGCTTCCAGTTTTGGTTCTTTCCGCATTGTCCGCAGTTGATGACCGTGTGAATGGCTTGAAGGCTGGCGGTGACGACTACCTTACAAAGCCGTTCGCCATGGAAGAGCTTGCTGCCCGGTTGGAGGCTTTGCTGCGTCGCCCCACGGATAGCCGTGTAACGGTTCTGCGTGTTGGTCCGCTTGAAATGGACCTCATTGAGCGCAAGGTGTCTCGCAGTGGCCGGGACGTTGAGCTTCTGCCGCGTGAGTTCCGTCTTCTGGAATACATGATGCGTCGCCCGGGCACCGTTCTGACCCGAACGATGCTGCTTGAGGACGTTTGGAACTACCGCTTTGTTCCACAGACCAATCTGGTGGACGTGCATATCGGCAAGTTGCGCAGGAAGATTGATCTTCAGGGCGAAACGCCGCTGATCCATAGCATCCGGGGCGCGGGGTTCAGTCTGCGTGTATCGGACTGACATTTTCCGGACGGCCACGTTCCGGCTGACACTGGCATTCGTGGTGGCGATGATCGGCGGCATCACGATGCAGTTCCTGCTCGTCTATGCCCAGATGAACGGTTACGAAAGTGCTCGTTCCAGCGATCTGCTCCGACGTGAGGCAGCACTTCTCGTTCAGGAAACGCCTGAGCGTCTGGAAGATGTCGTCCGGGAACGAAGCAAGACGGACCTGCGCGTCATTTTGAATGGCGCTGGCCTGTTCGACCTGAATCACAACCGTATTGTTGGTGACATTCGACGTTGGCCTGAGGGGCTGGAGGTTTCCAACCGGACGCGTCGGCTCAAAGTCGCGCCTCCGGGGGATACGCCTTATGAGATGCGATATCTGGCGATAGAAGTTCCGGGGCCGGGTGGCGGAGCAGGGGATCGGATTCTGGTTCTTGCCCGCTCCATGCATATGGCGGATGAGCTTCGGTACATCATCAAGCGGGCTGCGCTGATCTCACTGGTGCCAATGGTGCTGTTTGCGCTGCTGGCGGGATTGTTTCTCAGTCATCGGGCCTTGGCACGGGTCAAGGAGATGCGGCAGGCCATTGAGCGGATCATGGCAGGCGATCTGCATGAGCGTTTGCCCGCCGGGCGCGAACGGGATGATATCGAGCGTCTTGCAGGCGCCGTGAACCGGATGCTGGATCGGCTTGAACATTTGTTGGATGAAATTCGCGATGTTGGCAACGATATTGCGCACGATCTTAGGACGCCGCTGGCACGTGTGCGAGCGCGGTTGGAGCGAGCGCTCTCATCGTCAGATGATCCTGTTCACCTCAAGTCCATTATTCTGCGGGCCACACAGGATCTGGATCAGTGCTTTTCAGTGATTACGGCGCTGTTGCGCATCGGTGAAATTGAGAACGGGCGTCGGCAGGCTGGTTTCACGACGATGGATTTGTCAGAGTTGGTTGCGGGTATCGCAGATCTCTATGAGCCAATTGCCGAGGCTGGCGGATTAGTCCTTAGTGTGGAGGGGGCGGAGCGCGCAATCCCACTCTATGGAGATACGGATCTCCTCAACGAGGTTTTGGCAAACCTCGTAGACAACGCCATCAAGTTCACGCCTCCAGGCGGGAATGTTGGGTTGATGGTCGGGCAGGACGAGCAGGGCTGTGCCTGGCTTCAGGTTCATGACACGGGCATCGGGATTGCGGAGGAAGAGCGGGGCGCCGTATTGGGGCGATTCTACCGTTCAGACAAAAGTCGTCACATTCCGGGAAGTGGTCTTGGGTTGAGTCTTGTATCTGCAATTCTGCATTTGCATGGGGCAACGCTGAAAATCACTGCGTTTCGGCCCAATCAGGAACTGGCAGGATCAGTATTTACGATTCATTTTTCGGGGCGCGGTGGCTCCGATCGTGATGTCAGTATTACATGACATTTTTGTCTCATGGCTGAATCCGGTCTTTCTTAAATTCAATTTTGCTTGTCGCACTTCCTGTGTCCGGTATGACTTGTCTCAATTTAAAGGGGACGCCCGTTGAGACTGAAAAAGACTGACGTAATCGCGCAGCTCCGATCATCCAGGAACAGGAGCATCGCAGACGCATGAATGCCATCGTCGTAACGGCCCTCAAACGGCCTTATACGTTCGTTGTTCTTTCGATCATGATTCTTATTTTTGGGGTCAGGGCGATTGTTTCGACGCCGACGGACGTTTTTCCTTCAATCAAGATCCCTATTGTTGCGATTGTCTGGTCCTATACCGGGCTTATGCCAGACGATATGTCGGGTCGTATTGTCTATTATTACGAAAGATCGCTAACAGCGACTGTCAGTAATATCGAGCATATTGAAAGCTCGTCTTACTATGGCCGTGGCATCGTCAAGGTCTTCTTCCAGCCCGGAACGAATACTGCGGTTGCGCAAACGCAGATTACATCTGTTTCCCAGACAGTCATCAAGCAGATGCCGACCGGGGCGACGCCGCCGTTGATCATCGCGCTGGATGCGTCTTCCGTTCCGGTTCTGACGTTGCAGGTCAATAATTCGACCATGTCCGGGTCGGAAATCTACAACATGGCGTCCAACCTGATTCGCCCGGCGCTTGTGCCGGTCGCGGGTGCAGCCATTCCGAATCCATATGGTGGTCTTGCGCCGGACATCATGGTCGATATCGACCCGATCAAACTTCAGGCTCACCGTCTTTCACCTGAGGACGTTGCGAATGCGCTGAACCGCCAGAACATTGTTCTGCCAGCTGGTGATCAGAAGGTCGGGTCCATTGACTGGATGGTGAAGACCAACTCGACCCCGCTTGATCTCTCGGTCTTCAACAAAATGCCCATCAAGCAGGTGGGGAACTCCGTTATCTATCTGCGAGATGTCGCGTGGGTGCATCGAGGGGGCCCTCCCCAGATCAACGCTGTTCTGGTGAAGGGGCAGCAGGCCGTTCTGATCGTCATCTTGAAAAGTGGTGACGCCTCGACCCTGTCTGTCGTCGCGGGTGTGAAGGCGCTTCTGCCTCAGATCAAGGCTACGTTGCCCGCTGGCACCACTCTGAACGTACTGACGGACGCGTCAGGCTTCGTGAAAGAGTCGGTTTTTGACGTGGTGCGTGAGATGATCACCGCTGCGATCCTGACCAGTCTGACAGTTCTGCTCTTCCTCGGTTCCTGGCGCTCTACCGTCATCGTTGCGACGTCCATTCCGCTGGCCATGCTCTGTTCGTTGATCGGCCTCAGTATTGCGGGGCAGTCGATTAACGTCATGACACTGGGTGGTCTTGCTCTGGCTGTCGGTATTCTCGTGGATGACGCAACCGTCATGATTGAGAATATTGATGCCCATCTTGAAATGGGGAAAGAGCTTGAAGACGCTATCATTGATGCAGCCAATCAGATCGTCATTCCGACATTCGTATCGACAACCTGTATCTGTATCGTCTGGCTACCGCTTTTCGAGCTGACGGGTGTTTCCGGCTGGCTCTTCATGCCAATGGCCGAGGCCATCATCTTCGCGATGATTGCGTCCTTCATTCTCTCTCGAACCCTCGTCCCGACAATGGCGAACTGGCTGCTTCCGGCGCAGGTGAAGATGCACCGTGATCCGGAGTGGCATCATCGTAAGCCAGGCTTTTTCGGACGGTTCCAGAGAGGCTTTGAAGCCCGGTTTACGAGCTTCCGCGAGCATTACAAAGGTATCCTGTCGGGCCTGATTGCTATTCGCGGCCGATTTGTTGCCATGTTCCTTCTGGCGGCTGTGGCGTCCATGGCTCTGCTGTTGTTCGTCGGGCAGGATTTTTTCCCCGAAATCAAATCCGGTACGCTTCAGATGCATATGCGCGCACCGGTTGGCACGCGTATTGAAGAGACAGGCAAGATCGCTGGGCTTGCAGAAAAGCGCCTGCGGGAGATCCTGCCGGGTCAGGTCGAGAATGTCGTGAATAACTGTGGCTTGCCGTTCAGTCAGTTGAACCAGGCCATGGTGCCGTCACCGACAACGGGTGCGCAGGATTGTGACATCACGATCCAGCTCAAGAATGATGAGAGCCCGATCCCGGAATACCGTCAGAAAGTCCGTAAGGGTCTGACAGATGCGTTTCCTGGAACAATCTTCACGTTCCAGCCGGGCGACATGACCGCCAAGATCCTGAACTTTGGCTTGCCAGCGCCGATTGACGTTCAGATTTCGGGCCGTGATCTGCAGAACAACTTTGCCTTTGCAACGCATCTGGCCAAGAAGCTGCGTCATATTCCGGGGATCACAGATGTATCCGTTCAGCAACCGATGACGCAGCCAACGTTGCTGATCAACAATCGTCGAAGCTTTGCACTGGGAACGGGCATTACACAGCGGGACGTTGCATTGAATGCTCTCGTAACGCTGTCTGGTAGTGCGCAGGTGGGGCAGACCTACTACCTGAATGCTCAGGGAACGTCTCAGCTTATCGATGTGCAGACACCTGCGAACTATCTTCAGACCATGAATGATCTGGAAATCGTTCCAATCGACAAGGGCGACGGCAACCCGACCAACCAGAACCCGCAGATGCTGGGTGCCCTGAGCGAACTGGTTCAGACCGGTACGCCTGCGGAAATCTCACATTACAACATCATGCCGGTCTTCGATATTTACGCAGCTCCAGAGGGTACGGACCTCGGCACCCTGTCGCGCGCGGTGAACCGTGTGGTTGATGGAGAGCGCAAGGACCTGCCGCACGGATCAACCCTTGTGGTGCGCGGTCAGGCCGTGACCATGAATGATGCCTATGTGCAGCTGATTGGCGGTCTCGCCCTGTCCATTGTTCTTGTTTACCTGATCATCGTAGTGAATTTTCAGTCCTGGCTTGATCCGTTCGTGATCATCACAGCGTTGCCGGGTGCGCTTGGTGGTATTTCCTGGAGCCTGTTCCTGACCCACACGCCATTGTCTGTGCCTGCATTGACCGGTGCGATCATGTGTATGGGAACGGCAACCGCGAATGCCATTCTTGTCGTCTCGTTTGCACGAGAGCGGCTGGATCACCACGGTGATGTTCTGCTGGCGTCTCTGGAGGCGGGATATGAGCGTATCCGCCCGGTTCTGATGACAGCGCTTGCCATGATGATCGGCATGATTCCGATGTCGATCAGTAATTCCTCGAACGCTCCGCTGGGTAAGGCCGTGATTGGTGGCCTGCTCATCGCAACAGTGGCAACGTTGCTGTTCGTTCCCTGTGTTTTTGCCCTAATGCATTACAAGCGGCCTGCTGGGCCTGAAGGAGACCGCGCGTGACCCACCCGACACAACAGGGGCAGACGCCTCAGGGAAACCGACAGGAAAGTGGATCACCCGTGCGGAACAGACTGATTCTTCTTGGTGTCGTGGTGGTTGCCATTGTGCTGGCTGCCTGGGGTATCGTTGAAAGAGGCGTGCACTATCATTCGCTCAGCGGTGTGACTGAAGAAGCGGCCATTCCGCCGGTAACGCTGATTTCTCCGCAGCCTGGGCCGAAAACGCGTCAGGTGGATCTGCCTGCCAATCTGGCAGCCTGGTATGAAGCGCCGATTTATGCGCAGGTCTCCGGCTACGTGAAAATGTGGTACAAGGACTACGGTGCGCATGTGAAGCGTGGCGATGTTCTGGCTGAAATCAATACGCCAAGCATTGATGCCCAGTTCCAGGCGGCCAAGGCGCAATATAACGTCAAACTGGCTCGCTATAATCTAGCCGTTATCACGACTCAGCGCTGGACCGCTCTGAAGGGGACACAGGCTGTTTCCCGGCAGGAAGTGGACGTGCAGGCTGCAAATGCAGCGGCACAGAAAGCTGAGCTGGAAGCTGCCGAGCATGAAGTCGAGCGTTTTCAGGCGCTGGAAGACTTTAAGAAAATAGTCGCTCCATTCGATGGAATCGTGACGTCACGTTTGGTGAACGTCGGTGACTATGTAAATGCAGGGGGTGGAAACGTGAGTTCGCGCGGAACAGCCTCAGAGCTGTTTTCGGTGGCAGATGTTCATCGGATGCGCGTTTTCGTCTCTGTTCCACAGGATTTTGCGAGCGTTATTTCGCCTAAAATTACGGCTGATCTGTCTGTTCCGCAGTATCCAGGGCGCCGCTTCCGCGCCACGTTCCTGGCAACGGCAAATGCGTTCAATGCGTCTACGCGAACGGTGACGACAGAACTGACGATCGGAAATGAGGACAATCTTCTCTGGCCGAATTCCTATGCGACGGCCCATATCGCTGCTCCCGGCAATCCTGATATTTTGATTCTTCCTGAGGGCGCTATCATTTTCCGAGCCCAGGGAATGCAGGTTGCCAAAGTTATCAACGGACATGTCCATCTGATCAGCGTCACGGTTGGTATTAACTTCGGGACGACTGTGCAGATCCTGAGTGGTGTGACGAAGGATGACCAGCTTATTGCCAACCCGACCGCTGATCTGCTGGAAGGGGATGAGGTTCGTGTTGTGCCAACGACACCGGGCTATAACATTCCGACCAAGGCTCAGCAGGAAGAGGACCAGAAATCTGTGCGTTCGCATGATGCCAATCCGGATGAGGCTGGATCCCGTTGATGAGATTGACTGATCGCAAGCGCGGATATTTCTCCAGGCCTCGCCGTCATGTGGCGACGGCTTTGGCTGGTGTCCTGTCCATCGGTCTGGCGTCCTGCAATTTGGCGCCAGAATACCATCCCCAGAAATTCCTTTATCCGGAAGGCTGGGAAGGGAAGGGGGTCATGGGCAACGCTCGTCCTGCGGATGATGCGCTCCGTAGTGACTGGTGGACGATGTTCAAGGACCCGATCCTGAACGAGATGGAAACGCGGATGCTGCAGGTCAATCCGGACCTGCAAGCCGCCGCGGAAGCCTTTACCCAAGCCCGGGACGTTGCGCGCGAGGCGGAGAGCAAGCTCTATCCGCAGCTCACCGGTGCGGCCCATATGAGCTATAACAAGGGCTCGGTTGGGCGGTTGTATAACAACCCGAGAACCAGTTCATCGCTCGTGTATGAGTCAAATCAGGCTTATAGCGGTGCTGCAACCTGGGAGCCGGATTTCTGGGACTCCATCCGTAACTCAACACGGATGGAGAAAAATCTCGCTCAGGCAACGGCCGCAGAATACGCCTCAGCCAAGCTTAGTCTGGAGGCGGAGCTCGCCAGCGATTATATCGCGTTACGAGGGCTTGATGCACAGAATGCGGTTTATGAAGACTCAATCCATTACTTTAAGGCCGCAGTAGAAATTACGGAGTTGCGTCAGGCTGGTGCCATTGGTGCTGGACTTGACGTTTCGCGTGCCCAGAATCAGCTGTTTTCAGCCATGGCCGCTCAGAGCACTCTGGTTGCAGATCGCAGAGTGATGGAAAATGCGATCGCCGTGCTGCTGAATACAGCGCCTGCGGGTTTTCATATTGCGCCAGTTCGCGACGTGAAAATGCGGTTTGGTGTCGTGAAGGTAAATCCGGGCTTCCCGTCGTCCCTGCTGGAGCGGCGTCCGGATATTGCATCAGCTGAACGACATATGGCCGCAGCCTCCCGGGCAATAGGCATATCACGCGCAGCGTTCTATCCGCATATTACGTTGAGCGCGGATGGGGGCTTTGAGGATGGCGGGTTTGATCTTGCCAGTGTCTCCCGGGCATTCTGGAAAATTGCAGTTCAAGCTGTGGAGCCAGCATTTACGGGTGGATTAAGGCGTGCGGCCTTGCAGCGGGCCTGGTCTCAATATCGGGCTTCGGTTGATGACTATCGCGGCGTTGTCCTGTCTGCGTTTCAGGACGTGGAAAACGGTCTGACCCAGAGCGGGCAATACAAAATTGCTCAGGACCAGCAGCAGAAAGCTGTTGAGGCCGCACTGCGGACGCAGAGCATGACCATGGCGCTCTACACCGGTGGATTGTCGAATTACCTGGATGCTCTCGTAGCGCAGCAGGATGCGCTTCAGGCGCGGCTGGGGCTGGTTCAGACGCAGACTTCACAGATACAGGCGACAGTCCGTCTTGTGCGCTCTCTGGGCGGCGGATGGGATGCCAGTGAGCTTCCAGGCGTGAAGCAGATCGATCCGTTTGGTGCGTTCCAGTATGAAGGATTGCACAAGCCGGCACCTGTGGCGGGAATTGATGCCCATGAGTCTGCAGCTGACAACGATCTGAGCGGCGACAAAGGGACGAAAAATGTCGGCGGAGGGTTGACGCACTAGGCTAAACCAGTCTAGGGGACCGCCTCACTTCGAACGCGGGAGGGGGCGGCTGTGTCCGACTCCGTTGTCACCGCGGTTCGGGAACGACAAACAGGGGAGTCCCGGATATGGCCAAAAAAGTTGTTGGCTACATCAAGCTTCAGATCCCGGCTGGTAAAGCCAACCCGTCTCCGCCGGTAGGTCCGGCACTGGGTCAGCGCGGCCTGAACATCATGCAGTTCTGCAAAGAGTTCAACGCGAAGACGCAGCAGCTTGAACCAGGTATGCCGATCCCGGTGGTCATCACCGCGTATGCAGACCGTACGTTCTCCTTCATCACGAAGACCCCGCCGAACACGTACTTCCTTCTCAAGGCCGCCAAGATTTCTAAGGGCAGCCAGACGGTTGGTAAGGCTGCGGCTGTTGGTTCCGTGACGACGTCTCAGCTTCGCGAGATTGCTGAAACGAAGTTCAAGGACATGAACGCCAACGATCTCGATGGCGCTGTGCGTATGCTCGCAGGCTCCGCGAAGTCGATGGGCCTGAACGTGGTGGAGGGCTGATATCATGGCCAAGAACAAGCGTCTGAATGCTGCGCAGGCAACTGTCGAGCGCAACAAGCCATATGCCCTTTCCGAGGCTGTTGCTCTGGTGAAGAGCAACGCCAAGGCAAAGTTCGATGAGACCATCGAAATCTCCCTGAACCTTGGCATTGACCCGCGTCATGCTGATCAGATGGTTCGTGGTCTGATCTCCCTGCCGAACGGCACGGGCAAGACACTTCGCGTTGGCGTGTTCGCACGTGGTGCCAAGGCTGAAGAAGCTCTGGCAGCTGGTGCAGAAGTTGTTGGTGCAGAAGACCTGGCTGAAAAGATCCAGGCTGGCGAAATCGCTTTCGACCGCTGCATTGCAACGCCTGACATGATGGCTCTCGTTGGTCGTCTCGGTAAGGTTCTTGGTCCGCGTGGCCTGATGCCGAACCCGCGTCTCGGCACGGTAACGATGGACGTCAAGGGTGCGATCACGGCTGCCAAGTCCGGTCAGGTTGAGTATCGCGCTGAAAAAGCCGGTATCATCCATGCTGGCGTTGGTAAGGCTTCTTTCGATGAAGCCAAGCTGGTCGAGAACATCAAGGCTCTGGTCGATGCCGTTCAGAAGGCTCGTCCGTCTGGCGCCAAGGGTACCTACATGAAGAAGGCAGCGCTGTCTTCCACGATGGGTCCGGGCGTCCGCGTTGACGTATCCTCCTTCGAGGCTTGATTGAATTGAGGGCTTTCTGTAGAAAGCCCTCAACAAGGAATGACGCCATGTTTCGGCATGGTGGCGTAGGGGTAATTCGCTCGCGAATTGCTTCCAAACCTGTCCAAGACCGCACGTAGCGCCTCTGGTGCTTTAAATGCTCCTCTCATGGGGCGGCGAGCGTCAGGCGGGGCGCCAGTGTTTCAGTGGCTTTGCCAAGATGCACTGGGTTCGCTCACTTCTGTGGACAGGCGAGCGGGATATTTTCCGGAAACGGAGGTATCCCATGGGTAACTTGGTCCGGATCGTTCCGGACTGACGAGGAGACAGGTTTTGGACCGTACGGAAAAGCGGGCCTTTGTCGAGTTCCTCGCCGATGTGTTCAACAGCACGTCCATGGTTGTCGTCACCCAGAACAAGGGTCTGACGGTTGCTGATGTGACGGAGCTGCGTCGACGCATTCGTGCGGCAGGTGCGACATATAAGGTTGCGAAGAACCGGCTGGCCAGCCGCGCTCTGGATGGGACCCAATTCGACGGCATCGCGCCGCTGCTCAAGGGGCCAACGGCCCTGGCTTGGTCTGAAGACCCGGTTGCAGTTGCAAAGGTGATCGTCGAGTTCGCCAAGACGAATGACAAGCTTGTAGTGCTCGGTGGCTCTCTTGGTTCCCAGACGCTTGACGTCGCTGGAATCAAGACACTTGCCGAGCTGCCGTCTCTGGATGAACTGCGTGCGAAGCTGGTGGGTATGATTCAGACCCCCGCTACGCGTATCGCAGGTGTTGTTCAGGCTCCGGCAGGCCAGCTTGCTCGCGTCTTCGGCGCCTATGCCAAGACCGGCGAAGCCGCCTAAGAGTAAAATCAACGCTGCGGCGTAGATTTGAACCCAATCAAACAGTGCATCACGTAGGATAAGACCATGGCCGATCTGGCAAAGATTGTTGAAGAGCTATCCGCTCTTACCGTTCTCGAAGCTGCTGAGCTTTCCAAGCTTCTCGAAGAGAAGTGGGGCGTTTCCGCTGCTGCTCCAGTAGCTGTTGCTGCTGGCCCGGCTGCTGCTGCAGCTCCTGCTGAAGAGCAGACCGAATTTACCGTTGTTCTGGCCGCTGCTGGCGACAAGAAGATCAACGTGATTAAGGAAATCCGTGGCATCACGGGCCTGGGTCTGAAGGAAGCTAAGGATCTGGTTGAAGGCGCACCGAAGACCGTCAAGGAAGGCGTGTCCAAGGACGAAGCCGAGAAGATCAAGAAGACCCTGGAAGACAACGGCGCCAAGGTCGAAATCAAGTAATCAACTTGATCGGGTCGTTTCCTCTCTGAGGAGGCGGCCTCTGCGAAAGCAGACGGATAGGGCGGGGATCGCATGCGGTTCCCGCCCGATTTGCCGTTGGTGGAAATAAGAGTATAATACGCGGCTCGCTACGTATTGAAATTACTGAAAGCCGGTCGTTCCGGTCGTCCGTGTCGTGTCAGACGTTCGTCTGACAATGAAATCCCGGGCGACTCGAAGGTCTGGTGCAGAGGGCAAGATAGATGAACGCGATCACCAAATCGTTCACGGGACGCAAGAGGATCCGCAAAAGCTTCGGGCGCATTCCCGAAATTGCGCCGATGCCCAATCTGATCGATGTGCAGCGCGCGTCCTACGAAGCGTTCCTGCAAATGAACGTGAGTCCTGACAGTCGTCAGAGCTCCGGTCTGCAGGAAGTCTTCCGTTCGGTTTTTCCAATCAATGACTTTGCTGGTCGCGGTCGTCTGGACTTCGTGTCTTACGAGTTCGAAGAGCCGAAGTATGACGTTGAAGAGTGCATTCAGCGCGGTCTGACATTTGCAGCTCCGCTGAAGGTTATCCTCCGTCTTACGACATGGGATATCGATGAAGACACAGGTTCACGCTCCATTCATGATCTGAAGGAACAGCCGGTTTACATGGGCGACATGCCGCTCATGACCAATAACGGCACCTTTATTATCAATGGTACCGAGCGTGTCATCGTTTCTCAGATGCATCGTAGCCCGGGCGTCTTCTTCGATCATGATAAGGGCAAGACGCATTCTTCGGGCAAGTATCTTTTTGCTGCCCGTGTGATTCCGTATCGTGGTTCGTGGCTGGACTTCGAATTCGATGCAAAGGACCTGATTTACGTCCGCATCGATCGCAAGCGTAAGCTTCCAGTTACGACGCTGCTTTATGCTCTTGAGGGCGCGAACTATATCGCCCAGCGCGAAGAGAAGATTGCAGAAGGCGGCGATGTCGAAGGTCTAGACATCCGGGGTATGGATCAGGATGAAATCCTGTCCTACTTCTACGACATGGTCACCTTTACCCGCATGGGTGATGGCTGGGCACGTCCGTTCGAGCCTGATGCGTTCCGCGGCCAGAAGCTGCTGAGCCCGTTGGTTGACGCTGATACCGGTGAAGTCGTTGCTGAAGCCGATGCCAAGCTGACAGCGCGCATGGTTCGCAAGATTGCTGAAAAGACCCGTGTAGTTCAGGTCGGCCGTCTTGACGTTCTTGGCTGCTATCTTGCCCATGATCTCATCAATGAGAACACTGGCGAGATCTACGGTGAAGCTGGTGAAGAGCTGACGGAAGACCGTCTGGCAGCACTTGAAGAGCTGGGAATTACAGAGCTTCCAACGCTTTCCATCGATGGTTCGCACGGTCCTTGGATCCGCAACACGCTCTCAGTTGATAAGAACACGAGCCGTGACGAAGCACTGATCGATATCTATCGTATCATGCGTCCGGGCGAGCCGCCGACCAAGGAAACCGCTGAAGCGATGTTCCGCGGTCTGTTCTTTGACCAGGATCGCTACGACCTTTCGTCTGTTGGTCGTGTCAAGATGAACATGCGTCTTGATGTAGACGCTCCGGACACCCTGCGCGTTCTGCGCAAGGAAGATATCCTGCGTACCATCAAGATCATGTGCGATCTGAAGGATGGTCGTGGCCAGATCGACGATATCGATAACCTTGGTAACCGTCGCGTTCGCTCTGTCGGCGAGCTGATGGAAAACCAGTATCGCGTTGGCTTGCTTCGTATGGAGCGTGCCATCCGCGAACGCATGGGCTCCGTCGATATCGATACGGTCATGCCGCATGATCTGATTAACGCCAAGCCTGCGGCTGCGGCCGTACGTGAGTTCTTCGGGTCGTCGCAGCTGAGCCAGTTCATGGATCAGACAAACCCGCTTTCCGAAGTGACGCACAAGCGTCGTCTCTCGGCGCTTGGCCCGGGCGGTCTGACCCGTGAGCGCGCAGGCTTCGAAGTTCGTGACGTCCATCCGACGCATTACGGTCGTATCTGCCCAATTGAGACGCCTGAAGGCCCGAACATTGGTCTGATCAACTCGCTTTCGACCTATGCCAAGGTTAACAAGTACGGCTTCATTGAGACACCGTATCGCCTTGTGAAGGACGGCATTCTTCAGGATGGCTGGAAATATCTTTCCGCCATGGAAGAAGAGAAGCTTGTTGTTGCCCAGGCCGATGCGAAGCAGAGCGCCGATGGCCATCTGACGGACGAACTGGTCTCGGTTCGTAAGTCTGGTGACTTCCGAGTTGTTCCGCCTGAGCAGGTTACGGCTTGCGACGTATCACCGAAGCAGCTTGTGTCTGTTGCTGCGGCTCTCATTCCGTTCCTTGAGAACGATGACGCGAACCGCGCCCTGATGGGTGCGAACATGCAGCGTCAGGCCGTTCCGCTGGTGAAGGCTGATGCCCCACTGGTTGGTACGGGTATGGAAGCAGCCGTTGCACGTGACTCTGGCGCGACAATCGTTGCCAAGCGTGACGGTATTATCGACCAGATCGATGGTGCCCGTATCGTTGTCCGCGCGACCGACGATGCCGGTGCAACTCAGGGCGTCGATATTTATCGCCTTCGCAAGTACATGCGTTCGAACCAGTCGACCTGTATCAACCAGCGCCCGCTGGTGAAAGTTGGTGATACGGTTCATGCTGGCGACATCATTGCTGATGGTCCGTCCACGGAGCTGGGTGAACTGGCTCTGGGTCGTAACGTGCTCGTCGCGTTCATGCCTTGGAACGGTTACAACTTCGAAGACTCCATCCTGATTTCTGAGCGTATTGCTCGTGATGACGTGTTCACCTCGATTCATATCGAGGAATTCGAAGTCATGGCTCGTGATACGAAGCTGGGTCAGGAAGAAATTACGCGCGACATTCCTAATGTCGGCGAAGAAGCTCTTCGTAACCTTGACGAGGCTGGCATTGTTTATGTCGGTGCAGAGGTTAATCCGGGCGACATTCTTGTTGGTAAGGTGACACCAAAGGGCGAAAGCCCGATGACGCCAGAAGAGAAGCTTCTGCGTGCCATCTTTGGTGAAAAGGCTTCTGACGTTCGTGACACGTCTCTGAAGCTTCCACCCGGAACGACCGGAACGATCGTTGATGTTCGTGTCTTCTCGCGCCGGGGCGTGGACAAGGACGAACGCGCCATGGCCATCGAACGCGCTGAAATCGAACGTCTAACGAAGGACCGTGATGACGAGCGTTCCATTCAGGAGCGTAGCTTCCACAACCGTCTGCGCGAGCGTCTGGTTGGTGAAGTGGCAGGAGCAGGCTTCAAGGGAATCCGTGCAGGAACGCCGATCACAGTAGAGGTGCTTGATGAGCATCCTCGCGCTGCATGGCGGAACGTCACGGTTGCTTCTGACGAAGTCACCGCCGAGCTTGAGACCCTGCGTTCAGAGTTCGACGAAGCTGTTCGCCTCATTAACTCTCGCTTTGAGAACAAGGTCGAGAAGCTTCAGCGTGGTGATGAACTGCCGCCTGGCGTGATGAAGATGGTCAAGGTCTTTGTCGCTGTGAAGCGTAAGCTTCAGCCTGGTGATAAGATGGCCGGTCGTCATGGTAACAAGGGTGTTGTCTCCCGCGTTGTGCCAGTCGAGGACATGCCATTCCTGGAGAACGGTCAGGCGGTTGATATCGTTCTGAACCCGCTGGGTGTGCCGTCTCGTATGAACATCGGTCAGATCCTTGAAACCCATCTGGGTTGGGCATGTGCCAATATTGGCGCAAGCATCGGGGAAATGGTCGACGAGTATCAGCGGTCTGGCGAGCGTAAGCAGGAACTGCTTGATCGCCTGCGCGATGTCTATGGCGACGAAGTGTTCGAGACAGATGTGGCAACGCTTCCTAACGAGCAGCTTGTTGAGCTGGCCAATAACCTCCGCAAGGGCCTGCCAATTGCTACGCCTGTTTTCGATGGGGCTTCCATCCCTGATATCGAAAACATGCTGGAGAAGGCTGGCGTTGATAAGTCTGGCCAGTCCCAGCTGATCGATGGTCGTACAGGCGAGCTGTTCGAGCGTAAGACGACAGTTGGCTACATCTACATGCTGAAGCTGCATCACCTTGTCGACGACAAGATCCATGCACGTTCGATCGGTCCTTACTCGCTTGTTACGCAGCAGCCGCTGGGTGGTAAGGCGCAGTTTGGTGGTCAGCGCTTTGGTGAGATGGAAGTGTGGGCACTTGAGGCGTATGGCGCAGCATATACGCTGCAGGAAATGCTGACGGTGAAGTCGGATGACGTGTCCGGCCGTACCAAGGTTTATGAGGCGATCGTGCGTGAGCAGGATGACTTCGAGGCCGGTATTCCTGAGAGCTTCAACGTTCTGATCAAGGAACTGAAGTCGCTCGGTCTGAATGTCGAACTTGAGCAGGGCGCCGCTTAATTGGCGTCTCTGCTGCTCGCTTTACGGTTCAATTTTGACGCGCCCGCAGGACGCTGCGGCGCGCATTGGGGTTTCGGCGCATGAACGAACTCATGAAGATCCTGGGTCAGGCTGGCCAGTCGGTAGCCTTCGATCAGATCAAGATCCAGCTTGCTTCCAGCGAGCAGATCCGTTCCTGGTCTTACGGTGAAATCAAAAAGCCGGAGACCATTAATTACCGGACGTTCAAGCCTGAGCGTGACGGCCTTTTCTGTGCGCGTATTTTTGGTCCGATCAAGGACTACGAATGCCTGTGCGGAAAATACAAGCGGATGAAGTTCCGCGGCATCGTCTGTGAAAAATGCGGTGTTGAAGTTACGCTGGCGAAGGTTCGCCGTGAGCGTATGGGCCATATCGAGCTCGCTTCACCTGTTGCACATATCTGGTTCCTGAAGTCGCTTCCTAGCCGTATTGCTACGATGATGGATATGGCTCTCAAGGATGTTGAGCCAGTTCTGTACTTCGAAAAGTTCCTAGTGCTCGACAAGGGAGTCTGTGACTCCGATCAGATCGAGTCTTACAAGAACGGCAAGAAGCGCGACCAGTACCTTCTGGACGAAGTACGTTGTGAAGATCTTCTGGATGAATATCCGGATGCAGGCATCGACGTCGGTATCGGCGCTGAAGCCATCAAGCGTGCACTTTCCACGTATGACTGGGGTATTCCCAACGCTCAGGAGCGTGAACTGAGTCTTGCCGCTAAGGCAAAGGGCTTGGCGGATCCGTTTGACTATGACGCTGAAGTCATGGAAGGCGATTCCGAAAAGACGATGATGCGCAAGAAGCTGCGCAAGGCAACGTCCGAGGCTGCCCGTAAGAAGCTGGTCAAGCGCCTGAAGCTCGTTGAGGCATTCGTTGAGAGTGGTTCACGTCCGGACTGGATGATCATGGACATTATTCCGGTGATCCCACCGGAACTGCGTCCGCTGGTCCCGCTGGATGGCGGTCGTTTTGCCACGTCCGATTTGAATGATCTGTATCGTCGCGTTATCAACCGTAATAACCGTCTGAAGCGTCTGATCGAACTTCGTGCGCCGGACATTATTGTTCGCAACGAAAAGCGTATGCTTCAGGAATCTGTCGATGCGCTGTTCGATAACGGTCGTCGTGGACGTGCCATCACGGGTGCCAACAAGCGTCCGCTGAAGTCTCTGTCCGACATGCTCAAGGGCAAGCAGGGCCGTTTCCGTCAGAACCTTCTTGGTAAGCGCGTTGACTACTCTGGCCGTTCGGTCATCGTGGTTGGCCCGGAGCTGAAGCTGCACCAGTGTGGTCTTCCGAAGAAGATGGCGCTCGAGCTTTTCAAGCCGTTCATCTACTCGAAGCTTGAGAAATACGGTCACGCTACCACCATTAAAGCTGCAAAGCGCATGGTGGAGAAAGAGCGTCCGGAAGTTTGGGATATCCTCGAAGAGGTTATCCGCGAGCATCCTGTGATGCTGAACCGTGCGCCGACGCTTCACCGTCTTGGTATTCAGGCATTTGAGCCAACGCTGATCGAAGGGAAGGCTATCCAGCTTCACCCTCTGGTCTGCACCGCGTTCAATGCTGACTTTGACGGCGATCAGATGGCCGTGCACGTTCCGTTGTCGCTCGAGGCGCAGCTGGAAGCTCGCGTGCTGATGATGTCCACAAACAACATCCTCAGCCCGGCTAACGGTAAGCCGATTATCGTGCCGTCTCAGGATATTGTTCTGGGTCTTTATTACCTGAGCCTTGAAGTTCCTGAGTATCGCGCAACGCCAGACGAAGCTGTCATTGAAGGCGACAAGGTCGTTAAGGCCGCGCCGCCGGCTTACTCGGATGTTGCAGAAATCGAGAGCGCAATGCTGTCGGGTACTCTGCAACTGCACGACAAGATTCGTCTGCGTCTGCCGACCGTTGATGAGAACGGTAAGCCGATCCGCCAGATGATTGTGACGACGCCAGGGCGCGCGCTTATTGCGCAAATCCTGCCGAAGCACCCAGCGATTCCGTTCAGCCTGATCAATAAGCAGCTGACGAAGAAGAACGTGTCTGACGTGATTGACACGGTCTACCGTCACTGTGGTCAGAAGGAAGCAGTGATTTTCTGTGACCGTCTGATGGGTCTTGGCTTCCGTCATGCTGCCCGTGCCGGCATCTCCTTCGGTAAGGATGACATGATCATCCCGGCGGAGAAGGCGCCGCTGGTTGCCAAGACGTCGGAAGAGGTCAAGGAATTCGAACAGCAGTATCAGGATGGTCTGATCACCGCTGGCGAGCGCTATAACAAGGTGGTTGACGCATGGTCACGTTGCACGGACGAAGTCCAGGCAGCCATGCTGAAGGAAATCTCCAAGCAGGTTATCGGTAAGCCGACCAATTCTGTCTGGATGATGAGCCACTCCGGTGCTCGTGGGTCGCCAGCCCAGATGAAGCAGCTCGCTGGTATGCGCGGTCTGATGGTGAAGCCTTCGGGCGAAATTATCGAACAGCCGATTATCGCGAACTTCAAAGAAGGCCTGTCGGTTCTCGACTACTTCACGTCCAGCCATGGTGCTCGTAAGGGGCTCGCGGATACGGCTCTGAAGACTGCAAACTCGGGTTATCTGACGCGTCGTCTCGTTGACGTTGCCCAGGATTGCATCATCGTTGAGCCGGATTGCGGTACCGAACGCGGCCTGACGGTTCGTGCGGTTATGGATAGTGGTGAAGTCGTCGCTTCGCTGTCTGAGCGTATTCTGGGACGTACGACGTCCAAGGATGTGCTGCATCCGGTGACGCATGAAGTTCTGCTTCCGCGCAACACCCTGATCGAGGAGCCCGAAGCAGAGCTCATCGAGAAGGCCGGCGTCGAGAGCATGGAGATCCGCTCGGTTCTGACATGCGATAGCCGCGTTGGTATCTGTGCGCATTGCTATGGCCGTGATCTGGCTCGTGGTACGCCGGTGAACATCGGTGAAGCTGTTGGCGTTATTGCCGCTCAGTCCATCGGTGAGCCTGGTACACAGCTGACGATGCGTACCTTCCATATTGGTGGTGCAGCAACGCGTGGTGCTGAGCAGTCGATGGTCGAAGCCTCCCGTGATGGGCGTGTGACGATCAAGAACCGCAACGTCGTTGAGAATTCTCAGAAGGTTCTGGTGGTGATGTCGCGTAACTGCGAAATCCTGCTGACCGATGAGAACGGTGTCGAGCGTGCTCGTTACCGTGTTCCATACGGTGCACGCTTGATGGTGGGCGAGGGTGAGGCAGTCGCACGTGGTCAGAAGATGGCCGAGTGGGACCCATACACCCTTCCAATCATCACCGAGCAGGCTGGTACGGTTGAATACCTTGACCTGATCGACAGCATCACGCTTGTCGAACGTATGGATGAGGTCACCGGCCTTAGCTCCAAGGTTGTGGTTGACTACAAGCAGGCTTCCAAGGGCGTTGATCTTCGTCCACGTCTGCAGCTCAAGGATGCTGCGGGCAATGTGGTCAAGCTCGCCAATGGCAATGATGCTCGCTACTTCCTCTCACCAGACAGTATTCTGTCGATTGAGAATGGTGCCGAAGTTCATGCTGGTGACGTGCTGGCGCGTATTCCGCGTGAAGGTTCCAAGACCCGTGACATTACCGGTGGTCTGCCGCGTGTTGCCGAACTGTTCGAAGCCCGCCGTCCGAAAGATCATGCGATCATTGCCGAAGGCGATGGCCGTATTGAGTTCGGGAAGGATTACAAGTCGAAGCGTTGCGTGATCGTGAAAAACGACGAGACCAGCGAAGAGACGCAGTATCTTATCCCGAAGGGCAAGCACGTTTCCGTTCAGGAAGGTGACTTTGTTCAGAAGGGTGATCCGCTGGTCGATGGTCCGCGTGTGCCGCATGACATCCTGAAAGTTATGGGTGTCGAGGCGCTCTCGGATTATCTGGTCAACGAAATTCAGGACGTTTATCGACTGCAGGGCGTGAAGATCAATGACAAGCACATCGAGGTCATTGTTCGTCAGATGCTGCAGAAGGTTGAAATTCTGGAGCCAGGGGATTCTACCTATCTGATCGGCGAGACCGTGGATCGGATTGAGTACGAGATCGAGAACCAGCGTCTTCAGGAAAATGGTGATACCCCAGCAGTGGCTATGCCGGTGCTACAGGGCATTACGAAGGCTTCCCTGCAGACGCAGTCCTTTATCTCGGCCGCATCCTTCCAAGAGACGACGCGCGTACTTACGGACGCTGCGACGTCTGGTAAGGTCGACACACTGAACGGTCTCAAGGAGAACGTGATTGTGGGTCGTCTGATCCCGGCCGGTACGGGTAGCGTTATGAACCGTCTGCGCGGCATTGCTGCCAGCCAGGATCGTCATCGCGTTGGCCGTTCAGCGGCTGAAGTGAAAGACGCGGCAGAATAATGAGAAACCTCTCTGTTCCTCTTTTAGAAGAAGAGCAGGGGGGAAATTGCGGCGATTCTAAAAACTCTCTCTTTAGAATCGCCGCAATTTTAGCCGAAACACTTGACTCAACGCGGAACCCTTCGTAGGTTCCGCGCCCTCGGCTACTCCCGTCTAATTAGGCGAAAAAAAGCCGTCGAAGACAAAGAATCGCATGTGGTGCCGCTACCCCGGATTCGGGGGATGCCAAGGCCGCACGCTACAAAAGGAGGGAAATGGCTTTTGCTGTTTCTCTTTCCAAATGTGGGATAGGCAGGCGGTTCAGCCGCATGTCGATTTGAATAAAATGTCATGGCAGAAAGTCTGGTGCTTTCTGTCCGGAATAGGACAAGGATTGGGAAGGGCGCATGCCGACCATCAACCAGTTGATCGCGAACGGCCGTGAGCCGGCCGCAAAGCGGAATAAGGTCCCTGCACTACAGGGATGCCCCCAGAAGCGTGGCGTATGCACGCGCGTGTACACGGTAACGCCAAAGAAGCCGAACTCCGCTCTGCGTAAGGTCGCCAAGGTGCGTCTGACCAACGGGTACGAGGTCGTAAGCTACATTCCGGGTGAAGGTCATAACCTTCAGGAACACAGTGTTGTTCTTATCCGTGGTGGGCGAGTGAAGGATCTTCCTGGTGTGCGTTATCACATCCTGCGAGGCGTGCTTGACACGCAGGGCATCGCTAAGCGTCGTCAGCGTCGTTCGCTGTATGGCGCGAAGCGTCCGAAGTAAGAGGTATTTGGAATGAGTCGCCGTCACCGCGCTGTAAAGCGTGAGATCCTTCCCGATCCAAAATTCGGAGACATCGTCATTACGCGCTTCATGAATGCGCTGATGTACGATGGAAAGAAATCCACCGCCGAAGGCATCGTTTACGGTGCTCTCGAGGTTCTGCGTCACCGTGGTGGTGCAACTGCTGACCCGGTGGCTATGTTCCACTCGGCTCTGGACAACGTGAAGCCGGCTGTTGAAGTCCGTTCACGTCGTGTCGGTGGTGCTACCTATCAGGTGCCTGTCGAAGTGCGCACTGAGCGCCGTCAGGCTCTGGCGATCCGGTGGTTGATCGATGCCTCCCGCAAGCGCGGTGAGAACACGATGCAGGAGCGCTTGTCCAACGAACTGATGGACGCGGTTAACAATCGTGGCGCTGCTGTAAAGAAGCGCGAAGACACCCACCGTATGGCTGAAGCCAACAAGGCATTCAGTCACTATCGCTGGTAATCAGAACCCGCTAAAGGGCTTCCGGCAGTATCTGGGAATCTAACAGGTACTGACTGGATGAACTTTCAGTCTTATCTCTGCCTCGTGGAAGGCAGGGTTTTGGAGAAAGACGATGGCAAAGGCTAAATTCGAGCGGAACAAGCCGCACTGCAACATTGGTACGATCGGTCACGTCGATCACGGCAAGACCTCGCTGACTGCTGCAATCACCAAGGTGCTGGCAAAGACCGGTGGCGCAACGTTCAGTGCATATGACCAGATCGACAAGGCTCCTGAAGAGCGCGCTCGTGGTATCACCATCTCCACGGCTCACGTTGAGTATGAGACGAAGAACCGTCACTACGCTCACGTCGATTGCCCTGGCCATGCTGACTACGTCAAGAACATGATCACCGGTGCCGCTCAGATGGATGGCGCAATCCTGGTTGTGTCCGCTGCTGACGGCCCGATGCCACAGACGCGTGAGCACATCCTGCTTGCCCGTCAGGTCGGTGTTCCTGCTCTGGTCGTGTTCCTGAACAAGGTCGATCAGGTTGATGACGAAGAGCTGCTCGAGCTCGTGGAAATGGAAGTTCGTGAGCTTCTGTCTTCCTACCAGTTCCCAGGCGACGATATCCCCATCGTCAAGGGTTCTGCTCTTGTGACTCTTGAAGATGGTGATGCCACCATCGGTGAAGATCGCGTTCTTGAGCTGATGGAAGCTGTAGACACCTACATTCCGCAGCCTGAGCGTCCGGTCGATCGTCCGTTCCTGATGCCGATCGAAGACGTGTTCTCGATCTCTGGTCGTGGTACGGTTGTTACCGGCCGTGTCGAGCGTGGCGTTGTGAACGTTGGCGATGAAGTTGAAATCATCGGCCTGAAGGACACCATCAAGACAACCGTTACCGGTGTTGAGATGTTCCGCAAGCTGCTCGATCGCGGTGAAGCCGGTGACAACATCGGTGCACTGGTTCGTGGCACGAAGCGTGAAGACGTTGAGCGTGGTCAGGTTCTTGCAAAGCCAGGTTCCATTACGCCGCATAAGACGTTCAAGGCTGAGGCTTACATCCTCACGAAGGAAGAAGGTGGCCGTCATACGCCGTTCTTCACGAACTACCGCCCGCAGTTCTATTTCCGTACGACCGACGTCACTGGCGTCGTGACGCTGCCAGAAGGCACGGAAATGGTCATGCCGGGTGATAACGTAGCCATGGATGTCGAGCTGATTGCTCCGATCGCCATGGACGAAGGCCTCCGCTTCGCAATTCGCGAAGGTGGCCGCACCGTGGGTGCAGGCGTGGTTTCTTCAATCAGCGCCTAAGTCCTGCGTTTCGCCGTTGATATGGAAGCCCCGGCCAGATTTATTTCTGGCCGGGGTTCCCTTTCAGATGCAATGGCAGTAGGACGAGACCCGAATTTTTGAGTTGGACGAATTAAGACTATGGACAACCAGAACATCCGCATTCGCCTTAAGGCGTACGATCATCGAGTGCTGGACAACAGCACCAAAGAGATCGTAAACACGGCGAAGCGTACGGGTGCGCGGGTTCGGGGTCCGATCCCGCTGCCGACGCATATCGAACGTTTCACGGTGAACCGTTCGCCACACGTGGATAAGAAAAGCCGCGAGCAGTTCGAAATTCGGACTCACCGCCGGCTGCTCGACATTGTCGAGCCGACACCGCAGACCGTGGACGCCCTCATGAAGCTCGACCTCGCCGCTGGCGTTGATGTCGAGATCAAACTCTAAGGTCCAGACGATGCGTACCGGATTGATTGCAAAAAAGCTGGGGATGACCCGGCTGTTTAAAGAAGACGGCACTCATGTGCCTGTGACGGTCCTGCACCTTGACGAAGTTCAGGTTGTAGATACCCGCACGAATGAGCGTGATGGCTATACAGCCGTTCAGCTCGGTCTTGGTAATGCCAAGGTGAAGAATGTCACCAAGGCAAATCGTGGCCACTTTGCCCGTACCAAGGTTGAGCCGAAGAAGCACCTCGTAGAGTTCCGCGTTGCGGAAGATGCTCTGCTTGAGGCCGGCGCAAAGCTCTCCGCTAACCATTTCGTGGTTGGGCAGAAAGTTGATGTCACGGGCCAGAGTAAGGGTAAAGGTTTTGCGGGTGTTATGAAGCGTCATAACTTCGCTGGCCTTGAAGCCTCTCACGGCGTTTCCATTAGCCACCGTTCTCATGGTTCTACGGGCCAGCGCCAGGATCCTGGCAAGGTCTTCAAGGGCAAGAAGATGGCAGGTCATATGGGTGACGAGCGTGTTACAACGCTGAACCTGGAAGTGGCAGCCGTGGATGAAGAGCGTAACCTGATCATGGTCAGGGGTGCGATTCCTGGTGCGAAGAATAGCCTTGTGCTGATTCGCGATGCAATCAAGAAGGCTCGCCACGCCGATGCGCCGTACCCGGCTGCAGTCGTAGCGGCCGCCGGTTGAGGACGAGGGGCATGGAATACGATATCAAGACCCTCGATAATGGCAGCGCTGGCTCAGTCGCGCTTCCAGAAGAGATTTTCGCGGTTTCTCCGCGTGCCGACATCATGGCGCGAGTTGTTCACTGGCAGCTGGCTAAGCGCCGCGCTGGCACGCATCGCACCAAAGGCATGGGTGAAGTTTCTGGCACGACGAAGAAGCCGTTCCGCCAGAAGGGCACCGGTTCTGCACGTCAGGGCTCGCTGCGTGCGCCGCAGTTCCGTACGGGTGGCGTTGTTCATGGTCCGGTTGTCCGTGACCACGGATACGATCTGCCAAAGAAGGTTCGTCGTCTCGGCCTGATTTCTGCGCTGTCGCAGAAGGCTGCTGCTGGCAAGCTGGTTGTGCTCGATACCGCCAATGGCGTGAGCAAGACCCGTGAAGCTGCTGCTAAGCTCAAGGTTCTCGGCTGGTCCTCCGCGTTGATCGTGGATGGTGCGGTTGATGAGCAGTTTGCTCGTGCGGTTGCGAACCTGCCGAAGATTGACGTCCTGCCGACCATCGGCGCGAACGTCTATGACATCCTCAACCACGATGTACTGGTTATTACCCGTGCGGGTCTTGAGGGTCTTAAGGAGCGTCTGGCATGACCATCTCTATCGTCATGAACGCACGTAAGACAGCTGAGAACATGTCTCAGGAAGCTCTTTACGATGTGGTCCGTTCGCCGCTGATCACGGAAAAGGCTACGCTTCTTTCGGAGCGTAATCAGGTTGTTTTCAAGGTCTCCACGACTGCAACCAAGCCGCAGATCAAGGCCGCTGTCGAGAAGCTCTTCAACGTTAAGGTTTCTGGCGTGAACACGCTGGTCCAGAAGGGTAAGACGAAGCGCGTCAAGGGTCGTCCTGGTCGCCGCTCTGACATCAAGAAGGCGTATGTACAGCTTGCAGAAGGTCAGTCCATTGACCTTACAGCGAAGCTGGGCTGACGCGGGGTAATAACCATGGCACTAAAGCACTTTAATCCCACGACGCCGAGCACACGCGGCACCGTGCTGATTGATCGTAGCGAGCTCTGGAAGGGCAAGCCGGTCAAGCAGCTGACGGAAGGTAAGAACAAGTCTGGCGGTCGTAATAACCACGGCCGTACGACAGTTCGGTTCCGTGGCGGCGGGCACAAGCAGTCCTATCGTTACGTCGATTTCAAGCGTCGTAAGTTCGATGTGGGTGCAACAATTGAACGCCTTGAGTACGATCCAAATCGTACGGCGTTTATCGCACTCATCAAGTACGATGACGGCGAGCTTGCTTACATTCTGGCTCCGCAGCGCATCAAGGTTGGCGATCGCGTCATCTCTGGCGCCCATACGGACGTGAAGCCGGGCAATGCGATGTCTCTCGGTGCTATGCCGGTTGGTACGATTGTTCACAATATTGAACTGAAGCCAGGTGCTGGCGGCAAGATGGCACGTTCCGCTGGAACGTATGCTCAGCTCGTCGGTAAAGACGCGGGCTACGCCCAGATCAAGCTTCAGTCTGGTGAACTACGTCTTGTTCGCGGCGAATGCATGGCAACGGTTGGTGCTGTCTCTAACCCAGACAACATGAACCAGCACATGGGTAAAGCTGGACGTTCCCGTTGGCTCGGACGTCGTCCGCACAACCGTGGCGTTGTCATGAACCCGGTCGATCACCCACATGGTGGTGGTGAAGGTCGTACCTCGGGTGGCCGTCATCCGGTTACGCCGTGGGGCGTTCCGACGAAGGGTTACAAGACGCGTGTTAACAAAAAGACGGATAGCTTGATCATCCGTCGCCGTAAGTCCGGCAAGTAAGAGGGGGCAAACAGAGATGGCACGTTCCGTCTGGAAGGGCCCGTTCGTTGACGGGTATCTGTTCGGCAAAGCAGAAGCAGCTCGTGCTTCTGGTCGTAACGAAGTGATCAAGATCTGGTCACGTCGTTCCACGATTCTGCCGCAGTTCGTCGGGCTTACGTTCGGCGTCTATAATGGTCACAAGTTCCTGCCTGTGCAGGTCACGGAGAACATGGTCGGTCACAAGTTTGGTGAATTCTCACCGACACGGACCTACACCGGTCATGGCTCTGACAAGAAGTCGAAGCGGGGCTGAAAATGAGCAAGCCGAAGCACATCCGCACGCTTGCTGATACGGAAGCGCAAGCAATTACGCGTAACATCCGTGTTAGCCCGCGTAAGCTGAACCTGGTTGCGGCAATGATCCGTAACCAGCCAGCTGACAAGGCTATTGCCGCTCTGACCTTCTCGCGTCGTCGTATCGCGCAGCAGGTTAAGAAGACTCTTGAGAGCGCCGTGGCCAACGCTGAGAACAATCATCAGCTGGACGTTGATCGTCTGGTTGTGAAGACGGCTGAAGTCGGCAAGTCCATTGTCATGAAGCGTTTTCACGCTCGTGGCCGTGGTCGCTCGGCTCGCGTTGAAAAGTTCTTCAGCCACCTGAAGATTGTTGTGGCCGAAGCTGCAGAAGCGTCGGAAACCAGCGAAGAGCAGAAGGCAGCTTGATCCATGGGACATAAGGTCAATCCAATCGGGCTTCGGCTCGGTGTTAACCGTACCTGGGATAGCCGCTGGTACGCAGGTGCAGACTATGCACGTCTTCTTCATGAAGACCTTAAGCTGCGTGCATTCCTGCGTCGCAAGCTGTCTGGTGCTGGCGTCTCTCGTGTTGTTATCGAGCGTCCGGCAAAGAAGCCCCGCGTAACGATCTACGCTGCCCGTCCGGGTGTCGTGATTGGTAAGAAGGGTCAGGACATCGATGCACTGCGTAAGGAATTGAGCCGTATGGCGAAGACCGACGTGGCGCTTAACATCGTTGAGATCCGTAAGCCGGAAATCGACGCAACTCTGGTTGCTGAAAACATTGCTCAGCAGCTTGAGCGTCGCGTTGCTTTCCGCCGCGCCATGAAGCGCGCAATCCAGTCTGCAATGCGTCTGGGCGCCCAGGGCATCCGTATTACTTGCAGCGGACGTCTGGGTGGTGCCGAAATCGCACGTGACGAGAAGTATCGTGAGGGACGTGTGCCGTTGCATACGCTCCGCGCTGATATCGACTATGGCACGGCGACGGCCAAGACGACTTATGGAACCTGCGGTGTGAAGGTCTGGATCTTCAAGGGTGAGATCCTGGCTCATGACCCCCTGGCACAAGACCGTCGTGCCGCGGAGCAGGCTCCGCAACGTTGAATTGTAGGCGAAAGCCTACAGTTCCATTGCTGGTGCTGATTGAGGATTTAACAACATGCTTTCCCCAAAGCGGACAAAGTTTCGTAAAGCTCACAAAGGCCGTATCCACGGTCTTGCGAAAAGCGGAACGCAGCTGAACTTCGGTGCATATGGTCTGAAGGCTCTTGAGCCAGAGCGGATCACGGCCCGTCAGATCGAAGCGTCCCGTCGTGCTATTACTCGTGCGATGAAGCGTGCCGGTCGCGTCTGGATTCGTATTTTTCCTGACCTTCCGGTCTCGACAAAGCCTGCAGAAGTGCGTATGGGCTCGGGCAAGGGTTCCCCAGAGTACTGGGCAGCTCGTGTCAAGCCAGGTCGCATCCTGTTTGAGATCGAAGGCGTTCCGCCGGAAGTCGCTCGCTTGGCACTGAGCCTGGGAGCTGCAAAGCTTCCGATCAAGACCAAGTTCGTTCAGCGTATCGGAGACGCGTAAGATGGCCGACACGTACAAGCCTGCAGATCTGCGCGCGAAGAGCGAGGACGAGCTGAACGCTCTGCTCATCGATCTGAAGCGCGAACAGATCAATCACCGTTTTGCGGCTGCCACCGGGCAGTCGGAAAACACAAGCCGTGTTAAGGTCGTGCGTCGTGCTGTCGCGCGCATCAAGACACTGGCTCATCAATCGAAGAACCGTGCGGGCGCCCAAACGTCCGCCGCAAAGTCCTGAGAGGAGACGGACGATGCCAAGGCGCGTCCTGACAGGGCGAGTAACGAGCGACAAGATGGACAAGACGGTTACCGTTCTTGTTGATCGTCGTATCATGCACCCGCTCTATAAGAAATTCATCCGCCGCTCCAAAAAGTATGCGGCTCATGATGAAGCCAATGTCTGCCAAATTGGCGATCTGGTTCGCATTGAAGAATGTGCACCGATTTCCAAGCGCAAGACTTGGTCTGTCGTCGCACGCAACGGAGAGGACATGGCTTCGGCTTCCTCTTCCGTCAGCGCATAAGGGGGTAGGCACATGATTCATCCCGAGACCAACCTTGACGTCGCCGATAATTCCGGTGCGCGTCGGGTGCAGTGCATCAAGGTGCTGGGCGGCTCCAAGCGGAAGACTGCCTCGGTCGGCGACATCATTGTCGTATCCGTTAAGGAAGCCATTCCCCGCGGTAAGGTGAAGAAGGGTGACGTCCATCAGGCCGTTATCGTTCGTACATCTTATCCGGTACGTCGTGCAGACGGATCTGCGATCCGTTTTGACAAGAATGCTGCTGTACTGATTAACAAGCAGCAGGAGCCGATTGGCACGCGTATCTTTGGCCCGGTCGTTCGTGAACTGCGTGCTCGCAAGTTCATGAAGATTATCTCCCTGGCGCCGGAGGTGCTGTAATGGCTGCACGTATTAAAAAAGGCGATCAGGTCCTCGTTCTTTCCGGCAAGTCCCGGGGCGTTCGTGGCGAAGTCCTTTCAGTGATGCCGAAGGCTGAGAAAGCTGTCGTTCGCGGCGTAGCTATCGCTAAGCGTCACACGAAGCCCAACCGGGCAGGTGGAGAAGGTGGTATCATCGAGCAGGAAATGCCGATCCATCTGTCAAACCTGAAGCTGGTTGATCCCAAGAGCGGTAAGCCCACACGCGTTGGCTTTCGGGTTCTTGAAGACGGTCGCAAAGTGCGTGTTGCCAAGGCAACCGGCGAAGTGATCGAAGGCTGAGGAACGCAAAAATGAGCGATAACAACACCGCTTTGCCGCGTATGCAGCAGCGCTACGAAGAAATTCTTCGTAAGCAGCTTCTCGAGCAGTTCGGCTACGCAAACCCGATGCAGGTTCCTAAGCTCGAGAAGATCGTGCTGAACATGGGCGTCGGTGAAGCAGCTGGCGACCAGAAGAAGTTGGATGCAGCAGTTGCTGAAATGGCAGCGATCTCCGGTCAAAAGCCGGTTAAGACGCTGGCACGCAAGGCTATTGCTGGCTTTAAGATCCGTGAAGGTCTTCCGATCGGTTGTAAGGTTACTCTGCGTCGTCAGCGTATGTATGAGTTCCTCGACCGTCTCGTGACGATCGCAATGCCTCGCATTCGTGATTTCCGTGGTCTTCCGGCAAACAAGGGCTTTGATGGTCGTGGCAACTTCGCCATGGGCATCAAGGAACAGATTGTTTTCCCGGAAATCGAATATGACAAGATCGATGCCGTTCGCGGTATGGACATCATCTTCGTGACCACTGCAAAGACCGATGCCGAAGCAAAGGCTCTGCTGAAGGCCTTCGATCTGCCGTTCGCAGGTTGATCAGGTAATTTTTCAGACCGATCGCGACTAAAAATAAGGATTCGGCCTTCCATTGGAAGGCCGCTTTCCTTTATAGACACGCAGATTGGAAAACCGTCGGGATAGGCCTGACAGGTTCCGGGAGAAAATTCGAGATGGCGAAGATCTCAGCGGTTAACCGTAATAACCATCGCGCAGCTCTTGCGAAGCGCGATAAGGAAAAGCGGACCGCTCTTAAAAACATCATCAAGGATCGTTCCCTTTCGGTTGAAGACCGATTTGAAGCGACTCTTAAGCTGGCACAGATGCCACGTAACGGATCCGCAACGCGCGTCCGTCTTCGTTGCAAGCTGACCGGTCGTCCCCGTGCTAACTACCGTAAGTTCGAGCTTTGCCGTATCGCTCTGCGTGATCTTGCGTCCGCCGGCCAGATTCCTGGCATGGTCAAGTCGAGCTGGTAAGGGATAGATCGAATGTCGTTGTCTGATCCACTGGGTGATATGCTTACCCGGATCCGTAATGCTCAGCGTGCTCGTCATGCTGCCTGCGTTGCGCCCGCTTCCAAGCTTCGCACGAACGTGCTTGAGGCTCTGAAGCGTGAAGGTTACATCCGTGGTTTTTCCACGGAAGAAGTCCGTAAGGGCGTATCGCAGCTCCGTATTGAGCTGAAGTACGTTGAAGGGCAGCCGGTCATTAAGGAAATCCATAGGGTCTCCAAGCCTGGCCGTCGTGTCTATTCGAAGATCAAGGAACTTCCGCGCGTTTATGCCGGCCTTGGTGTGTCGATCCTGTCCACCCCGCGTGGCGTCCTTTCGGACGTCGAGGCCCGCGCTGCCAATGTTGGCGGCGAGGTTCTCTGCCGCGTCTTCTGAGGAGGGTCGCATGTCTCGCGTAGGTAAATATCCCGTAGAAGTTCCGGCAGGTGTGCAGGTCGCAGTTGCCAACGGTGTCTTCACGGCCAAAGGCAAGCTTGGTGAACTGAGCTTCCCGGTTTCTCGTCACGTGGACGTGAAAATCGAAGACAACTCAGTTGCAGTTGCTCCGATTGGTCGTCGCTCCCGTGAAAACTGGACGATGTGGGGAACGACGCGCGCTCTGATCGCAAATATGGTCAAGGGTGTGTCTGTTGGTTTCACCAAGGGTCTTGAAATTCAGGGTACGGGTTTCCGTGCTGCTGTTCAGGGATCCAATCTGGTGATGAACCTCGGCTTCTCGCACGATGTCGTTTATCCGATTCCGGCCGGTATCAAGATCACCACGCCGCGTCCGACCGCTATTGTTGTTGAAGGCAACGACAAGCAGCGCGTTGGTCAGGTCGCTCTCGATATTCGCAGCTTCCGCAAGCCTGAGCCATACAAGGGCAAGGGCGTTCGTTATGACACGGAAGTTCTGCGTCGCAAGGAAGGTAAGAAGAAGTAATGGCATCGCAGCAAGGATTGCAGGAACGTCGCCGTCAGCGGCTGCGTTTCCAGCTTCGTCGCAAGAGCGGCGGCCGGCCGCGTTTGTCGGTCTTCCGTTCCAGCAAGCACATTCACGCCCAGATCATCGACGATGCACAGGGTCGTACTCTTGCCAGCGCATCTACGCTGGAAAAAGAGCTCCGCGACAATGGCAACACCGGTGCTAACGTGGACGCAGCTTCGGCGATCGGCAAGCTGATCGCGGAACGTGGCTTGGCAGCTGGCGTGACGGCCGTCGTGTTTGATCGCGGCGCTTATGTCTATCATGGCCGGGTCAAGGCCCTGGCAGAGGCTGCCCGTGAGGGCGGACTCTCGTTCTAAGGAGGATCACACATGGCACGTGAGCCAAGAGAAGGCGGCCGTGGTGGTCGTGAGCGCGAGCAGGGCGACGATCTGGTCGACAAGCTCGTAACCATCAATCGTGTTGCCAAGGTTGTTAAGGGTGGCCGTCGCTTTGCTTTCGCAGCGCTGGTTGTCGTTGGCGATCAGAAGGGACGCGTTGGTTACGGTGCGGGTAAAGCTCGTGAAGTGCCCGAAGCTATCCGTAAGGCTACCGAGCGCGCCAAGCGTACGATGATCCGTGTACCAATGAAGGAGGGTCGTACCCTTCATCATGATACGTCAGGTCACTACGGCGCTGGTAAGGTTGTTGTTCGTGCGGCTGAGGCCGGTACGGGTATCATCGCCGGTGGTCCGATGCGTGCGGTTTTCGAGAGCCTGGGTGTTAACGACGTTGTCGCTAAGAGCCTCGGAACGCGTAACCCGCACAACATGATCAAGGCTACGTTCGCTGCCCTTGAAAAGGCAAGCAGCCCTCGCAACGTCGCTTCGCGTCGTGGCAAGAAGGCCGCTGAACTTTTCGGTAAGCGCGAGCAGGCTCAGACCGAGGAGACTGCAAATGTCTGAAAACGGTAAGACCGTTCAGGTAAAGCAGATCGCTTCTGTCATTGGTCGTAAACCGGGCCAGGCTGAGACCCTTGTTGGTCTTGGTCTGCGCGGTATCGGTTCCACCCGTACGCTGGAAGATACTCCGGCTGTGCGTGGGATGATCCGCAAGGTTGCCCACCTCATCCAGGTGGAGGGTTGAAATGAACCTCAACGAATTGCGCGATAACGAGGGCTCTCGTTATCGCAAGAAGCGCCTAGGACGTGGCATTGGTTCCGGTAAGGGTAAGACCTCCGGACGCGGTGTTAAGGGTCAGAAGGCTCGTGAAGGCGTCTCGCTGAATGGCTTTGAAGGTGGTCAGCTTCCGCTGTATCGCCGTATGCCTAAGCGTGGCTTCGTGAACATCTTCCGCAAGGAATATGCTCCGGTGAACCTTGGCGCGATTTCGAAGGCTATCGAAGCAGGCAAGCTGGATAAGTCGGCTCCTGTTACTGAAGCAACACTTCGCGCTGCTGGGCTTGTCAATGGCAAGACCCATGGTGTTCGTCTTCTTGCGAAGGGTGAACTTTCGCATGGCGTAACCATCGAAGTCGACGGCGCTTCCGCAGCAGCTCTTGCTGCTGTTGAGAAGGCTGGTGGCTCCGTTAAGGTGCTTGCACCGAAGAAGGAAGTTCAGGCTGAAGCCTGAGTTCTCCTCTCCCAGATTTATCTGGGGTATGGTTAGATAGTGAACAGCGTCCCGTGCAGATGTGCGGCGACGCTGTTTTCATGAAAGGACAGGTGGATGGCTTCCGCAGCAGAGCAGCTCGCCGCCAATCTCAATATGAGTTCCTTTGCCAAGGCGACTGAACTCAAGAAGCGTATCTGGTTTACGCTTTTGGCCCTTATCGTTTATCGCCTCGGAACATACATTCCTGTTCCTGGTGTTGATGCGACAGTCATGGGTCAGCTGCTGGCACAGCATCAGGGTGGCATTCTGGGCATGTTCGACATGTTCACGGGTGGTGCTCTCGGACGCATGACTGTGTTCGCCCTGAACATCATGCCGTACATCAGTGCATCGATTATCATTCAGCTTCTTTCAACTGCTCTTCCGTCTATGGAAGCAATGAAGAAAGAGGGTGAGGCGGGGCGCAAAAAGCTTAACCAGTATACCCGCTACCTCACTGTTTTCATCGCACTCTTCCAAGCATACGGCATCGCTGTTGGGCTGGAGAACATGACGTCTCATGGCGCAAGCGCGGTGGTGATGCCGGGTGTCTTCTTCCTCGCGTCGTGTGTCGTGACGCTGGTTGGTGGCACGATGTTCCTGATGTGGCTTGGCGAGCAGATCACATCACGGGGTGTCGGTAACGGTATTTCGCTGATTATCTTTGCAGGTATTGTCGCCAATCTTCCCCATGCGCTGGCTAGTTTGTTTGAACTGGGTCGCACTGGAGCTTTGTCGCCAATCTTCGTGATGATCTTTCTGGTTATGGCGATTGCCGTCATTGCCTTTATCGTCTTCATGGAGCAGGCGCAGCGTCGTGTTGTGATCCAGTATCCGAAGCGTCAGATTGGCAATCGCATGTTTGGTGGTGACTCCACTCACATGCCGCTGAAGGTGAATACGGCAGGTGTAATCCCTCCCATTTTTGCTTCTTCCGTGTTGCTGATTCCTGTGACGATTTCAGGGTTCATGAACGGGCATAATATGCCGGGTTGGCTTTCCGTTCTCGGGCAGCAGCTTGGTCAGGGACAGCCTCTCTACATGCTGTTCTATGCCGCAATGATCCTGTTTTTCTCATATTTCTACGCGGCTGTGACATTCAATCCTGAAGAAACGGCTGAGAACCTGCGGAAGCAGGGGGGCTTTATTCCGGGTATCCGTCCGGGGGCAAGCACGGCGGCGTATTTTGATCGCATCCTGTCGAGACTGACCACAATCGGTGCTCTGTATCTGGTTGTCGTTTGTCTTCTGCCGCAGATTTTGATCAGCAAGTACAACGTGCCATTTTATTTTGGCGGTACGAGCCTCATCATTATCGTTTCCGTAACGATCGATACCGTGACGCAGGTTCAGTCCCATCTTGTTGCACATCAGTATCAGGGGCTGATCCGCAAGCAGCGTAGCCGTGGTTCCAGGAATGGTGTTTCGGGAGGAAACAAGCGTCGATGAATATTATTCTTCTTGGCCCTCCTGGGGCAGGTAAGGGGACGCAGGCGAAGCGTCTTGAGCAGCTTTATGGTCTTAAGCAAATCTCCACTGGAGATATGCTGCGCGCTGAAGTTGCTGCTGGCACGCCTATCGGACAGGAGGCTAAGGCCATTATGGAAAGGGGAGAATTCCTTCCTGACCCTATCATGGTAAAGATGATTCAAGGGCGTATAGCGCAGCCCGACTGTGCTCAGGGGTTTATTCTGGACGGCTTCCCAAGAACGGAAAGCCAGGCGGAAGCACTTGATGCCATGTTGGGCACTGATGAGTTGAAGATTGACGCCGTCATTCTTCTGGACGTTGCCGAAGATCAGCTTGTCGAGCGTATTGCCAGTCGTACTGCGGAAGATGGTACACGGCGGCCAGATGACAATCCTGAGGTGGTGAGATCTCGTCTTGATATCTATCGCCGTCAGACTGCACCAATCCTTCCTTATTATGAGAAGGCTGGTCGTTTGAAGCATGTTGATGGAATGCTGGGCGTTGACGAAGTGGGTGCAGAGATTGATGCACTCATTGGAAAGACCGTAAAAAATTGAAGAAATGAGAATGATCACGGAGAAGTGATCATTCTCATTTGACTCAAGGGGGGTGCCCGGTATATTGCGCGCCCTCGACATATCTGTGGCGTGAAGGTGGCCCCGGGTTCCGGAATCGGACTGGGAGCTGACATGCCTGCGATGCAAACGATCCGGTTTCGACCGGACATGAAACAGGCTGACGCGGTCAATTGATCGCGTCGATGGGAGAATTGGCGTGGCACGTATTGCCGGCGTAAACATTCCGACCAACAAGCGGGTGGTCATCAGCCTGCGCTATGTCTACGGCATTGGCCCGTCGACCGCGCAGGCAATCTGCAGCAAGCTCGGTATCCCCGATGCGAAGCGCGTCAACGAACTGTCTGATGACGAGATCGTAAAGATCCGTGAACTGATCGACGGTGAGCACCGCGTTGAAGGCGACCTGCGTCGCGAAACCGCTATGAACATCAAGCGTCTGATGGATCTGGGCTGCTACCGCGGTCTGCGTCATCGTCGCGGCCTTCCGGTCCGCGGTCAGCGTACGCACACGAATGCACGTACCCGTAAGGGTAAGGCAGTGGCGATTGCTGGCAAGAAGAAGGTCACGCGCTAATTCGCGCCTGACTGCTTCACTCTGACGCTTCTCGCTAACTTTTAGGACGACCTCTATTATGGCCAAGGCCGCAGCACCGCGCATTCGTAAGAAAGAGCGCAAGAATATCATCTCTGGCGTTGCTCACGTGCTTTCCACGTTCAACAACACCATGATCACGATCTCCGATGCGCAGGGTAATGCAATTGCATGGTCCTCCTCGGGCGCACAGGGCTTCAAGGGCTCGCGTAAGTCCACACCGTACGCTGCACAGGTTGCTGCAGAAGACGCAGGCCGCAAGGCTCGCGAGCACGGCATGGAAACGCTTGAGATCGAAGTGTCCGGCCCGGGTTCGGGGCGTGAAAGCGCTCTTCGCGCGCTGCAGGCTGTTGGCTTCACGATTACGTCCATCCGTGACATGACGCCGGTGCCCCATAACGGCTGCCGTCCGCGCAAGCGTCGTCGCGTTTGAGTGATGCCATGCCGCGCGTTCGTGAGAATGCGCGGCATGTGTAGTGATTGCATCTCCCTCCGCACGATTTGTGCGGGCCAGGTGCCGCCAATTTTTGTTGGCGGGCTTCGTTGTTTGAAAGGCCACGACCTTGGTTCTCCAGAAAAACTGGCAGTCCCTCATCAAGCCGGAGAAGCTTGAAGTCGAGCCCGGCCCGGTTGCCTCGCGCATCGCCACAGTCGTGGCGGAGCCGCTGGAGCGCGGTTTCGGTATGACGCTCGGTAATGCGCTGCGTCGTATTCTTCTGTCCTCACTACAGGGCGCTGCAGTAACAGCCATTCAGATTGATGGCGTTCTGCATGAGTTCTCGGCTGTCCCAGGTGTGCGCGAAGACGTTACGGACATCGTCCTGAACGTTAAGCAGCTCGCTCTGCGTATGCACAGTGAGGGACCGAAGCGCATGATTCTCACGGCGACTGGTCCGGGAGAAGTGACGGCAGGACAGATTCAGGCTGGGCATGATATTGAAATCATGAACCCTGATCTCGTGATCTGCACTCTTGATGATGGTGTGAAGCTCGGAATGGAGTTCACCGTCAACATGGGCAAGGGTTACGTTGCTGCTGTTGCAAACCGTCCGGAAGATGCTCCGATTGGTATGATTCCGATCGATGCAATCTACTCGCCGGTTCGTCGCGTGTCTTACAAGGTCGAGCAGACCCGCGTTGGTCAGGTTACTGACTACGACAAGCTGCTGCTGACGGTTGAGACGAACGGTGCTGTGACGCCGGAAGACAGTCTGGCTCTTGCTGCGCGTATTCTTCAGGATCAGCTTCAGCTGTTCATCAACTTTGATGAGCCGCGTCCGGTCCAGCATGAAGAGCCGCAGGATGACCTGCCGTTCAACCGCAATCTTCTTCGCAAGGTTGACGAGCTCGAGCTTTCGGTGCGTAGCGCCAACTGCCTCAAGAACGACAACATTGTTTACATTGGCGATCTGGTGCAGAAGTCCGAACAGGAAATGCTCCGTACGCCAAACTTCGGGCGTAAATCGCTCAACGAGATCAAGGAAGTTCTCACCGGTATGGGGCTGTCGCTCGGCATGAGCGTCCCGGCCTGGCCGCCCGAGAACATCGAGGATCTGGCCAAGCGTCTCGACGAGACGTTTTGAGAACTTCTTAGGGTAAGGAAAACTAGCAATGCGTCATGGTGTGAGCGGGCGTAAGCTCAATGTCACCTCTTCTCACCGCGCTGCCATGTTCCGCAACATGGCCGTCGCACTCATCAAGCACGAGCAGATCACGACGACTCTGCCGAAGGCGAAAGAACTTCGCCCGGTTGTTGAGAAGCTGATCACTCTCGGTAAGCGCGGTGACCTGCACGCTCGTCGTCAGGCATTCGCTCAGCTGCGTGATGACACGGTTGTCAGCAAGCTCTTCAGCACGGTTGCAGAGCGCTACAAGGCTCGTGCCGGTGGCTACTCCCGCGTTCTGAAGGCTGGCGTACGCTACGGCGACAATGCCGACATGGCAGTCATCGAACTCGTAGAGCGCGATGTTGATGCCAAGGGCCAGGACAGCGGTCCGAAGCCAGTTGCAGAAGAGCAGGAAGCCGCCTGAGGCTTCTCGGTTTGAGACGAAAGAAAGGCCGGTGCAGCAATGCACCGGCCTTTTTTTTATTCTGCGGTTCACATTGCTGGGCAGAGTGTGTAGTTTTGCCACATCTCTTGCAGGACGATTCCCGTCTGGTTTTTAAACCGGCTGTTTTTCTCCCGCCCGTCAGGGCGGGGAGGGTGTCTCTTTTCCTGAAGGTCGACAATCTGTTGGCCTCGCTGTTCTGCATAATTTTGAGAAACGGGTCCGAGCACTCTCGTAGGGCCCGCAACGACGCCTCCCATATCTGTTTCGGCAATGAGGTCGAAGCAGGTTCGTGACGCGCCTATGCCTGGAGAGCATGAAAATGTCCGAAACAGCCGCACCTAAACGCGGACTAGCGGAAATTCTTGGCATCCCACGCGCCCTTTTCTGGGCTTTTGTTGGTCAGCTTTTATTCATGGTGGGAGACGGTGTCGAAGCCGGATATCTCGACACCTACATGCTGCACCACGGCCACTCCCAAGGGTTCGTCAACGAACTCTTCACTCTTTACGGCATCACGGTCATGATTGCCGCCTGGTTTTCCGGGCCTCTGTCTGATCTGATGGGCCCCAAAAAGGTCATGTGGATCGGCCTGATCCTGTGGGCTCTTCTGGAAGTCTGCTTCCTGACGTTCGGGCTGGGTCCGAATAGCGGGCCTATGATCCTTCTCTTTTATGCGCTGCGTGGATTTGCCTATCCGCTGTTCGCATACGGTTTCCTCGTATGGATCGCTGCCGCCACGCCGGCTGCCATGCTTGGATCGGCTGCTGGATGGTTCTGGTTCTCTTTCTCTGCGGGGCTGCCGACACTTGGCTCCCAGTTTGCACGCTATACGATCCCGTATCTTGGTGAACTCAAGACGTTCTGGTGTTCACTAGGTCTGGTGATTATCGGTGGCCTCGTCGCATTGCTGTTTACGCACGAGCCTACGGGCAAGAAACGTCTTCTGCCTGATCACGTACCCACCAAGGATATTTTCTTTGGCTCACTCAGCATCATGTGGCGTGAACCCAAAACGACGATTGCTGGCATTGTCCGTATTATCGATACGTCTTCGGAATACGCTTTCCTTGCCATCATGCCAGCGTTCTTTGTAGACCAGCTGCACTTTAGCCTCGAACAATGGCTCAACCTGCTGTCGCTGATTTTCCTCAGCAACATCCTGTTTAACCTTGTCTCCGGCATGATTGCTGACACTTTGGGGCATCGTTTCGTAGTGTCGGTCTTCGGTGGTATCGGCGGCTTCATTGCCATTCCGCTGTTTTACTATGTGCCTATCTGGTATCCGGGGAATTTCTGGGCGGTTGCCGCAGCGGGCATTTTCTATGGTGCAACGGTCGCTGCCTTCGTGCCGCTTTCAGGCCTGATGCCGCAGATTTGCCCACGTGAAAAAGCTGCAGCTCTGTCCATTCTGGGTCTCGGCGCAGGTGCCTCGACATGGGTTGGTCCGGCAATCGTCTCGTTCTGTGGAGCGGTTTTCGGTCCGGGCATGAGCTATGTGATCTGGACATTTGCTGTGATCTACCTTGCTTCTGCTGGTATGACGCTTGCCCTTAAGATTTCTCCTGAGGCTCGTCGTTACACAGAAGAAGCTACGGCCCGAGGCGAAGTGAGCACGACTGTCGGTCACTAAGAGCGATCTGTCACGTCTTCGTTGTTAAGCTGTTAAAAAGCAGGGGTGGTTCGTTATCGAGCTGCCCCTGTTTTCTTATGTCGTGGATGAAATGGTTTTGGAGTTGAAAACTATGGATGCGGATCTGGCGTCATATCTGGATGAGAGCGTGCCGTCCTTGCAGGATGGAGCTGGGCGAGTTGTCGATTGCACCCGTGCAAAGAAAAATATTTGCTCGTTCTTAAAAGAAAGTAGGGCAGTTGTCGCCGATCTGACGGTGGATCAGCCGTTGTTCTTACTGTTTTCCGCATTTCTCAGCGGTCTGTTGTTCGCACGTACTCTTTTTTCAGGAAAGAAACCTTCCTGAGGCGCATGACGTTACGACATGACCACGACCTATAATTCAAGGATCATGTCCCATGCTGCACTATGCTATCGTTTTCTTTATCATTTCCATCATTGCTGGCGTGTTCGGCTTCTCGGGCATTTCTGCCGCGACGGCAGGTATCGCCAAGCTGTTTTTCATTATCTTCCTGGTGCTGGCCGTTCTGGCGATCCTAGCTGGTGTTGCCGGGCTGCACGCTCTCTAAGAGCCGCATCTTCTGCCTGAAGAGGCCATAAAAAAGGGCGGGATCTTGATGATCCCGCCCTTTTTGTTTTTTAGCGCCCGTTCTTGTCTTTTTGGATAAATGACGGCAGCAATGGATTGTCTGTCTGAAGAGAGGCTTTTGTCGGCAGGTCTTTGGAATTCCAGCCGCCGCCAAGATCTGTCAGCAGAGCAACTTCCGCATTGAATTGCTGCTGACGGATGCTTAGCTGGCTCTCTTCATATTGAAGGGCAGTCTGCTGTGCCGTGATGACGGTTGTATAAATCTGCGTCCCCGCAAGATACTCGTTCATGGATACTCGGACGGCGGCCTCGGCACTCGCAACCGCCTGATTCTGAAGTCCTAGCTGCTGATCGAGATAGTGCAGGTTGGACATCTGGTCTTCCGTGTCCTGCATGGCGGCCAGAACGGTCTGTCGGTATGTGGCAACCGCATTATCGTAATCTGCCTCAGCTTCACGGACAGCCGCTGTTCGAGCTCCGCCCTGGAAGATCGTTTCCGTGGCAGCAGCACCCAGCCCCCAGGTGCGCGTGGCTGTCTGGATCAGCTGCTGGAGTGGGTTGCCGCTATATCCATACGATGCAGAGAGCGTGATTTCCGGGAAGAAGGCGCCAATCGCATATCCGATCTCTGCGTTATAGGCTTCCATGTTCCGTTCAGCCTGAGCGACGTCTGGCCGACGTTCAAGGATCATGGACGGAACGGCTACAGGCGCGGCTGGAATCTCCTTGGGCAGAAGGGCCGCAGCGATAGTGACATCTGCCGGTGCTCGACCGGTCAGCACTGCAATGGCATGCTCATACTGTGCGCGAGCGATATGAGCATTGGCAAGGCTGGCTTCGGTGGACTGCAGCAGATATCGAGCCTGAAGAACGCTTGTTGGATCTGCAACACCGGCCTCAAGCTGGTTCTCAAGGATTTTGAGATTATCTCGGTATAGACCCACGTTGCGCGTGTAGAGATCGATCAGGCTGTCCTGATAGCGCATGCTGAAATAGTCCTGCGCCAGTGTCAGCTGGTAGGACAAGCGCATACTGGCAACCAGTGCGGCGTCGCCCTGCGTCGCGGCGACCTGTTGCTGCACCTGTCGACGTATCTTTCCCCAGACGTCAACCGTCCAGCTGGCTGATGGGCCTGTTGCCCAGGTGTTGCTCGTGTAGGACTGCGACGATGTGTACGTGAAGCCGCCACTCGTGCTGGAGGCACTGCTGCCCTGTGAATTTCTGTTGAAGCTGAAATTCCCGCTCAGTGTGGGGTAGAGGCTTGCCTTGATGGAATCGATTGTCGCAGCGGCTTTGCGATATTGCGCTTCGTATTCCTTCAGGCTCTGATTGGACGTGGCGATCCGTTCTTCAAGATCATTGAGAAGCGGATCATTAAAGATGGTCCACCAGTCGCCTTTGGGCATCTGCACCAGATCCGGGCGTGCCTTGTTCCAGCCGGCTGGGGGAGGCACTTCCTTGAAATGCGGAGAAATGACTGCCGAAGGACGATGGTAATTCGGTCCGACCATGCACCCACTCAGGAAAGGCAGGGCTGCGGCTCCCAGCAGAAGAGTACGCAGGGAAGGCATACGAAGGACGGTCATCAGATTTCCGTTTCCCGGGGCGAGATGTGAAGCAGAATGGCAAAGTGATGTCGGGCGCGGCCGAGCATTTTTCCGAAACGATCGAGGTATAAAAACACGACGGGCGTGCTGTAGAGCGTAAGAAGCTGGCTAACCATCAGGCCACCGAGAATGGCGATGCCAAGCGGGCGGCGCAGTTCGCAGCCATATCCATTCCCGAAGACGAGAGGCACGGCACCAAAGGCTGCGGCCAGAGACGTCATGAGGATCGGGCGGAACCGCAGAACACTCGCCTGTTGGATAGCCTCAAAAGCTGTCGCGCCCTCACGCTGCGCCACGAGCGCAAAATCGATCAGCATGATGGCGTTCTTTTTGACGATGCCAATCAGAAGAATGACACCAATCATGGCCATGAGTGAGAACTCCTGCCCAAACAACTGAAGGGCGAGCAAGGCGCCGACGCCAGCGGAAGGGAGCGTGGACAGGATCGTCAGGGGATGAATGAGGCTCTCATAAAGCATACCCAGAACAATGTAGACCGCAGCAAGAGCCGCAAGGATCAGCAGAGGCTCATCACTGACAGATTTCTGAAAGGCCGCGGCGTTGCCAGCAAACCCACCATGGATGGTTGGTGGAACATGCAGTTTAACCATAGCGGCTTCAACGGCTTGCACAGCAGGCCCGAGGGACGCTCCTGGGGCAAGATTGAAAGACACGGTCGTTGCAACCGAGAGCCCATCATGGTTGACCGTCAGGGCCGTGTTTGTTGCGCGCTGGTATCCAAGCACCGATAGCGGCACCATATTGGAAACGCTTGTTGCCACGGCGGCACCACTGGACGCAGATTTCCCACCAGCCAGAGCATTGGCCACAGAGTTAATGTAGGACTGCTCGCTTTGCGAGAGCGTGCTGGTTGTGGTGTCGGCTCGAACACGCAGGTTATTCGAAGACGTGCCGCCTGCGGCTGTTCCGCCAGAGGCACTCACCCACATCTGTTTCAGCGTTTCGGGGCTTTCCCAGTATCGCGGAGCGACTTCCATCACCACATGATACTGGTTCAGATTTCCGTAAATGACGGAAGCTGAGCGCTGTCCGAACGCATCGTAAAGTGTGTTGGCAATGAGCTGGGGCGTGATGGAATACCGGGAGGACATATCGCGGTTGATCGCAATGGCAATAGCCTGACCGCCTTCTTCCACGTTGGATGAAACATCCATCAGCAGAGGAATTTTTGAGAGCGCCGAGACAATCTTCGGCGTCCATTCATAGAGATCTTCGGCCGACGGGCCTTCCAGCGAATACTGATAGGCCGCGTCACCTGAGCGCGCACCTATACGGACGGCGCCGGGGGCCATCAGACGGAGCTGCGCACCTGGAACATTCGAAAAGGCCCGGTTGATGCGTTGCACCGTGGCGGCCAGATCGTCCTTACGTTCCTCTTTAGACTTCAGAGCAACGAAAAGATTGGCAGAGTTGGCCGAACGCCCGCCGGCGCCGCCCATAACGCCTGCGACATCCCTGTCTGCGGCGACAACCTTCATGGCGTGAGCCGTAATGTCTTTCAGAGACTGAAAGGACACGGACTGGTCGGCGACCAGGCGCCCCATCAACTGACCGGTGTCTTCAGAGGGAAAGAAGCCCTTGGGCATTTTCACAAAGAGAACACCAGCCAAAATCAGTGTGGCTGGCAGAGACATGACGATCAGGAACGGATGTCGGAGGCTCCATCCTAGCGATTGCTCGTAGCCTTTCGCGACGCGGTCGATCATGCGTTCGAGCAGGGAACCAATTCTGCCCCAGAAACCCTGTGAGGCGGCTGGCGCAGAGGTGAGGATCAGTGCGCTGAGCATCGGGGTGAGGGAGAGGGACAGGACCATGGAGATGGTCAGGGTAATGACCATTACCATCGCGAATTCATGGAATAGCCGACCCGCAATGCCCCCCATGAACATGATGGGAGCGAAAACCACAATCAGGGACACGGTGATGGATAGAACCGTGAAGGCAACTTCGCTGGCCCCAAGGATGGCGGCTTCCATCCGCTCATGACCCATTTCCATGTAGCGGGTGATGTTCTCAAGAACGACGATGGCATCGTCCACAACGAAACCGGTGGAGATTGTCAGGGCCATCAGAGACATATTGTCGAGCTGATAACCCAGCAGCGACATCACCCCGAATGTTCCGATGATCGAGATGGGGACGACGATCGCTGGAATGAGAATGGCGGACAGGCTGCGCAGAAACAGCAGCACAACGACGACGACCAGCACCACGGCTATGATGAGGGTCTGTTTCGTATCATTCAGGGACGCGCGGATTGTCTTGGATCGGTCAATCAGGACGTTAATATGGGTGTTGCCCGGCATTGCCGACTGGAGAATGGGAAGGCGCTTGCGGATACCATCAACAGTCTTGATGACGTTGGCGCCGCCCTGTGTGAACACCGTACAGATGATGGCGCGTTGACCGTTGAGGAAGCCTGTCTGGCGTAGATCTTCAACGCTGTCATTGACTTCTGCGACGTCTGTCAGGCGAACAGGTTGGCTGTCACGATAGGCGACGACCAGCCCACGATAATCAACGGCTTTGCTGGCCTGATCGTTGGTGGACAGCATGAGACGCGTGCCATGGGAGTCAATGAAACCCTTCGGCGTATGAGCGTTGGCCGATGCAAGTGCCGCGCGAACATCTTCGAAACCAATGCCATAGCGGAACAGGCGGAGAGGATTTAGTTCTACGCGAACCGCAGGGAGGGAACTGCCGCGGATTTCGACTTCGCCCACGCCCTCAACCTGACTGAGCTGCTGAATCAGAACGTTGCTGGCAAACTCATAAAGCTCTTGCGGCGTCCGTGTGCTGGACGTCAGCGTTAGTGCAACAACCGGGGGGCCGTTGGAGTTGGCTTTGTCGTAAGTCGGGTTTGTGCGCAGAGTGGAGGGAAGATCCTGGCGTGCGCCCTGAAGTGCAGCTTCGACGTCTCGTGCGGCACCATTGATGTCGCGGGAGAGGTCAAACTGAAGAGTAATGCGCGTCTGATTGACCGTTGATTCAGACGTCATCTCCGTAACGCCCGAAATCGCGCCCAGATGCCGCTCCAGCGGTGCTGCGACTGTACTGGCGATCTCGGACGGAGAACCACCAGGCTGGTTCGCCATCACCATGATGACCGGGAAGTCCACGTTCGGCAGATCGGCGACGGGTAGGCTGAAATAGCCCAGGATGCCGCCGATCAGGAGCGCGACGGCCAGAAGGATCGTTCCAACTGGCCGCATGACGAAAAGGCGGATCAGCTTCACGGGTTGCTGTGCGTGCTTGGAGTTTGCGCCCGGCCTGCATGATAGCGCTGCATGAGCGTCCTTGTCTTACGACCGATGCCGTCCATGAACAGATAGATGACCGGAGTGGTGAACAGGGTCAGCATCTGTGACAGCATCAGTCCACACACAATCGCCACGCCGAGGGGGCGGCGCAGTTCGGAGCCGACGCCATGGCTCAGCATGAGAGGCAGGGCACCGAACAGGGCGGCCAGTGTCGTCATGAGGATTGGACGAAAACGCAGGAGGGCTGCCTGACGAATGGCTTCGAGCGGTGTGTGCCCTTCCAGTCGCTCGGCTTCGAGTGCGAAGTCGATCATCATGATGGCATTCTTTTTCACAATGCCGATCAGCAGCACGATGCCGATGATCCCCATGATGTCGAGGTCCATACCGAACAGGTACAGGCCAATCAGCGCGCCGATAGCAGCGGATGGCAGCGTGGACAGGATGGTGATGGGGTGGATGAAGCTCTCATAGAGAATACCCAGCACGATATAGACCGCGATGACCGCAGCCATAACAAGCCAGACTTCGTTCGTCAGAGACGAGCGGAAAGCTGCGGCTGTGCCCTGGAACGCAGTTTCAAATGCGGGAGGAAGGCCAAGCTGCTTCTCAACCCGTTCAATGGCACTTGTTGCCGCACCAAGCGAATACCCTTTCGAGACGTTGAAAGAGATCGTCGTGGCTGGGAACTGGCCGTAATGACTGATGAGGAGGGGGGCAAGGCTATGACTGATTGTCGTAACCTGCTTCAGCGGGACCAACCCGGACGTCGGCTGACGTGTCGGCCCTGAGGTGCTGCTGCCTGCTTCGGATGAAATCCCCGGCAGGTACAACTGGTTGAGGGACGTCAGGTCGTTCTGAAGGTCTGGAAGCGCTTCCAGAATAACGCGGTACTGGTTGGCCTGCGTGTAGATCGTTGAAATCTGACGCTGGCCATAACTGTCATACAGAAGGTTATCGACCGTCTGCGGTGTGATGGAATAACGCGCACCCGTTGCACGATCGAGCGAGAGCTGGGCAACCAGACCTTCAGCCTGCAAATCGGATGTGACATCCGACAGGGAAGGCTCCTGTTTCAGCGCGTCGACAATTTTTGGAACCCAGGTTTTGAAGGTGTCGTAATCCGGGTTCTCAAGCATGAACTGGTATTGTGTGGCCGAAATCGAGGAATCCAGAGACAGATCCTGAATCGGCTGAACAAACAGCTGCGTTCCGATAACATTCTGGCCGACCTGGCCCAGACGCTGAAGGATGGTCGACAGGTCGGAGGTGCGCTCGTCCCGCGCCTTGAGATTGATCAGGAAACGACCGACGTTCAGCGTCATGTTCTGACCGTCAATTCCCACAAAGGAGGAGATGCTGGCTACATCCGGATCCTTGAGGATCTCGGCGCCCAAAGCGGCCTGACGTTCTTTCATGCCATTGAAGGAAATGGCCTGCGACATGACGGAAATGCCCTGCACAACGCCAGTATCCTGCGTTGGGAAGAAGCCTTTTGGGATTGTGTAGGCCAGTGCGCCCGTCAGGATAATTGTTCCGAGCGTGACCAGAAGCGTCAGGCCACGGAACCGCAGAACCACGTCCAGCCAGCGGCCATACAAGGCAATCATGCCATTGATGCCACGCTCCGTGCCATCGGAGAGGCGGCCCCAGATTCCACGGCTCTTGGATGGAGCGTGCGTATCCGTCAGCATCCGCGCGCACATCATTGGAACCAGGGTGATGGACACGATGGCCGAGATCACGATCGTGATGGAGAGCGTCATGGCGAATTCGTGGAACAAGCGTCCCACGACATCCTTCATGAACAGCAGTGGGATGAGCACTGCGATCAGCGAAACTGTTAGCGAGATGATGGTAAAGCCGATTTCGCCGGCACCCTTTAGGGCAGCGGTGTAACGGTCTTCGCCAGCTTCCACGTAGCGGGCAATGTTCTCGATCACCACGATAGCGTCATCCACCACAAAGCCTGTGGCAATGGTGAGGGACATCAGCGACAGGTTATCGAGCGAGAACCCGAGCAGATACATTGCCGCCATGGTGCCCACTAGCGAAAGCGGGACCGACAGGCTGGGAATGATCGTGGCAGGAACATTGCGCAGGAAGACGAAGATGACGCCGACCACGAGCAGCATGGACAGACCCAGCTCGTATTCGACATCGTCAACAGAGGCACGGATGGTTGTTGTCCGGTCTGTCAGCGGTGTGATCTCGATGCCAGGGGGCAGGTCCTGTTTGAGCTGGGGCAGGATGCGCAGAACGTTGTCCACCACGCCAATCACGTTGGCGCCGGGCTGACGCTGAACATTCAGGATCAGGGCAGGGGTCTTGTTCGACCATGCCGCCAACTGAGTGTTCTCTGCGCCTTCGACGACCGTAGCCACATCGCGAACGCGGATCGGGCCGCTGTTCTGATAGGCAATGATTTGGTCCATCAACTGATCGACGGACTTGATCTGTCCATCAATGCGCAGGGACGTAGAGCGCTTGGGGCCGTCAAATGTGCCCGTTGGGGAATTGACGTTCACCGTTGTGATGATGGTCCGCAGCGTATCGATCGCGATGCCGTATGATGTCAGCTTCGGGATGTTGACCTGAATGCGGTACGCCTTGCGATTACCGCCAGACAGCGTGACAAGGCCCACGCCGGAGATCTGGCTGATCTTCTGCTCAAGACGCGTGTTGACGTAATCTTCCACTTCCGGAAGCGGCAGGGTTTTCGACGTGATACCCAGTGTCAGGACCGGAGTATCCGCCGGATTGACCTTCGCATAAATCGGAGGTGCTGGCAGATCCGTTGGCAGCAACGATGTCGCGTTGTTGATGGCGGCCTGAACTTCCTGCTCGGCCACGTCCATGGACATATCGAGGCCAAAGCGCAGAGTGATGACAGAGGCACCGCCAGAGGACTGAGACGTCATCTGGTCGAGGCCCGGCATCTGGCCCAGCTGCGTTTCGAGCGGAGCCGTAATGGACGTGCTCATCACGTCTGGTCCGGCGCCCGGGTAATAGGTCGAGACCGTAATGGTTGGATATTCAACCTGTGGCAGTGCTGAAACTGCCAGGAAGTGGTAGCCGAGCAGTCCGCTCAGCAGGATGGCGAACATCAGGAGGCTGGTGGCAACCGGACGCTCGATGAACAGGCGGGACGGATTCACGGTCTTGCTGTTCCCTGTGAGCGGTCAGTGATTGCCGGTGACATCGGCTGCGGACGGATCATTGCCACGCTTGGCGGCATCAGTGCTTTGCTGACCATTGCTATGGCGATGATGGGTCTCGGCCGTTTTGGCTTCAGCTGCAGCATTCTGTGTCGTGGGAGCGGAGGTGTCAGGGATCGAGATTTTCTGACCCGGGCGCAGATGGCTCACGCCATCAGTCACGACACGATCACCAGCTTTCACACCGGACAGAATGACGGCGTTGCTGTCGTCCGTCTCGCCAACCTTGACCGGAAGGTCCTTCACCGTCATGTCCGGCTGCACAACATAAAGAAACTGTCCGTCCGGGCCTGTCTGAAGCGCATTCCCTGGCACGATAAGAACATTGTGCAGTGTATTGACGAGCAGGCGGGCATTCACGAATTCATTCGGGAACAGCCGTTCGTCTTCATTGGCGAAAATGCCACGCATACGGACCGTGCCGGTGGACGTGTCGATTTGGCTGTCCAGTGCCTTCACGGTGCCGGTAGCGATTTTCTGGGTGTTATCGCTGTTCCAGGCTTCGACCGGGAGCTCCTGCACTTCACGCAGACGGTCAGCAACCGGGCCAATCTGATTCTGCGGCACAGTAAAGATAACGGAGATTGGCTCCATCTGTGTCAGGATTGTCAGGCCGCCGGACTGGCCGGCAGAGACATAGTTGCCCTTATCGAGCACACGGATACCGACGCGGCCATCAACCGGTGCAATGATGTGACAGTACATCACGTTCAGTTCGGCATTATGGACGTTGGCTTCGTCGAACTTCACAGTACCTTCAAGTTGCTGAACCGTGAATTCCTGATCCCGAGCTGTCATCGCTGATGTTGAATTCTGACGGATCAGCTTCTGGTAACGGGCATTGTCCACACGGGCTTTTTCAAGCTGGGCGCGGTCAGCTGCAAGTGTTCCTTTGTACTGGGCAAGAATTGCTTCGTACGGACGTGGATCAATCAATTCCAGTTCATCGCCCTTTTTAACGTGCTGGCCTTCCTGATAATAAACATCAAGAATATGGCCATCCACGCGGGGTGTAATCGTTACGTTCGTTACAGGAACGACGGTGCCGATCAGTTGCAGGATCACAGGCATGTCGCCTGTATGCACCGTGGCAACAGCAACAGGCTGCGTATCGCCCGCTGCGCGGTTTTTGCGCGATTTTTCGGAATGAGATCCATGCGTCCGCAGGACTGCAAAAAGGATCAGCAGAATCACCAGAACAATTGTGCCCCATAGCAGCCAGCGACGGCGGGGGCGTCGGGCTGGTGTGGGGGACTGGGCGTTGATGCTCTGGTGGCGGTCGCTGGGTCCGGCCGTCTGCTCGTCCATAGTGGTCCTGTCTTTCCCGTACAGCTTTTTGGCATGGATGCGCCTGAGAAACGGCATCCTTCCGTCAGTTGTTCTCTTATAGTGCAGCGAATGCAATGCTGCCATGACGGGACCTTAAATCCTGTTCAGGTTCAGCAACGAATTTGAAACATGGAAGGCTAAGAGATTGCTTTTCAAGGCAATCTCTCTCTTGCTTCATTTCACGCTCGCACCATATCCTTATGGAAACCCGATGGTCCGTGGGCCGTTTAAGGCAGGAACGGATCATATCCGGATAAGGAGATACAGACATGGCTGATACGACAGGTACAAAGGCCGAGGGCCTTCTTGATGAAGTCAAGGGCAAGGTCAAGGACGGCGTTGGTGGTCTGACGGGTGACACGGCCACGCAGGCTGAAGGCAAGTTTGACCAGCTTTCGGGCATGGCTCAGCAGGAATTTGCTGATCTTTATGACGAAGGCGAAACGAAGCTTGAGGCTGCTACGGCGTTCGTTCAGGACCGTCCGCTTATCTCCATCGTCATTGCCACCGTCGTTGGCATGATTGTTGGCGGCCTGCTGTTCGGTCGCAAGAGCAGCTGATTTCACACACGCATTACTTCGTGTGCTAGAAGCCTCCCGGAGTAATCCGGGAGGCTTTTTCTATGGAATGGTTTTACGAGAATAACGGGCAGCAGACAGGGCCCGTATCCCGTGAAGAAATTCTGCGTCTGATCATGCAGCAGCGGATTCGTCCGGAGACGCTGGTCTGGACGTCAACCTTTGGAGATTCCTGGCGTCCGGCGTCGTCCGCCGGGCTGGTATCGCCATTGACCGGACTTGTGCGTCCTTCCGCAGAAATTTCAGAGCACTGGGCCTGGGCGCTGCTTGTTGGTCCATGGATCATGGGACGTGTAACGCTCTACATCATGGACTGGCGGCATGTAGCAGAAGCCGACCGCATGAACACGATGTCCGTGGTTAGTCTTCTGGTGCTAGGTCTGTTTTTTACGGCGTTTTTTATGGATCGGAACTCGATCCGGGAAACGGGCGCCACACCGCCGGGGTTCTGGTGGTGGCTTTTCCTGCCTGGTTATTTCTGGCGCCGCCGTCAGATCACCGGGCGAGGCCGGTCGCTTCTTGTCGTGAGCCTTGTGCTGCTCGTGTTCAACATCGGTGACACCCTCAGCCGTTGGCCGGAAATACAGCAGCAGGTGAAGCATGGTCACCACGTGACCAGCGCTCCTCAGGACCCCGCGGAAGGCGACGGCGAGCAGGAAAACCTCTGAAAGGCACGAGAAAGAGTCTTTCGAGGCACACTTGACAACTTATTCTGAAAAATAACCCATTTTTGGGCTTCCCTTTCGAGTCGCCATGATTCAAAACCGATTCGGTAGTCAGTTGATTGACCGGATTGGTCGGGGAGAAGTTCAGGAATGCCAGATTACGCCCTTGAAGCGGCCCATGGCGGGCTGGTCGTCGGGATCGACGAAGTCGGGCGTGGTCCTCTGGCGGGACCTGTAGTCGCAGCAGCCGTTGCGTTCACCTCTCCCCCTGATGAAACGCTTTCGCGCCTTCTTGATGATTCCAAGAAACTGACAGCGAAGCGTCGTATGGTTGCCTATGACCTGCTGATGCGGGCGTCGAACATCCTGATTGGGGTGGGCGCAGCATCCGTCACGGAAATTGAACAGATCAACATTGCGCAGGCCTGCCACCTGGCCATGAGACGAGCGTTGGACCGGTTGGGTCGTATGCCGGATCTTGCGCTGGTTGATGGCAAGCACGCACCCAAGCTGCCCTGTCCCATTCAGATGGTGATTGGTGGAGATGGCATCAGCCTCTCCATCGCGGCAGCCTCTATTATCGCAAAAATTACACGAGACCGCCTGATGGCCCGTCTTGCCGTTCGGCATGATGCCTATGGATGGGAGCGCAATGCCGGATATGGCACCGCTGTTCATATGAGCGGCCTGAAAACACAGGGTGTGACGCCCCATCACAGGCGCGGATTTGCGCCTATTCGAAACATGATTGAAGCAGAGGCACACGCAGCATGACCGGCGAACTCCCAGTGGACCAGATCCTGCGTGGTGAATGCGTGGAGACGATGAAGACCCTGCCGGATGGCAGCGTGGACTGCATCTTTGCCGATCCGCCATATAATCTTCAGCTTCGTGGCGAACTGCGGCGCCCGGACGAAACCGTCGTTGATGGCGTCGATGATGCCTGGGACAAATTCGACGATTACTCGGCGTACGACAAATTCACGCGTGAGTGGCTGTCAGAAGCACATCGTATTCTGGACAAGGATGGCACGATCTGGGTGATCGGCTCCTATCATAACGTGTTTCGTCTCGGTGCCATTCTTCAGGATCTTGGGTTCTGGATCCTGAACGATATCATCTGGCGCAAATCCAACCCGATGCCGAATTTCCGTGGACGCCGGTTTACGAATGCTCATGAAACGATGATCTGGGCGGCCAAGAGCCCGCAGAGCCGTTATCGTTTCAATTATCAGGCCATGAAAGCGCTGAACGATGACCTTCAGATGCGATCGGACTGGTACTTGCCGTTGTGCACGGGGAACGAGCGCCTCAAGAACGAACACGGTTTGAAGCTGCATCCGACGCAGAAGCCGGAAAGCCTTCTGCATCGTGTGCTTGTGGCGTCAACGAATGTTGAAGATGTCGTGCTTGACCCATTCTGTGGCAGTGGCACGACACCTGCGGTGGCCAAGCGACTGGGGCGTCACTACGTCGGAATTGAGCGTCACCCGGATTATGTGAAGGCTGCGCGTGAGCGGGTTGCCCGCGAGGAACGTCTGACGTCAGAGCATGTTGCTGTCACGCCCGCCAAACGCGACATTCCACGGATTCCGTTCGGGAGCTTCGTGGAAACGGGTGTCTTGCCTGCGGGAACGGCGCTTTATGATCGTCAAAAGCGTCTGAAGGCAACGGTTACGCCGGATGGCACGCTGGTATCGGGCAATCAGCGGGGTTCCATTCACAAGTTGGGCGCAATGCTGACCAATGCGCCTTCCTGCAATGGATGGACGTTCTGGTTCTTTGAGCGGGACGGAGAAATGGTGCCAATTGATATTCTGCGCCAGGAAAGCGTTGCCCTGCGTAACGTCGGCTAAGCGCCCTTCCGCTCTGAAAAACAGATTATAAAAAAGGCCGGAAGGGGAATTCTCCTTCCGGCCTTTTCTGTTTCTAAAACGTTAGGAAATCAGCGTCCTGCAAATCCAAGGAAGCCGGATGCCGGATCTGCGGTACCGCCCTTTTCATCGAAATGAGGAGAAGGCACCGCACGCGTTGCTGTCGAGGCTTTGCCGCCAATTGTCAGGTGACCGCTGCCACCTTTCATCTGCACGCCGCTATCCTTAACACTTGTTTCCAGACGTCCATCCGGATTGTAGGTCCGCATGGAAAGCAGCAGGAACATGATGTCCTTGCGGTTCAGGTCAATCGCCATGTCCAGCGGGGTTTGATCAAGAATGTTGTGGCCATTCATGTCAGCACCGCGATTCAAGGCTTCCTTGGACGCATTCAGCGAGCCGCGATTGATGGCATCAAAGAGAGCTGTCGTCGGGTTCGTGTCCACACGCGCATGACCTGCGTCGTCATCTGCGGCCTCTGCACCTGGCAGGGCTGAAGGAGGGGCTGCACGTTTGGCAGCCTTGCGGGCTTCTGCCTTTTTGGCAGATTCTTCCGCATCCTGTTCAGCTTCCGCGTCATCGGCATCCTGCGCATGGGCAGAGTGCCAGGGCACGAAGATTGTCGGTGTGGCTGCCAAAGCGGCAATCAGCAGAAGGCGGGGCAGGGTGAGGGGCAGTCGCATAGGGTCAATATACTGCGATCTGAAGTCCTGTGCGAGTCTCCAGAATCGTCGTCCGCAACTTGTCACATGCTGCAATATCAACGTCCTTCCCGCCACCAGCCCACACCAAGGAATATCAGAGCCAGAACGAGCGCCAGCCATGCCGGAACAAGGTCCTGTGTACGTGTCTCTCCTGCTACCGCAGCCTGACTCACAGGTAGGCCGATCCACCCGGAGCCGGAGAGATCTTGACCAGCTGTGACCTGGCGCAGATGAGGAATACCGATTCCTGCCCAGTTCTGGCTTCCGCCCGATGCCTGGGCAGTTGCGCCCATGACTGTTGCGGTTGCGCGGAGGTCCTGCCGTTCAAGAATATCCTGTGCGGCAGGGCTGGCGAAGGCCACGAGGCCATCTTGCCGGATGGTCCAGATCCCGCTGCCTGTTACAGGCACGGTGCCATGCCAGAGGCCTTTCCCGCCCGTCATGGAGAGGGGCTGGGTGTGTCCGTCCGGAAAGGTGACCATGGCTTGCGGTGTTATTGTTGTCTGACCCAATGCGTGACGGTCCACCACGAGCTGACCATTTTCAATGCGGGCACTCAGTCGGTTTTCTTCGAGATCCGGCTCCTTCATGAGCCAGTGCGAAAGACGGCGCAGCAATTCAGCCTGTGGACCGCCTCCGCCCTCATTGCGGGACCAGAGCCAGAGCTGATCAGACAGCAGCATCGCCACGCGCCCTTGATCCACTCGGTCAAGCAGAAGGAGAGGCGAGCCATTGGGGCCGCTCATTAGATTCTGGCCGTGGGATTGATCCACCTTCGCTGAGCGGTACCAGGGGCCCCAGTCAGCGCTGTTTCCCAGTCCCGCAGTGACCGGATGAGCTTTGCCAAGGTCTGTCAGGGCCGGACGAAAAGCCTGCGTTACGAGACCATCGGTTGGGACATGTGCTGGAAAAATTTGAGCCAGTGTCGTGTCCTGCAACGAGCCATCCTGCACGAATTCCGGCCCCGCTGTGACAAGCAGGCCACCACCACGGCGAACATAATCCGCGATGTTTGTCAGATACTCTTCCGGCAGGATGTTGCTGTTGCGAAATCCATCCAGAATGATGAGATCAAAGCTGCGGATTTTTTCCTGAAACAGTTCCCTGATAGGGAAAGGTATCAGCGCCAGATCCGAAAGCGGTGTGCCATCATCTGTGCTCGGGGAGCGAAGAATGGTGAAGTGGACCAGATCGACCGACGGGTCCGCTTTCAGCAGGCGGCGCCAAACGCGCTCACTCTGGTTTGGGACGCCAGAAACCAGCAGAACGCGCAGCCGGTCCCGAACACCGCGAATGCGAATAACGTCGTTGTTGTTCAGCGTAGAGGCCTCGCCCGGGAGGGCTGAGACGGAGAGGCCAACCAATGTTTCACCAGGATGCTGGACAGGAACAGTAATATCCTGCGGCTGGCCTGTTTGGATCGTGCGAGTTGTTGCAGGAGCGTCTCCCGCACGGACAGTCAGGGTTGCTGTCGCCGGGGTGGGCGTTCCCAGATCGTCGACTTGAAGGCGAATGGTCGCGTTCTGGCCGACAATGGCATACGGCGGAGTGCTCAAAATTCGCAGACGACGGTCCGTTTCTTCTCCCTTCGCCGCCAGAACCAAGTGGAGCGGCAGTCTCTGTCCGTTCGAGCCCTGAAAGCGAGTTGGAAGCCGTGATGGGATGTCATGATCCATGCCATCCGTGACAACGATGGCTCCGGCAAAACGACCTTGCGGCAGATCCGCGTGATCCATCGCGTCAAACAGGCGCGTTCCGTGGCCTGAGCCTCCCGGCACATCAATGCGATGAAGTGTCAGGCCCGGCAGGTGCGTTGCATCCTGCGTGATCTGATTGGCTGTCTGATCTGCGAGAGACGCACGCTGCCCAACCTGCATGGACGGAGAATGATCCACGATCAGAAGGGCATCCTGTGGAACAGGCCGAAGAACAGGGTGCAGGGAGCGCGGTCCAGCCATCCAGCCCAGAAGCATCAGAACGGCGAGCGCACGCCAGACCATCCCGCGTGCACCACGCATCAGACCGTAAAGGGCGCCTAGAATAATGAGTGCGCCCACAGAAGCCAGAAGCCAAAGTGGAAGCATGGGGGCAAGGTCGAACGTCATGGTGCGTCCTCCTCGTCTTCGTCCGTGCCGACGGAGGGGCTTTGCGTGTCAGGATTGTCCTGCCCCAGACGATGGAGCATTTCCGGGTAATGGGCCTGATCGCTCTTGTAGTTTCCGGTCAGGGCGTAGAGCACCGTGTTGACACCAAAACGATAGGCTTGTGTGCGCTGATCATCCCCGCCGGGAAGAACGGCGTAAGGGTGGTTGCCGGACGCATCGACAGCCCATGCGTGGGCCCAGTCTCCGTTGCCGATGATGACGGGGCTGACATCATCGTTCGCTTCATCTCCGTTACGAGCCACATAAACGGGCTGCCCATTGACGCGCCCCGGGAAGCCGCTGTGGAGTAGATAGAACGTGTGCCCCAGAACGTGCTTGTCCGTGAGTTTGGCAAGAGGAGGAATGGTCAGTCCGTCCGTGACGCGCTTAAGAGCGGCTCTCACAGCGCCTCCTGATCCTGCATCCATATCCGTGCCGGCGCCCTGCTGATCAATGAGCAGAATCCCGCCGTGATCCATGAAGGCGTTGAGGGCTTTGGTGCGAGCGGCATCCGGTTGTGCGTCTGCTGTAATGGGCCAGTAGATGAGCGGATAGAAGGCCAGATCATCTTTCCCGGGAACAACACCGTCAGGGTGCCCAAGAAGGGCAGAGCTTCGGGCACTTGTATAGTCGGACAATCCCTGAAGTCCCTCCCGGGAGGCTGTATCCACATCGTCATTGCCTGTGACGACGTAAGCCAGCCGGGTCTCCAATGCGGCCTGCGGGACCGTGGTCGGGAGTGCAGAGGGGACTGGTTGCTGAGCCTGGGCCTGTTGGAACGAAAGTACCAGAAGTGCACCACAAAGAGGGCCAAGCAGGCCACGCCGTCGCAAAGACAATGCAAAATCCACAAGCAGGACCAGCAGCCCGGTGGCCAGAAGCCATGGGCCAAGCGGCCGGTCTGGTGACGCGCCTTCGGGCGTAAGCTGCGTTCCCATGAGCGCCTCTTCATGAAGCGGAGGTGCATGGTCTGACAGGTTCAGTGGGCGTGTCCCATGGGCCGGGCCATAGAGCCCTGCTGGGTGTGTGACGCTAACTTCTGTGGTGGCAAGAGCATTGGCTTTGACGGATCTGGCCGCTGCGGGAGGCATCGTGAGGCCGCCGGTACTGTCCAGCGTGCGCCAAGGGGCGAGATCAGTGGGGCTCGTGCCAGTCACGCCCGCGGAGCGCTCGATCAGACGCTCAAGCATCTGTGGGAATAGACCGGAAATGGGAAGATTGGACCAGTCAGGAGAGGCTGTGATGTGGAACAGGACAATTTCTCCATTGCCTTCCGACCGTGCCGTGACCAGCGGCGTCCCGTCTGCCAAGGCAGCCCAGACGTGATCCTGCAAACCCGTTTCCGGCTTCGCAAGAACCTGTCGTGAGACTGTCACGTCTGGCGGAATGGCGAGGTCAGCAAAAGGCGACGTGGCGGGGAAAGTTTCCAGAGCCTGAGGCTTGCCCCAGGACATCGGCCCTCCAAGCTGGCGCATACCGCTCATCAGGGGAACGGGCAGCAGAGCATCCGGGGCGTCGTCGGTCGCGTTATCCTGTTGCGAAGACTGAGCGGCTGCAAGGCCCGGGCCAGCAAAGCGGATAAGCATTCCACCATGGCGGACCCACTCCAGAACGCGGTTGCGGGTCTGGTCGCCAGAGAGCGAACCATCGGTAGCCACCAAGACGGAAAGTGACGAACCGAGCAGAGCGCTCGCGTCACCGGTTCGGCGTTCCGAGAGTGTATCGAGCGCATGGTTAAGGAAGAATGCTGAACCAATGAGCGGTGTGTTGTCGCCGGGCGTCTGAAGGAGACCAACAGGGCGACGATGCCCGGCGTCTCCTCTCAGCACTGTCGTCGCTGGGCCTGCCAGGCCTTCTACAGCGAAATGATCCAGCTGGTTACGAAGCAGCGCAGGTAGCGAAAGTATTTTGTCTTCGCCAACCTGAACCGGATATGCTGCCAAGGTCCCGCCATTCCCTGCAACGGCACGAACCGTAACTGTCCGGCTGGGGCAGGAAAACCCTTCGACCTTCGCATGAAGAGTGCCATTTGCTTCCTGATTGGCACTCAGGCGTAGAACATCGCAGGGGTTCCATCGCATATCCTGCACGGCTTCTGCTTTGCTAAGGGCGTTTTGCAGAGCTTCGTCATGAGGGGCGGCAACCCCGTCAGACAGCAGAGTAATATGTTGGTTCGACAGATCCATATGGCCAAGCTCGTCAGCCAGCCCTGCGCGATCAACCGGCCAAGGCTGAGGGCGCATGTGCTCAAGACGTTCCGAAAGAGCGTGGCTGTCTCTCGTAACGAAAGGCTCCGGCATTGCGCCATCGGGGGAGCGGGCTGCACGAACAAGTGTTACCGGGTTTCCGCTGCGGAGAGCCGATTGTCCAAGGGAAAGAGCCGCTGCAACGCGTTCATTCCAGTGCGGGATTGCGGCCCATCCGTCATCCATAACAATGAGGACGGGACCGTTAGTCTTCCCAGAACTGTGTGGAATGAGGACGGGACGGGAAAGGCCGAAAATAACCAGTGCAACTGCGGCAATCCGGAGAATCAGGAGCCAAAGAGGCGAACGGGCTGCATCCTCTCGCTGCGCCGTCAGGCGGCGGAGCAACAGCAGTGATGGAAAGGACTTTTCCTGCGGGGCAGGAGGTGTCGCGCGGACAAGCCACCACAGCGCTGGAAGTGCCAGTAGACCAAGCAGAAGAAGAGGCGAAAGAAAAATCATCGTCCGCCTCCCATGGCAAGGTGGAGTGCCAGCAGCGCAGGGAGTGGGTCCTGCGATGTTTCATGCACAATGCAGTCGGCATGCAGGTTTGCTGCACTTGCTTTCAACGCATCCAGATGCGCTGCGACTGCGTGTTCATAGGCTGAATTGAGACTTTCCACGGCGGGAAGGGTCAGAACACCGCCTTCCAGACCGGAAAAGCGGATTCGTCCTGTCTGGTTAAGGGAACGCTCGCCGGGATCCAGAATGCAGAGCAGATGGACGCGGACAGGCCGACTGGCACAATGCTTGAGAACGGCTTCGATCCGATCTTCTTCCCAAAGAAAGTCACTGATGAGAACCAGATCTGTCTGAGGTGACAGCGCATTCAGGGGAGGAAGTTCTGGTTCATCCGTCGAAGAGTGAAGGAGAGCTTCGCCAAACCGGCTGAGCACCTGAGCTCCACCAAAAACGCGGCCAGCTTCTGGCCCTGTCAGAAGGCCAGCCCGTTCACCGCCGCGGAGAGCCGCACCGGCCAGTGCCAGTGTACAGAGCTGAGCACGCTCCCGTTTGGTGGGGAACTGGTTGGAAGACCGCCAGTCCATGGATGCAGAAGGATCGCACCACACGAGCAGAGACTGGGCGTTTTCCCGCTCCCGTTCCCGCACCCAGAAGCTATTTTCGATGGGAGAGCGTGCGGACTGCCGCCAGTCAATGGCCGTTGCCGGTTCCCCAGAATGATAGAGGCGGAACTGCCAGAAGTCTTCTCCACTCCCGGAACGTCTGCGGCCATGTGTGCCAGCCTGAAGGCTGGCTGCAATCTTTTCGGCCTGAAGCAGCAGAGCCGGCAGAGCGAGCCGCTCGGCTGGTGCCGTGAGAGAGGCGGGAGAGTGCCTGTTCTGGGAGGAGAACAGGCCCCGGAGCGTTTCAATCGGACTTTTCACAGGTTTCAGAGAATCGTTTGAGCCTGTGCGCGGATCAGGGCTTCGACTGTTACGCCGGAGGCCCGCGCACCGAAGCCAAGACCGATACGGTGTGAGAGGACGGGTTCTGCGAGCGCGATGACATCGTCCAGGCTGGGGGCAAGACGGCCGTTCAGCAGGGCGCGGGCACGGGTCGCAATCATCAGGGCCTGCGCGGCGCGAGGACCTGGGCCGAAAGAAACGGCATCCCGCACTTCGGAAGAAGCAGACGGGTCTTCTGGGCGAAGGGCACGCGTCAGGCTCAGGATTGCGTCAACGATTTTATCGCCAACAGGAAGCCGACGAACGAGGGCCTGCGCTGCCAGAAGGGATTTGGCATTTAGAAGCGTCGGCGCCTGTGCCGTTATGGCGCCCGTGGTTTGCAGGAGCATCTGGCGCTCGGCGTCCCGGTTGGGGAAATCCAGCGGAATGCGAAGCATGAATCGATCGAGCTGTGCTTCTGGCAGCGGGTAGGTGCCCTCCTGCTCGATCGGGTTTTGTGTTGCGAGAACGTGGAAGGGGCTTGGAAGGACGTAATCCTTGCCACCCTGCGTTACGCGGTGTTCTGCCATGGCCTGCAACAGGGCGGACTGCGTGCGTGGGCTTGCGCGGTTGATTTCATCCGCCAGTACAAGCTGTCCGAAGATCGGGCCAGGAAGGAATCGGAACGCCCGCTGTCCGTTAACGTCCTGATCCAGGATTTCAGCACCCGTGATGTCTGATGGCATCAGATCAGGCGTAAACTGGATACGCGTGGCATCCAGTCCCAGCACGCGCGAGGCCGTGTTGACGAGAAGGGTTTTGCCGAGGCCCGGCGCGCCCATCAGAAGTGCGTGACCGCCAGACAGGATCGTGACGAGAACCTGCTCGATCACTCGGTCTTGTCCCAGCACGATACTGCCGATAGCTGTGTGGACATCGCGGAGAACAGGGGCCAGACGATCGGCCTCGGCCACATCTGCTTCGCCCCGGAGGGTTCCGGCGGAGGCGCCGGTAGAATAATGCTGCTCGCTCATATCACCAGTCTGACAGGTGTGGGGGTTTCATCAAGGCTCGATTGCACCCAACTTGGTGTGAGAAGAGAAGTTTTCATTTTAACCGGAGGGAAAATTGAGCGCTCATGATTGTCGGGATGTCTCCCCATCTGACGTTTTCCCCGCGACGGGATCTGCTGATGCGGCTCCAGCACCGGCTACCGGTGTCCGGAAAATTCCATTTCTGATTCGTCGGGATGGCACCTGGCTGTATCGGGGGTCTCCCGTGACGCGCAAGGCGATGCTTTGCATGTTTTCGTCCATGCTGACACGCGATAGCGAAGGCACGTACTGGCTGAAAACGCCCATGGAAAGCGGGGTTATTCAGGTCGAGGACGTTCCCTACATCGCCGTTGAAATGGACTTTCGGGGAAGTTGTGGGCGCCACCAGACGCTCTGTTTCCGCACCAATATGGACGAACTCGTTTGCGTGGGGCCGGAACACCCTATCGCGTGTGACTGGGACCGTCCGCTCGATGAGTGTGGCGCCATTCCTTACGTTCATTTGAGAAACGGGGAAGGTGATTTCCCGATCCAGGCGCGAATCAGCCGATCCGTCCATTTTGAGCTCGCGGCTCTTGCCGTGCAGGGTCATGTTGAGGGCAAGCCATGTCTGGGCGTCTGGAGTCAGGACTGTTTCTTCCCGTTATCCCGCCAACCATGACGGATACATCCGGACTTCTGGCCCGTCTGGACGACCGGAGTGGTCTGGATGTGTTGTGGAGGCTCCTGCCAGACGCACGTTTGGTTGGCGGGTCCGTCAGAGATCTGCTGCGGGGCGTCTCCGTGCACGATCTGGATATGGCAACGCCTGAGCCTCCCGAAATTGTACAGGACATTCTCAAAGCCAACGGAGTCCGGGTTATTCCGACTGGATTATCCCATGGCACTGTGACGGCTGTGATTCGGGGGGTGCCGTACGAAATTACAACCCTACGGCGTGACGAGCAGACAGATGGTCGGCATGCTGTTGTTGCCTGGACAGAGAGCTGGGAAGAGGACGCTGCACGTCGCGATTTTACCATCAACGCGATGTCTCTGGATCGGCATGATCGGCTGCATGACTATTTCCAGGGCAGCCAGGATCTTGAAGCCCATCACGTTCGATTTGTTGGAAATGCCGGGCGCCGCATTGAGGAAGATGCTCTGCGGGCGCTCAGATTTTTTCGCTTCGATGCGCGCTATGGCAGGGGAACACCGGATCATGAGGCCTGCACGGCGATTGCGGAACGGCTTGATCTGATTGATGGCTTGTCTGCCGAACGGATTGCTTCAGAGCTGCTGCGGATTCTGACGGGGCCAAGGTTGCAGGAAACGTTGCAGGCTATGCAGGACGTCGGCCTTTTGGCTCGGATTGTCCCTGCACCCAATCTGGTCTTCTTAGAGCGGCTTCTGATGTGTGAAGCGCCAGAAGATCCAGTGTTGCGGCTATCGGCTCTCGGTCATGCGCAAGGTGAATTGTTGGCAGAGCGTCTAAGGCTCTCCAATGCGGATCGTGACCGGCTGCGTTTGTTTGATTCTGGTCAGCCAGATCTGGCACCCGCAATGTCTGCCGACGATATCCGGCGGGCACGTGTAGAACAAAATCTTTGTGTTTTGCTGGACAGAAGCTGGCTGTTGCAGGCTGCTCTCATTGGTGCCCCGAGCATTGAATGGAACACTCTGCGAGATCGTCTGAAGCAGGAACCGCAACCTGTGTTCCCGCTTGGAGGCAAAGAGGCCAGAGACGCCGGGATTATGCCGGGCCCAGGTATGGGGCAGTGGTTGGCAAAGGGGCGTATGTGGTGGATGAACCACGGGTGCCTTCCGGGCCGAGACGCATGCATGGCGTATCTTCTGGATGAGATGGGCGACGCGTCAGAGTAGGCACATGGTGTCGTCGCGGTTTCGTGCTTTTGCAGAGGCCTGCTAAACCCCCTCGAATGAGCAGAAAGACAGCCCTTGATACAGACAGCCAGATTCTGATTCGACGGATCTGGCGTGATGAAATGCGTCATCACGTGCGCCAGATTGTGAGCGTGGTTGTGCTGACGGTTCTGATGGCAGGACTGACGGCGCTCTATCCAGTGGTGATCAAACGCGCTGTAGACATGTTTGCGGCTCAGGACCCGCGCATTCTCTACCAGGTGCCGGCACTCGTTGTGATTGTGACGACCCTCAAGGCTGCCTCCCAGTACGGGCAGACAATTGCCGTTCAGGGGCTGGTACTGACTGTTATCCGTGGGCTTCAGTCGCGGATGTTCGCACATGCCCTGCAAACAGACATTTCGCGCATTGAGCGCGAAGCGCCTGCTCAGTGGGCCGCACGTTTCACGACAGACGCTGTTTCGATCCGTGAAGCCATGGTCCGGGTCGTGAATGCGCTGGGCGACGCTGTTACTGTGGTCGGGCTTGTAGCAGCCATGATCTGGGCTGACTGGGAACTCAGCCTGATTGCTCTGGTGCTTTATCCCGTCGCAGCAGTGCCGATTCAGAAGCTTGGCAAGAAGGTTCGTCGGGCTTCGGGAGGAATGCAGGAGCAGATTGGCGAGACTTCTGCGCTTCTTAATGAGAGCTTTGCCCTGGCGCGTCAGGTGCGCATTTACCGGATGGAAAGCCGAGAAAGCGAGCGCGTCGATCATTCTCTGGATCTGTTGCACACTGCTTTTCTGCGGATTGCGAAGGGACGTGCACGCGTCGATCCCGTTCTGGAAGTTCTGGGAGGTACAGCGGTTGCCGTTGTACTGGGCTTCGCTGGGTGGCGTGCCGCCATGGGAGGTGCCACGCTTGGTGATTTTACAGCTTTTATTACAGCGCTGCTGACCGCGGCGCGCCCAATTCGGGCTCTGGGCTCTCTCAATACGGCGATGCAGGAAGGATTGGCCGGGCTGTCTCGTGTCTTTGCAGTGATTGATGAGCCTCCTGCCGTTGTCGAACGGACGGACGCGCTGGCGGTCCCAACTGGGACAGGGCATCTGGTTTTTGAAGATGCGTCTTACGAATACGAAGATGGGCGTGTCGGATTGGCCGGTCTGACCTTGGATGTTCAACCGGGGCAAACAGTCGCGCTGGTGGGCCCTAGTGGTGCGGGAAAATCGACTGCACTCTCCCTTATCCCACGTCTGCATGACGTGACGGCAGGGCGTATTCTGCTGGAGGGCGTAGATATCCGGGATGTGCGTGTATCGTCCCTGCGTGATGCGATTGCGTATGTCAGTCAGGACACGACGCTTTTCGATATGTCTCTCATGGAGAATATCTGGATCGGCCGCCCGGATGCGAGCAGGGAAGAAGTCGAGAACGCCTGTCGGATGGCGGCTGTCGATTTTCTCGGTAATCTTCCACACGGACTGGAAACGCGTGTTGGGCCGGGGGGACGGCGCCTTTCAGGGGGACAGCGACAGCGTGTTGCTCTCGCGCGGGCTCTTCTGCGTAACCCGCGCGTACTGTTGCTGGACGAAGCAACAAGTGCGCTGGATTCCGAGAGTGAATCTCGTGTTCAGGAAGCTCTCGGTACGCTTCGCACCGGTCGCACCACTGTTATTGTGGCGCACCGACTTTCAACCGTGCAGGCTGCCGACGTTATCGTTGTGATGGATGGAGGCAAGGCCGTTGAATCTGGGTCTCATGCTGAGCTGCTCAAAAAGAACGGTCTCTACGCCCGATTGGTCCGAAGCCAGTCTCTTGAAGCGGCCTGATAGAGATTTTTGAGTTCAGGAAGGAGCTTTTCATAAAGCTCTCGTTTGAACCCCAGATTGCGCTGAAGAAGATCCTCAGGGGCAATCCATTCCCATATATCGAACTCGGGCGGGAGATGAAGATCCAGACGGATATCCCCGTCCTCCCCATCAAATCCGAGAACGAACCATTTCTGTGTCTGGCCTCTGAATTTTCCGCCTAGCGCGCGACCAATCAGGGCAGCAGGAAGATCATAGGACAGCCAGTCCGGCCGTTCTGCGAGCAGTGTCGCCTTCGTGCACCCAGTTTCTTCTTCAAGTTCACGGAAGGCCGCAGTTCGCGGGTCTTCTCCGTCATCGATACCGCCCTGGGGGCATTGCCAGATGTCTCCAGGAAGATCGGCGCGACGGGCGACGAAGAGCTCTCCATGACGATTGAACAACGCCACGCCAACATTTGGGCGGTAGGGCAGGTCTGAAAAATCGGTCATAGGGGTGCCGCCTGGATGTTTGTTGACTGGATGGATGCCTGATGATCCGTCGTGCCGTTGTCGGCAAGTGCGGAGGGCGGGACCAGAATGAAACGCTCTGCCGCCGGGCTTTTCAACCATGCTTCAAGGCGGTCGATTGCGACAGGTGTTAGCGGCCCCATCATCAACAGAACATGGGTGGGATTGGTCCCGTCCGGGACTATGGCTGCAAACTCTGCGTCAAGCGTTTTGGCATCTGTGTCACCATTGATCCACGTGGACGCTGTCATACCCCGGATACGACGGTCTTCCTGCGAAGACCTGCTGATATACAGAAAGCCACGGCTGGAAATCGTATCTGCCAGAGATTGAAATGCAGACGTAGTTGCGTAGCCATCTGCCGGCTGGCTGTCTCCGGCCTCGGAGGCATCGGTTAGACCTGTGGCCCCTTTAGCCTGCGAGAGGCACCAGTCCAGTTCCTGTCGGTCTTCCGCTTCCGAATTTCCATAGCCTAACGCATGAGGGCCTTCGTCAACCTGCTCCGGATGAGCGCTTTGCATGGGGAGTGTGACGTAAGTTTCGCGATGGGCAGCGTGTGCTCGGGACAGGACGTCCGTCAGGTTGCCAAGATAGGGCGAGACACCGACAGCAACGGGCTCGGGGATGCGGGAAAGGACGTCATATGTCATGGCGTCTGAATACCCGAAACCTTCGAGCACGATGGCCACAACGCTTTTGCCTGAAGCTGTAATTGTTGCCAGATCAGTATGGGTTGTCTGCGCAATTGGGGGCGGCATTTCCGGCGTTTTTATCGCTGACGCAGGTTGCGCTGGTGAGACCGATGAATTTGCGTTGAGAGCAGCTTTGGAACTCTGATTTACTGGCGTCGCCGGGGGGGATGTCTTTTCACCGGAAGCAGTCTTTTCTGGCGGGTGTGACGGTATCGCCAGAGCAGTTTCGGTTTTTTGTGGTGGCACGTCTGCAGGTGTCTGATGCCGAAGCATCAGGGCTGCTGACGTACCACCAACCAGGACGACACCCCAGAACACGATCAGAAGACGCCCGATAACGGGAAGGCGGCTCCAGAGCCCAGAGCGGGATGAAGCGGGACGGTTCTGCACGGTCTGGGCTGTCCTGTATCGTTCTACGGGTTAGTGCGTCGGCGCCGGTTCAGGGGCGGCCTTTTTGTCTGCTGGAGGCGCTTTGACTTCCGTAGCCTGCTCCACAGCCGGTGCAGGATTGGAAATTCCAGCCATGGCGTTGACGACCTTGATAGCCTGCTGCAGCTGGAAGTCCGTTGCCGGTTTGGTCAGATCAAATTTCGGCCAGTCTGCCGGCGGAGCTTTCGGAATAGACTTTGAGATCGGGGGCAGGTCAGTCCGAGGCGTTTCTGCTGTTCGGTTTCCGCCGACATTGGTCAGAATGTGGGACAGGTCTGCTTCCCGATAACCATAGGCGTCATCGTCCTTGGTTTCCGCAACGGGGATGTCAGGCGTGATGCCCAGTCCCTGGATAGAACGGCCAGATGGCGTGTAGTAACGCGCCGTTGTCAGGCGAACGGCACCCTGATCCCCAATAGGAATCAGCGTTTGGACAGACCCCTTGCCGAACGTCTTTTCACCTAGAATGACAGCCCGACGATGGTCTTTCAGCGCTCCGGCCACGATTTCACTGGCAGACGCAGAGCCACCATTGGTCAGAACGACAATCGGAAGGCCATTTGTGATGTCCGTGCCGCGCGCATCCCAGCGCTGGTTGTTTTCAGCATGCCGCCCGCGGATGGAGACGATTTCTCCCTCCTTGATGAAGTCATCAGAGACGGCAATAGCCTGATCGAGCTTGCCGCCCGGATTAGACCGCAGATCGAGGATGATACCTGTCAGCTTGTGGGCTGGAGTCTTGGCAGCTTCAGCCTTCAGCTTGTCAAAAGCGGCATGCATTGCGCCTTCGAGATCATCGTCGAACTCTGTCAGGCGAATATAGGCAGTGCTGCCGTACAGAGCGGACCTTACGATCTGGACGTGAACGATTTCGCGCTTCATGTCGAACGTGAGTGTCTTGCCCGTTTTCGGACGAACCACGGTCAGGCTGATGGATGTTCCCGGATCGCCGCGCATCTTGCGAACAGCTTGATCGAGCGTCAGGCCATCAATGCTTTTGTGATCCACCATCGTGATGAAATCACCAGTCTGGATACCAGCCCGTGCGGCAGGCGTGCCATCAATTGGTGAGACAACGCGCACATGGCCGGATTCAGCCTGAACCTGTAGGCCCAGACCGCCGAACTTGCCGGAAATCTCGGTCTGCATGTCCTTGAACTGGGCGGCAGTCATGTAAGACGAGTGGGGATCGAGTTCGCCAACCATGCCATCCAGGGCATTGTTGATGAGGTCTTTGTCCGTCACGGGATGGACGTATTCGGCTTTCACGACATCCATGACCGTGCCGAGCAAAGTCAGGAGGCGAACGGTTTCAGCGCTGTTGTCGTGAGAGACGTCGCGAGCGATGGCGGCGGTGGGGAAACTGCCAGCGGACCCGACGAGACGCAGTGCGCCCGGTCCGACAGCCAGTCCGGCCAGAAAGGCGGTGCCCAGCAACAGGCCAGTACGGAACTTCATGTGATCTCCATCCTCGGGAACGGGCGTGCTTCCGGCGTCTCTTGCAGTGTGTGAACTAGCGCGAAACGGGTTGCCGAAATGTTAAGACGTGATCTTACAGTGTCCTGCCCTGTCAGAAAACAGGGTCACAGAAACGGAGCAGGGCTGACGATCTGGGCGCCGTGACGCAGCTGGACAAAGAGCAACCCCTCAGCAGACGGCATTTGCCCGAGTGCGGCAGCTTTCCTGACACTTTGCCCGCTGGAAACACCCAGTGATCCCAAGCCAGAGAGAACAAAGCGGTAATTCTGTCCGCAATCCAGAATCAACATCTGTCCAAAAGAGCGGAACGGACCGGAAAAGACGATTCGGCCACTGCACGGAGCTTGAACGGAGGCTGAAGGTGCGGCGGCATAGGTGATGCCTGTTGACGGGCCAGCTTCCGTATCCTGTCCCCAGCGAACCGCAATACGCCCGGTGACAGGTGCGCGGCCGCTCCCGGAAGAAACACCGTTTCCGGCGGAAAGAGCTTTGACCTGGGCACGGGCTTTGCGGGCCTGTTCCATCTGATGGCTCTTTGCGAGCGCACGGGCTTCGGCTTCCAATGTTGCCTTGGCCTGAGCTTCCTGTCGGGCGATTGCGTCAATTTCCGCGGAAAGGTCCGCAGACGCCTTCATCGCTTCGGCAACTGCGGATTTCGCACGGCGTGCGGCCTGGTCCGACACGTTTTCCTGCTTGGCCGCAATCCGGGTTCTGGCGGCCGCGATATCACGTTGATGCGTCTGTGACTGAAGGAGGCCATCGAGCTCTTTCTGGCGGGCCTCTAGAGTGGCTCCGATCTCCTGAAGCTCATCTTCCTTCGTTTGCAAGTTTGCAGCCCGCTGCTGGGTCAGGCGGGAGAAACCTCCTAAAATGGAAAGTGCGGTAATGCTCTCAGTTGCAGTCGTCGGGGAGGCTAGCAGAGCAGCATCGGGCGCTATCGAGAGTCTCGCTGCAACGGGCAGGAGCGGTTGCAGCGCTTGGTTTTCGTGGGCGATATCCTGCCGTACGTTTGCTTGCCGACTGGTGAGATCTGCGATTTCGGTATTCAAAGCCGCAATACGGGAACGTGTGGTCTGTACAACGGTCTGGGCCGTGTGGGTCTGAGCGGCCAGTGCATCTTTTCGCGCGCTGTCCTGCAGGGCCTTTTGCTGTGCGGCAACCGCGGCAGCCTGTCTGGCGCGGAGTGTGGCGGCTTCCTGGGCCTGCTGTGTCTCAAGCGCTTTCCGGGCAGCCTGAGCTCGGGCCAGTGCTTGTTGTCCCGCGCTCAGGGCATGCGCCGGGTGAGCGTGGGCAGTGGTATGATGCCCATGAGGCGTGGGCGCAGTCGCGGCCACCAGCAATGGCGAGAACGCCAAAACCAGTGGCAGAACGACGGCCGGGTCAGGCGTTTTCAAGCAGGGAGACGCCTGTCATCGCTGGGGGCTGAGCAAGGCCCAGAAGTGCCAGAAGCGTCGGGGCCAGGTCTGCCAGGCGTCCGTCGTGAATCGTTTTGCCATCAGCATGGGCCAGAATGACTGGAACGACGTTGAGTGTGTGGGCTGTATGAACGCCGCCCGTTTCAGGGTCGCGCATGGTTTCGCAGTTTCCGTGATCGGCGGTGACAATCAGTGTGCCACCCGCGCGGACAAGTGCGTCATTGATGCGGCCCAACCCCTGATCAACGGTTTCGCAGGCCTTGATGGCAGCGGGCAGGGAGCCTGTGTGGCCAACCATATCCGGATTTGCGAAATTCAGAATGATCATGTCGAAACGGCCGGAATCAATGGCTTCTACGGCACGATCTGTCAGCTCGGGAGCGGACATTTCTGGTTGCAGGTCGTAGGTGGCAACCTTGGGAGACGGCACGAGAATGCGTTCTTCGCCCGGAAGCTGAACTTCACGACCACCATTCAGGAAGTATGTGACGTGAGGGAATTTTTCAGTTTCGGCCATACGAAGCTGAGTCTTGTTAGCCTTGGCCACGACCTCACCCAGAAGATCTTCCAAAGGAATTTTTGGGAACAGGACTGTCATATAAGGCGACAAGTGATCCGAGTAGCGCGTCATGCCGGTAATGGCGGCAAACTTGATGCGGCGTCCGCTGTCGTATCCATCAAAGTCCGGAGCCACGAGAACGTCCAGCAACTGACGGATACGATCGGCACGGAAATTACAGGAGAGAATGCCGTCGCCGTCTTTCATGCCTCCATACTGTCCGAGTACGGTTGGAAGGACGAACTCGTCTCCCTTGTCCTCCGCGTAACTGGCTTTGAGTACAGAGAGGGCGCTATCTGCATGAGGGCCTTGGCCATCACGGATCGCATCCACGGCCAGCTTGACGCGCTCCCAACGGCGGTCGCGGTCCATGGCGTAGTAGCGGCCACTGATCGTGGCGACCTGTACGGTCTCTGGCAGATCTCGAAGGAGGGCTGAAATGAATTCCTCGCCAGAGCGCGGGGGAGTGTCACGGCCGTCGCTGAAAATGTGTAGAGCGACAGGCACTCCTGCTGTGCTGACGATTTTTGCGAGAGCCAGAATATGGTCTTGGTGTGCATGAACGCCGCCAGGCGAGACGAGACCCATCAGGTGGCAGGTTCCACCTGAAACCTTCAGTGCATGAATATATTCTTTGAGGGCTGTATTTTCGGCGAGTGAGCCGTCACGGGCACTGCGGGAAATGCGAGGCAGTTCCTGCATCACGACGCGGCCTGCACCAATATTCAGATGGCCGACTTCGGAGTTTCCCATCTGGCCTTCAGGAAGTCCGACATCTTCTCCGCATGTTTTAAGAAAAGCATGCGGGTTATTCGCCCAAAGTCCGTCAAATGTTGGAGTGTTTGCCAGTCTTACCGCGTTATCGGAGTTTTCTTCACGCCAGCCGAACCCATCCAGAATGACAAGCATAACGGGGCGGCGTGGAGAAGAAGCGGTATGGGACATGATTGGACTTCCTGTCTCGCATTAAGGAGGAAAAGACTGTCGGGCATTATGCCACCTCTCTTCCAAAATGCGAACGCCCGCCAGATGGCGGGCGTTGCAGGTGACATGACAGTCGCGTGAGCGTCAGATCTTGTCGATGCCGCCTTTGACGGCGTCCTTGACGTCACCCTTGGCGGTCTGGGCCTGTCCCTTCAGATTTTGGACAACACCTTCACCTTCAAGCTTTTCATCGTCGGTGACGCGACCAACTTCTTCCTTGATCTTGCCGACGACCTTGTTGGTGGCGCCTTTGATCTTGTCTTCAATGGAGCTCACGACATTACCTCCTGAAACAGGGTTGCCGAACATAAACGGCTGGTGAGGCAGGAAGTTTCATGTCTTGCGCTCAGATATGCGTGACAAAGCGGCGTGCGGCTTCCATATATCCAAGACTGAAAACCTCAGATTTTCTGGAGATTGACCATGACCCAAAGCTGCGGTCCCGTTTCGGGAACCAATGGCGGGGGGTGTGGCGTCGGCCTTACGCCGGAACAGCGCCGTATCCTGCTCGAGCATGGCACCGAATATCCCGGTTCCAGCCCGCTGAATGATGAAAAGCGGGCTGGAATTTATGCCTGCGCAGGATGCGGGCGTGAACTTTTTTCATCCGCCACAAAATACGAAAGCGGAAGTGGCTGGCCGTCTTTTTTCGCGCCTTTGGAAAACGGTGTTGGGACGACGCAGGACGTCAGCCACGGAATGGTTCGGACGGAAGTGCACTGTGCGGGTTGTCATGGGCATCTGGGGCATGTTTTTCCTGATGGGCCACCGCCCACAGGGTTACGGTATTGCATGAACGGTCTGGCACTCGATTTTCGCCCGGCCGAAGGAGAAAAAGCATGAGTCAGGCGCTGCCGCCTATCGTTCTCGACCACCCGCTGGTGCGCCACAAGCTGACCCGTCTGCGTGATAAGAATACATCTACAGCAGGCTTTCGTCGGCTGACCCGTGAGCTCAGTCTGCTTCTGGCCTATGAAGCGACGCGCGGGCTTTCTCTGGCGTCTCGCCATATCGAAGCCCCGAGCGGGCCAATGGAAGGTGAGGAACTGGACGGCAAGAAGCTCTGCTTCGTCTCCATTCTGCGCGCAGGAAACGGCCTTCTCGACGGAATGCTGGATCTGGTTCCGTCTGCGCGTGTGGGACATATCGGTCTGCGCCGCGACCATGAAACGCTGGAAGTCAGCGAATATTATTTCAATATGCCAAGCGACGTTCCGGGGCGGACATGTATTGTTCTGGACCCGATGCTCGCCACGGGACATTCCGCTGCGGCGGCTGTTGCGCGCGTCAAGGAAGCGGGTGCTATTTCACCTGTTTTCGCCTGCCTGCTCGCAGCACCGGAAGGCATTGATTACATGACGAAGCTGCACCCTGATGTGCAGATCGTAACGTGTTGTGTTGATCAGAAGCTTGATGAACACGGATACATCGTCCCGGGTCTGGGCGATGCTGGCGATCGTCTTTTCGGGACGCGCTAAACGGGTTCAAATGTTCAGCACACGCGCTTGTGTGCTGAACATCCCGCCGTTTTGTGGCCGGTTATGCATCACCCCCGTTCAGGAGATGAAGTACCATGACCGCTTACGCTATTTTCATTCGTGACAAATTGACCGACCCAGCCGAGTTTGAAGCCTATTCAAATGGTGTCGGCGAGACCTTCAAGGGGCATCCTGCCAAAATTCTTGCTGCCTACGGGAAGCAGGAAAAGCTTGAAGGTATCGAGCCGGATGGTGTCGTTATTGTCGAATTTCCGGATATTGCTGCTGCTCGTGCCTGGTATGACAGCCCAGCCTATCAAACGGTCGCGAAGCATCGCTGGAAGGCCGCTTCTTACAACGTGGTGATTGTAGAAGGCATCTGAATTTCGGAAATTAGGTTGCAGTTGCATTGTGTTCGATGCTGGGGGACCCGTTCGAACACAATGCGTGCAGTTTCAGTCCCGTCGAACGATGTAATGACGGGCAAGATCGGTTTCGATCTGCGTGGCGTGCTGAGTGTCACGGGCTTCGATCATCACAACCAGCTCGGCTGTCTGAACCGACGGCGAGGCAAAAAGGCGATGATGGGACACCTCAATGATGTTTCCGCCGTAGTTGCCAATGCGCGCAGAAATATCAGCCAGCATTCCGGGGCGGTCGGGAATTTGGAAGATCAGACGAAGAATTCTTCCGTCCCGGAGGAGGGAGCGAAGGATCGTATTGGCCAGAATACGGGCATTGATGTTGCCACCCGACAAGGGAAGGGCAACCTTGCGGCCCTTGAACATCTCAGGGTTGGCCAGAACAGCAGCCAGACCAGTCGCGCCAGCGCCTTCGCAGACCTGCTTGGCTTTTTCCGCCAGCGTCGTGATGGCGCTTTCGACCTGAAGCTCGTTAACTACGAGAATTTTGGAAATCCGGTGACGAAATGCCCTGAGGCAATGATCGCCCAACTGCGTCACGGCAATGCCTTCAGCAATTGTCGAGCCACCGAGAGTGGCGCCACCTTCCGTCGGAAATGCAGCTAGAGAGGCATAAGCCTCGACCTGCACGCCAATGATTTCCACGTCGGGACGAAGTGCAGCCATGACGGTTGCAAAACCACCGATCAGGCCGCCACCGCCCACAGGGACGACAACCGTATCAATGTCGGGTGCATCTTCGAGAAGTTCGAGCGCAGCAGTCCCCTGGCCTGCAATGACGGCAGGGTCATTGAACGGATGGACGAGGACCCGGCCTTCTTTATTCTGAATTTCTTCCGCCGTTACGCATGCAGAAGCAAAATCGTCGCCTGCGAGGACAACATTTGCTCCCCATGCCTGCGTCGCTGCAACTTTGGTTGCTGGCGTGAAGCGGGGCATGACGATCGTGGCATCAATGCCAAGGAGGCTGGCCTGACGCGCTACACCCTGTGCGTGATTGCCTGCCGAGACTGTAATAACGCCGCGGGCGCGTTCCTCGGGCGTCAGGAGCGCCATTTTGTTGGCTGCTCCTCGCTCCTTGAACGAGCCAATAGCCTGAAGATTTTCAAGCTTGAGCGTAATTTCGGCACCTGTCAGGCGGGAAAGGGCCGGGCAGGCAATCGTCGGCGTGCGAACAACCGTGGACGCAATACGCTTCTGAGCGTTTTCAATGTCCAGAAGGGTCACGACAGGGGCGACGGACGTCAGGACGTCAGACATTAGCGGTATGTGACTTTCAGGATCTCGTAGCTGCGGTCACCGCCGGGAGCGGGAACGGAGATGGTGTCGCCCACATCTTTGCCAATCAGCGCCTTCGCCAAAGGAGACGAGATTGAAATCAGGCCCTGCTTGATGTCGGCTTCATGAACGCCAACGATCTGATAGGCGTTTTCCTTGTCCGTCTCTTCGTCAACGACTTCGATATGCGCGCCGAAACGTACTTTCGTGCCTGTCAGGGTCGAAGGATCAATAACTTCTGCCGAGGAAACAATGCTTTCCAGCTCAAGTACGCGACCTTCGATGAAAGACTGACGATCTCGGGCGGCGTGATATTCGGCGTTTTCGGAAAGGTCGCCATGTTCGCGGGCTTCTGCGATGGCACGAATGACTGCAGGGCGGTCAACGCTCTTGAGGGTACGCAGTTCGTCTTCAAGACGCTGCAGTCCCTTTGCGGTCATGGGGATCTTCTGCACTCTGAAATCCTCGGAAAAGCGTGACTGAAATTGAATGAACAGCCTGACAACATAGGATTTTAGGGGGGTTTATGCAAGGTGGCGCGTTTTTGTTTATCGAAAAGTAATAAATTCTCTGGCGAAACGAAATGAAACATATTATTGAAAAACGATAAATTCATTGTCAGGGTGGGTAGGAATGATTGCAGGTGCGCGTAAGGGCAGGACAGAAAGAAAAATCGAATATGCATTGACCCTGCTCAAGCTGTTCCGTCTGCTCCTTTGGCTTCCCATTGGCTTTTTCGGGCTGATTACGTTCGGTATCATTTTTATTGTAATTTTTGATCATTTCCCTTTGGAAAACTCTCTTGGGTACACGAAAGAAGATATATGCTGGAGTTTTATATTTATTTCCGAAGTGGTAATAGTCTACTCCTGTTTTGAAGTAATATTAAGAATTTTGTCCGAAATTTTAGTGAGCTTGATGCAGGGAAAAATTTTTACAAAAGAAAATGTGAAAAGAGCATATAAAATTTTATTTCTCGGGTTTGTTTATAATTTTCTTATTCCGTTAACGAATTACATCCATGACGTTTGGAATTTGCCAGGGTTTAGTTTTGCGAATTGGTTTGGATACTTTTTTGAGTTCCTGTCAGACGTGCCTGAAGCGATCATCCTGTTTGCTGTTGTGTGGCTTTTCGATTTAGGAACCCAGCTTCAGTCCGAAATGGATGAGGTCATTTAATGCCGGTTCAGGTCAGTCTGGATGCACTGCTGAAAGAGCGCGGTATGTCTCTTACGGAGCTGTCAGAGAAGGTTGGCCTAACCCTCGCCAATCTTTCAATTCTCAAGACTGGTAAGGCAAAGGCAATCCGGTTTTCCACGCTTGAGGCGCTCTGCCATGTGCTGGAGTGTCAGCCGGGCGATCTTCTGCGCTATTCCAACGATTGAATACAAAGAAGCCCGCCAGATTGCTCTGACGGGCTTCTTTGCTGGAAGGGCTTAGAACTCGCCCTTGAAGTAGGACTGAAGCGGAGCGACGCTGAGGTCGCCTTCCTTAAGAACCGCGATGGCGTAGGTTGCCGCACGGGCACCGGCAATCGTGGTGTAGTGCGGGATGCCCATGGTCAGAGCGCCGCGACGGATATCGTAGCTGTCACGTGCGGCCTGGCCACCCTGCGATGTGTTGATGACCATTTGAACGTCACCCGAGCGGATGGCATCCACGCAGTTCGGACGGCCCTGCATGACCTTGTTCACGCGCTTGACCGGAATGTTAGCCGCTTCCAGGCGTGAAGCTGTTCCGCTGGTTGCAAGAACGGTGAACCCCATTTCAACCAGTTTGCGGGCTAGCAGCTGAACATGTCCCTTGTCGCTGTCACGGACGGACAGGAAGACCGTTCCAGCCAGTGGCAGCTTTACGCCGGCAGCGAGCTGAGATTTCGCAAAGGCACGCTCGAAGCTGGAATCCAGCCCCATGACTTCACCCGTAGAGCGCATTTCCGGACCGAGGATCGTGTCTGCGTTCGCAAAGCGATGGAACGGGAAGACGGCTTCCTTGACCGCAACGTGTGGGGAGACCGCCCCGCCATCCAGACGGAACTCGGACAGGCGTGCGCCAGCCATAACGCGAGCGCCGATTTTGGCAACCGGAACGCCTGTTGCCTTGGCAACAAACGGCACCGTGCGAGACGCGCGCGGGTTCACTTCAAGGACGAAAACTTCCTGGTCCTTGATGGCGTACTGCACGTTCATCAGGCCGCGGATGCCAAGCTCACGAGCCATGGCTTCCGTCTGGGAGCGTAGTTCCGTCACCAGTGCCGGGGAGAGCGTGTAAGGCGGTAGGGAGCAGGCAGAGTCACCGGAATGGATACCAGCTTCCTCAATGTGCTCCATGACGCCGGCGACATAGACGTTTTCGCCGTCCGAAATGCAGTCCACATCGGCTTCGATGGCATCGTTCAGGTAATGATCGAGCAGGACTGGCCCGGTGGAAACTTCGGGGCCAGCAGCGCGCAGAACCGTATTCAGGTAATTCTTCAAGCCCGCGTTATCATAGACAATTTCCATCGCACGGCCGCCCAGAACGTAGGACGGACGAGCAACGACCGGGTATCCGACCTCTTCGGCCACTTTCTCGGCTTCTGCCGGATTGCGGGCAATGCCGTTACGTGGCTGGCGAAGTCCCAGCTTGCGCAGCATGGTCTGGAAGCGTTCACGGTCTTCCGCGCGATCAATAGCGTCAGCCGGGGTGCCGAGCAGCGGAATGCCTGCCTCTTCAAGTGCACGGGACAGCTTGAGAGGCGTCTGGCCACCGTACTGAACGATGCAGCCCAGAACCTTGCCACCCTTCGCTTCCGTGCGGATCAGGGCAATGACGTCTTCCGCAGTCAGAGGTTCGAAGTACAGACGATCGGACGTGTCGTAATCGGTGGAAACGGTTTCCGGATTGCAGTTGACCATGACCGTTTCGAAACCGGCTTCACGCAGGGCGTAAGCGGCATGAACGCAGCAGTAATCGAACTCGATGCCCTGACCAATCCGGTTCGGTCCGCCACCCAGAATGATGATCTTGTCGCGGTTGGTTGGTCGGCTTTCGCATTCCGGCGTGCCATATCCGCCTTCATAGGTGGAATAGAGATACGGAGTGTCAGAAGCGAACTCTGCGGCGCAGGTATCGATGCGGCGATAGACGGGCACGACTTCAAGAGCTTCGCGCTGTGCTGCGACGTCCGCAATGCTTTGGTCTGACAGGCGGGCAAGCTGGGCGTCAGAGAAGCCCTGAGCTTTCAGACGGCGCATGCCGTAGGCGTCTTTTGGCAGGCCGTTCTTTTCCACGTCCCGCTCAGAAGACACGATGTCTTCAAGCTGGCGTAGGAACCAGGGCTCGAACTTGCAGGCCTGCTGGATCTCTTCGACCGTCAGGCCCGCGCGCAAGGCTTGCGTGGCCATCAGAATGCGTTCCGGGCGTGGCTCTGCAAGAGCAGCCAGATAGGCGTCTTTCGAACCATCGCCGGGTGCTTCAACCGGGTCCAGACCCATCAGGCCCGTCTCCATGGAGCGGAAGCCTTTCTGGATGGCTTCGGCAAAGGAACGGCCTACGGACATGGCTTCGCCGACCGACTTCATGGACGTCGAAAGCAGGGCCGGGGAGCCTGGGAACTTCTCGAACGTGAAGCGGGGGATCTTGGCGACAACGTAGTCGATCGTTGGCTCGAAGGAAGCCGGGGTCGTCTTGGTGATGTCGTTCTTGAGTTCGTCCAGCGTGTAACCAACGGCCAGCTTGGCGGCGATCTTGGCGATCGGGAAGCCGGTGGCCTTGGAGGCAAGCGCGGAGGAACGGGAAACGCGCGGGTTCATCTCGATGACGACCAGACGACCATCGGCAGGGTTGACGCCGAACTGCACGTTGGAGCCACCAGTCTCGACGCCGATCTTGCGTAGGCACGCGATCGAGGCGTCCCGCATGCGCTGATATTCTTTATCGGTCAGCGTCAGGGCCGGGGCGACGGTGATGGAGTCACCGGTGTGCACGCCCATCGGGTCGATGTTTTCAATGGAGCAGATGATGATGCAGTTATCCGCGGTGTCGCGGACGACTTCCATCTCGTACTCTTTCCAGCCGAGGACGGACTCTTCGATGAGCACTTCCGTTGTGGGAGAGGCATCAAGGCCGCCTGCAACGATCTGGTCGAACTCTTCGCGGTTATAGGCGATGCCGCCACCCGCGCCGCCCATCGTGAAAGACGGACGAATGATGGCCGGAAGGCCGACGTCACCCAGAGCTGCGCGGGCTTCTTCCAGCGTATGGGCGATGGTGCTGCGCGGGCTTTCGATCCCGATCTCGTCCATGGCTTCGCGGAACTTCTGGCGATCTTCAGCACGGTCAATGACCTCTGCGTCTGCGCCGATCAGTTCCACGTTGTGCGTCTTGAGGAAGCCGGACTTGTCGAGCGCCATGGCGGCGTTCAGGGCTGTCTGGCCACCCATGGTCGGCAGAACGGCGTCGGGCTTTTCCTTGAGGATGATGCGCTCGACGAATTCTGGCGTGATCGGCTCGATATAGGTCGCGTCCGCCAGGCCCGGATCAGTCATGATCGTGGCCGGGTTGGAGTTGATGAGGATGACGCGATAGCCTTCCTCACGCAGGGCTTTACAGGCCTGTGCGCCGGAGTAATCGAACTCGCAGGCCTGTCCGATAACGATCGGGCCTGCGCCGATGATCAGGATGGACTTGATGTCTGTCCGTTTTGGCATGGCTCAGGCTCCTGCTTTAGCGCGACGGTCCATGACCGCGACGAAACGCTCGAAAAGATAGAAACTGTCAGACGGGCCAGGGCTGGCCTCGGGATGGTACTGAACGGAGAAGGCGTCCTTCGTGGTGGAGGCGATGCCTTCGTTGGAGCCGTCAAACAGGCTCACATGCGTCACCTTCACATCCGCAGGCAGGGACTTCTCGTCCACTGCAAAGCCATGGTTCTGGCTGGTGATTTCCACGCGGCCGCTCTCGATGTCCTTGACCGGCTGGTTGGCGCCGCGATGGCCACGATCCAGCTTGTAGGTCTTGCCGCCGAGAGCCTGTGCGAGAAGCTGGTGGCCAAGGCAGATGCCAAAGACGGGCACGTTGGCATCCAGAACGCTCTTGATGGCCGGGACGGCATACGTGCCAGTAGCTGCCGGGTCGCCCGGGCCATTGGAGAGGAACACGCCTTCGGGCTTCAGTTCCAGAATTTCCTCGGCCGTTGCCGTCGCAGGCAGAACCGTGACGTCACAACCGGCGGTCACGAGGCAGCGCAGGATGTTGTCTTTGGCGCCGTAGTCCATGGCAACCACGCGGCGGCGGTTCTCGGTACGGGCCGGGCGGGTGCTCTCCCACACGCCATCGGTCCAGACGCGCTTTGGCTGCGTGACCTCTTTGGCAAGATCCATGCCTTCGAGCCCAGGCCACTGACGTGCGCGGTTCAATAGGCTGTCCGTGTCGATCCGACCATTCGCCGGGAAGGCAAGGATGGCGGTCTGTGGGCCATTGTCACGCAGGGAACGGGTAACTGCACGGGTGTCGACGCCGCTGATGCCAGCGCGGCCGTGCTGCTTCAGCCATCCGTCGAGGGACTCTGTGGAGCGCCAGCTTGCCGGAGCGGTGATGTCTTCCTTCACGACGGCGCCAAGAGCAGCCATTTTCGGCGCTTCATTGTCGTCCGTGTTCGTGCCGACATTGCCAATATGCGGGAAGGTGAAGGTGACGATCTGCCCGGCGAAAGACGGGTCTGTCAGGGTCTCCTGATACCCGGTCATGCCGGTGGAGAAGCAGAGTTCACCGACGGCGCCATCGGTATGGGCGCCGAAGCCTCGGCCCCACAGGACCGTGCCATCTGCAAGGACAAGGGCGGCATTGGCGCCGGCAGGGCAGGAATTGGACACGTCCGTCTCTCTTTCTTGCGGGGTTTCAGCGGAAGTTAGGTCCTGGAGTTCGATTCCGGGAACGCGCAGTAGGGCGGGCCAGTGCTTGGTCGGCACGGTTCGCGACTGACGCCACTTTCGTACGGCTTCAAGGCCGACACCAGCCAGCGCGGCGATTTCTTCCGCGCCACCAGCTTTTTCAATGATTCTGTCGATGTCCATGGTCGCCCATTCCTGGCTCCGCGTTCACTTTCCCGTCTGATAGGCGATCGAACAGGGAATGGGAAGTTTTTTCCCAATGAGTTTTTGTGTCTGTAGAATGGTATGGGAAAAAACTTCCCTACACCTTGTGACGATGCTGGAAAGAGCTGTGCTTTCCATTGTTGGGGGGAGGCTTTTATGCGATTTTGCCGCCATTGACTGAACAGGGGCTTTTCAGGCCCCGCGCAAACAGGAGAAGACGCATGTCGCTTCGCACGCAGATCATGGATGACCTCAAAACAGCAATGAAGGCTGGTCAGTCTGAGAAGGTGGCGCAGATCCGTGGCATCACGGCGAAGCTGAAGGATCTTGAAGTTGCTGCTCGCGCCAAGACCGGGGAAGTGACGGAAGCAGAGATTATTTCCGCTCTGCGCTCCATGATCAAGTCCCGTACTGAATCCGCAACGATGTATCGTGAGGGTGGCCGTCCGGAACTGGCGGAAAAGGAAGAAGGTGAGATCGCAACGATCAAGGCCTACCTGCCGCCAGAACTCGATGAGGCAACTCTGAAGTCTGCCATTGATGAAGCCGCCACTGCTGTAGGTGCGGAAAGCATGAAAGACATGGGCAAGGTGATGGCAGCGCTGAAAGAGCGTTTTGGTGCCGATCTGGACCCGGCCAGGGCCAGTGCACTTGTGAAGGCACGTCTGTCTGCCTGAAGCGGGCTAGCCATCGTCGCTTGAAGAAGGCCGTCCCTTGAGGGCGGCCTTTTTTATGTTGGGGTCATGAACCCAAGAAAGCCCGCAAAGTTTGACTTAGGTTATCTGAGGTCCCCAATCTGGCCTTTGCTTACGGAAATGAGGGCTTCATGTCTGCTGGTGGTTCAACAAAAGTCGTTTTCATCGCGCTGGGTGTCAATTTCGGCATTGCCTGCGTGAAAGGCATGGCTGCCCTTCTAACTGGCTCTGCTGCGATGTTGGCTGAGACGGTTCATTCCTTTGTGGACTGCGGAAACCAGATCCTGTTGTTGGTGGGCATGAAGCGGTCCGCGGCACCGGCAACGAAGGAGCATCCGCTGGGCTACCATCGCGAGCTGTATTTCTGGACGATGGTTGTGGCTGGCGCGCTGTTTGTGGGTGGTGGCGTCGCGTCTCTTTATGAAGGTTGGGAGAAGGTCATGCATCCGGCGGAAATGCAGCCGGTGAACCTTCTGGGTCATGTCTTTCCGGGATGGTGGATGAACGTGGCCATTCTCGCAATTTCCGGCAGCATGGAAGGGTATGGGTTCATTGCTGCGGTGAAATCCCTGCCACGTAGCGAGGGGGTTTCATTGTGGAGAATGATACGGCGGAGTGCCGATCCCGGCCTGTTCGTCGTGTTGTTTGAGGATGGGGCCGCGCTGGTCAGTCTGTTGATTGCGCTGGTGTTTACAGTGCTTTCCGTAGTGACAGGTTGGCACGTTCTGGATGGAATTGCATCGCTGCTGATTGGTGTCGTGCTGGTTGTGGTCGCAGCATTGCTGACCAACGAGACGCGCTCTCTTCTTGTGGGTGAGAGCAATCCGGAAATTGATGCCTTTGTGCGCGCTGAAGCGCGGAAATTGCCCGGTGTTGTCGGGATCAATGAGGTTGTGACGGAGACCCGAGGCCCCGAGAGCATTATCGTTCTGCTGTCTCTGGACTGGGATGACGCGATCTCAGCCGGAGACGTGGAGCGGGGAGTTTCGATGCTGGAGAAAACAACCCGCACGCGATACCCCGCTGTATTGCGGATGTATGTTGAGGCACAGGACATGAGGGACGGGATTCCAGCCCCTCTGGTCTGATGGCGGGTACTACTTCGCTGCTAGGAACGGCTCGACGGCTTTAAGAAAAGCCTCGGGTCGCTCAATGCTGGGGGCATGCCCTGATTGCGGAATGACCGTCAGATGTGCTCCGGGAATTTTTGCAGCAAAATCGTGGCCGTCGGCCAGTGGAATGACTTGGTCATTCTGTCCCCAGATCACCAGCGTGGGAATATGAATGGCCTTCATGCTGTCATCGAGAAAGGTGTCCGGCACATTGGCGTTTCTGGCGAAGCTCTCCTGCGTGTATTGCGCACCTTCGGCCAGTCGGGTTTGGAATGTTGCCTGAACCAGTTCATCTGTAATGAGGGCTTTATTGTAAAACAGCCATCTTAGCCCCGTGCGAATGCCAGAAAATGAGACCGGCCCGAACAGGGGAAGACCATGTTCGACGAGAGACTTGTGGCCAGCGGCATCACTCAGGACGAGGCGCAGGGGCATGGCCATGGAGGAATTCTGTGCCGCTTCGATTGTGTAAAGTCCCGCAATCCAGCCGCCAAGGGATTCTCCAGCGAGCATGAAATGCGTGATGTGACGTGCTTTCAGGAAGCCATCCAGCATGTCCACCCATGTCTGAATTCCGTAGGCGATCAGCGGCTTTTCCGAAGCACCAAAACCGAGCTGATCCATGGCAATCACATGATAATGCCGGGACAGTTCAGGGATGACTTTGCCCCAGTCCATTGTGGCGCTGCTTCCGAGGCCATGGACCAGCACAAGGTCCGGACCTGTACCAGCTTCCAAGAAACGGATCTGCTGACCGTAAACGGAGACACTTTGCAGGGGCGGGAGAGTTTGCGCCTCGCCGTGGCTGGGGATGCATGCTGCGCCAAGTGTGGATGCGAGCAAGGCGCTTCGAAGTGTTTTGGACAGTCGTCTCATGGCGGCCGAGCCTTTATGGTCAGATGATATGTTTCTAATTCGGAATAGTATTATCGATCTGGCCTGGCTTTCTTCAACATATCATTCCCGGAATGAACGGTATCTTTTGGTGCGATGCCCTGATCATGAGCAGTCGCCTGATACTTCCGGATATGGAGGGGCGTCCATGGCAGCGGAGGTTCTTTGGTGAGAGAAGGGTCTGACGCGGGAGAGAGCCAGATGGCCGCACGAGGTGGGTCCAGAAGGATATGGAAATGGTTCAAAGCATCAGTGCCTAACTCGTCATAGGCAATGGTGGAAGCGATGACGATCTTCGGGTGAGACAGCAGAAACGGGCCGATTTTTAGTGTGTCGAACGTATGAAGATAGCCACCAACTGTATTGCTTGCATTGATGCGGACGGGATCATCTGTGTTTGGCTCAGGCGCAATGCCTATTGCTCTGGCTGTATCTTGCTGGATCAGGGTTCGGTTGGAGCTTAGGTTGATTTTCATCCGAACTGGATGGCCGTTGAGTTCAACAAGAACCGTGTTCGAGAGTGGATAACCGTCTTGATAGAGGTGCAGTTTGGTTGTCGGCGCGGGGAGCAAATCTCCGATCGATGGACATTTCTCATCGTCGTATCGAAAGAACGTGACGTTGCGAGAGGAGCGGTCAATCAGGGTGGAAATATGGGAGAGAAAGTGCTCTCCCAGTTCCACCTGGAGTGGCGGAATAATAGTGTTGGGCACTGAATAATCCACCACATAAGCAGTATAATTTTTGAGTATGAGGGCACCAATATTTACGGTTGAGAGCGTTTTTACGAATACTGTCGCTTCGCCTGTTTCTGATCCGGCATCTTCAGGAGCTGAGCCCGAAAACGTGACATTGTGATTGGCAAAAATAAAAGTATCGCTTGCCTGTGGGGCAAGGAAAAAGCGGGCAGGTAATCTGTCTATACTGCCCAGCATGGAGGGTGGCGCATTATAGTGCTCTAGTGGAACGGAGACCGCGCCATGAAGGCAATTCTGCCAAGGTGCAGCTTGAGCATGCCCGCAGAATTGAAAGACGATCAGGAGAAGAGCTGTTTTACGCATGAAGTGCCTGTCGCCTTAGTGTGACACAGTATGTCTTTCTTAGGCGATGGGGCTGTTAAGAGCGAGGGCAGAGCAGTGATGTCCGCTTATGGAATGAGAACAGCGGCTCCTTCGAAGCGACCGTGACGCAGGTCATCCAGAGCCTGATTGGCATCTTTGAGGGCATAAGGCGTATTCGTGACCTTGATGCCGATTTCAGGAGCCAGTTTCAGAAAATCCAGACCGTCCTGCCGGGTCAGATTGGCAACGGAGACGATTTCACGTTCTTCCCAGAGTGTATCGTATGAGAAGGACGGGATCGGGCTCATGTGGATGCCGCCACACACGACCTTTCCACCCTTGCGGACGGCTTTCAGTCCGGCTGGAACCAGCGCGCCGACAGGCGCAAACAAGATGACGGCATCAAGAGGTTCGGGGGGAAGTTCGTCTGAACCGCCTGCCCATATGGCGCCAAGGGAACGGGCAAATGCCTGCTTCTCTGTGTCTCCGGGGGATGTGAAGGCATAAACCTCGCGCCCCTGCCAGCGCATTACCTGAATGATGATGTGAGCGGCGGCTCCAAAAGCCATAAAGACCAATCTTTTTGCCGTCTCCAGCCTTGCTGAGACAGCGCCAGCCGATCAGGCCTGCGCAAAGCAGGGGAGCAAGATCCTTGTCTTCCCCTTTGTCACCCATGGGAAAGGCATATCGCGCATCAGCAACCGTCATGGTGGCGTAGCCACCATTGCGGGTGAAGCCTGTGAACAGGGGGTGATCGCAGAGATTTTCCATCCCGTGCGTGCAGTAATAGCAATGCCCACAGGTATGGCCGAGCCACGGGATGCCGACGCGTTCCCCAACATTCAGGCTCGTAACGTTGCTTCCGAGTTTATCAATTCGCCCGACGATTTCATGTCCGGGAATGATGGGAAGAGTGGGGTTGGCGAGTTCGCCGTCCACGACATGCAGATCTGTGCGGCAGACGCCGCAGGCCCCGATGCGGATGCGGATTTCGTCCGGTCCGGGTTCGGGGTCTGGCAGCTCCACCCATTCCGGAGGCTGGTGGTGTTGGCGGAGCTGCATGGCAAACATGGCGTGTGCTTTCTAAAGTCTCAGGTGTCCTGTCTCAGGACCGGAAATCCAGAACCGTACGGCCCTGAAGGCGGCCGTTCTTGAGGTTGTCGAAGATCGTGTTGATGTTCTCGATCTTGTCTGCGGTGACGACGGATTTCACTTTGCCACGGGCGAAGAAATCCATGGCTTCGATCATGTCCAGCCGTGTGCCCACGATGGAGCCACGAATGGTCGTGCCGTTCATGACCATATCGAAGATCGACACCGGGAAGTCTCCGGGTGGCAGGCCGTTCAGAACGATTGTGCCGCCACGGCGGGCATAACCCATGGCCTGCGAGAACGCGGTGCGACCCACAGCCGTAACGAGAGCGCCATGAGCGCCGCCAACTTCCTGCTGGATGAAGGCTGCCGGGTCCTTGTCCTTGGCATTGACGGTCAGAGCCGCGCCAAGCTTTGTAGCGGTGGCGAGCTTGTCGTCGTCAATATCGACGGCCACGACATTCATGCCCATGGCGACCGCGTATTGAACGGCCATCTGACCCAGTCCCCCAACGCCCGAAATGGCCATCCACTGACCGGGGCGGGCCTCGGTCATTTTCAGGCCCTTATAGACGGTCAGACCAGCACAGAGCACTGGTGCTGCCTGTAGGGCATCAATGTTGCTGGGCAGATGTGCGACATAGTTCGGATCTGCGACGACATATTCGGCGAAGCAGCCATTGACCGTGTAGCCGGTGTCGTCCTGATCCTTACACAGCGTCTCCCACCCGCCGAGGCAGTGTTCGCAGTGTCCGCAGGCCGAGTAGAGCCACGGCACACCGACCACGTCGCCGATCTTGGCGTGGCTGACCTGACTGCCAACGGCCACGATATGGCCGATGCCTTCATGGCCCGGAATGAACGGTGGGTTCGGCTTTGCGGGCCAGTCACCCTCCGCGGCATGCAGGTCGGTGTGGCAGACGCCGCAGGTATCGACTTTCACAAGGATCTGGTTGGGCCGGATCTCGGGGATGGGAAGTCTCTCTACGGAGAGAGGCTTCCCGAACTCCCGGACGACGGCGGCCAGCATTGTATCAGCCATGAGAGTGTCTCCTTGAGAAGGGTTTTACGATGCGCCGAGAGCCTTGACGGCTTCGACCATCTTGCTGAGGACGGCCTGCGCATCGCCGAAGACCATGGCGCAGTTGTCCTGGAAGAAGAGCGGGTTCTGAACCGCGGAGTAACCCATGCCCATGCCACGCTTGATGACGAAGACCTGACGGGCCTGATCGGCATTCAGGATCGGCATGCCGTAGATCGGGGAGGATTTGTCCGTCCGGGCGGATGGGTTCACCACGTCGTTGGCGCCGATGATGAGGGCGACATCTGTGTCAGCGAAGCTGTCGTTAATGTCTTCCATGTCATAGATCATGTCATACGGGACGCCGGCTTCGGCGAGCAGCACGTTCATGTGGCCCGGCATACGACCGGCGACTGGATGGATGGCGAACTTGACGTCCACCCCTGCGGCCTGAAGCTGTTTGACGAAGTCGTACAGCTTGCCCTGAGCCTGAGCGACGGCCAGACCGTAACCCGGCACGATGATGACAGACGACGCATAACGCATTGTCGTGGCAGCATCGCTTGGAGCGACGGACTTGGCTTCCTTTTCGGGGCCTGTTGCTGTGGAGGCAGAAGCTTCACCGAAGTTGCTGAACAGCACGTTGGCAATCGAACGGTTCATGCCCTTGGCCATCATGACCGTCAGCAGTGTACCGGCGGAACCCACAACCATACCGGCGATCATCAGAGCCGGATCGGCCATGACATAGCCTTCGAGACCGACAGCCAGACCTGTGAAGGCGTTGTAAAGCGAGATCACGACCGGCATGTCAGCGCCGCCGATGGGGATCGTCATGCAGATGCCAGCCAGCAGGGCACCGATGAAGAACAGCAGCGTGGCGATACCGCCGCCATCCTGATGGTACAGGAAGGCTGCCATGATGCCGAGCAGGACGGTGAGCATAAAAACGGCAGCATTGACGATACGCTGCCCACCGAAACGGATCGGCTTGTTCATGCGGCCATCGAGCTTGGCCCAGGCAATGATGGAACCCGACAGGGACATGCTGCCGATCAGGCCACCGGCGACGGTGACGAGCAGCGGAACGATGCCTGTCTCTTTCGGGCCGGTCAGGGCAATGACGGACACAGCTGCGGCAGCACCGCCACCCATGCCGTTGAAGAGGGCAACCATCTGCGGCATGGCCGTCATGGCAACGCTGCGGCCTTTCCACCCAGCCCAGCCGCCGCCGATGACAAGGGCGAGAATGGCCAGAATGACGTTGACGACCAGATGTGGTTTTGCGGCTTCAGAAACACTGAAGATGCCGAGGAAGCTGGCTGCCGTGACGAACAGCATACCCCAGCCAGCCGTCACAATGCCGGAAACGGCCGTGACGGGAGAGGACATGCGCTTGAGGCCGTAGACCAGTAGGCCGGAGGCGATAAGGGCGCTGATAGCGACGATATATTCGAGGAGGATCATTTCTGCGCTCCCTTCTGCGGAGCCGCTTTGTCACTGGGCTTGAACATGGCCAGCATACGGTCTGTCACGACGTAACCGCCGACAACGTTACCAGCGCCCATCATGACGCCGAGGAAACCGACAACCTGTTCGAGCACGGAAGAGGCGTTGAAAAGGGCTGTCAGCGCCCCCACGACCACGATGCCGTGCACGAAGTTCGAGCCAGACATCAGCGGTGTGTGCAGAATGGATGGCACGCGACTGATGACCTCGTAGCCCGTGAAGGCCGCGAGCATGAAGATGTAGAGCGCGATGATGAAGGTCATTGCGGTGATCATCGTGCGGCCTCCTGTCCTGAAGCCTGTGCCGGTGCGGCGGGGGCGGCAGCCGGGGCAGGGGGTTGTGGTGCGGGTGGCGCCGGGGAATTCGGATCGACGGCCGTGCGGATGCCTTCGTTCGTGATGTAGCCATCATGAGTCAGGGCTGTGCCGGAAATGACTTCATCCGTGAAATCCAGCTGGATCTGACCATCCTTGGTCAGGATCTGTTGGAGCAGATGCATGATATTTTTGGAATAAAGTTCGCTGGCCTGAAGGGCGAGCATGGACGGAACATTGATCGGACCAACGATTGTGGTCGGGCCAACCTGCACCGTCTGGCCGGCCTGTGTGCCTTCACAGTTGCCACCACCTTCTGCACCGAGGTCGATGATGACGGAGCCGGGCTTCATGGCCTTGATCTGCTCGGCATCAATCAGGCGCGGAGCCTTTTTGCCGGGGACTGCTGCTGTCGTGACGATCAGGTCAGCCCGTGCGATGTGGTCGCTGATGACCTTGCGGACCGTCTGTTTTTCTTCGTCTGTCAGTTCGCGGGCATAACCGCCCTTGCCGGTGCCATCCACGCCGGTATCGACGAATTTGGCACCCAGAGACTGTGCCTCTTCGCGTGTTTCGGGGCGGACGTCATAGCCTTCCGTGACGGCACCAAGACGCTTGGCCGTTGCGAGAGCCTGAAGGCCAGCGACGCCAAGCCCCATGACCAGAACCTGTGCGGCCCGCAGGGAGCCGACGGCCGTGGTCATCATGGGAAGGATCTTGGTCATATGCACGGACCCGAGCAGAACGGCGTAATAGCCGGCAAGGGTGGCCTGACTGGACAGGGCGTCCATGGCCTGTGCGCGGGAAATGCGGGGCACCAGCTCCATGGCGAAGCAGGTTACTTTCTGGTCCCGCAGGGCTTTGACCAGATCAGGGTGGTTTCGGCCGTAAATGAAGGACACCAGAATGGCGCCGGGCTTCATGGCCTGAACGGTTTCAATGGTGGGAGGCTGAACGGCGAGGACAATATCCGCATCGCCGAGAAGAGCCTTCCGGTCTGTTGAAAGGGTTACGTCTTTATAGGTTTCATCCGGATAGGAAGAGGCGACACCGGCCCCGTTTTCCATCGCGAAAGAGACGCCGAGGCTGCTAAGGCGCTCGACAACCTGCGGGATCAGGGCGACGCGACGTTCACCGCCTTCGTCCTGTTCTTTTAGTACCGTGATTTTTACGGTCATAGGTTGAGATCCTGCGTCTTTAATCTTTTGTGAAGGAGCGACTCATCCACCCCACTAAAGGGATGCAGGGGCCTGCACCTCGTTCGACTGCCATATTGACGCTATATTTGCGCCTCTTCCATTGATGGGTGTCAAAAGAAAAAAATTTCTTTTAGTTGTCATATTGTAATCGTTTCCAGATCAGGAAAACGGCTACGATTGTTTCGGAAACGGCCAGTAACCTTTCTGTTTTTCTTTGAGTGCCCGCTGTTCGAGCCAGAGTAGATTTTCCTGTCTCAGGCTTGTAAGAGCCATCTCTTCCGACGGAACTGATTGAAAGGCTCCTGCTGCCCGATGGCATTCGACGCCGCCTTTCTGGACGAACTCCGCAATCGAACGCCGCTGGCCTCCCTGATCGGGCGTCGTAACAAGCTGGTTCGCTCCGGTCGTAACTGGAAGACATGCTGTCCTTTCCACGGGGAAAAGACGCCGTCTTTCTACGTTTATGATGATCATTTTCATTGCTTTGGCTGTGGCGCGCATGGTGATGCGATCTCCTTTGTCATGCAGAGCGACGGCAGGAGTTTCCCTGAGGCTGTTGAGCAACTAGCCGCTGAAGCAGGCCTTGAAGTTCCGAAGCAGGACCCACGGAGTGAGGCGCGTGCGCGGGAGGTCAAATCTCTTGGCGATGTCTTGTCTCTCGTTCAGGCCAGTTACCGGCGTCGGCTCTTCCTTCCGGAAGGACGGGAAGGGCTTGCTTATCTGCGTGGGCGCGGACTGAGTGACGCGACTATCGAGCGGTTTGGTTTGGGGTGGTCTGGCGATGGGCGGCATCTGGTTGAAGAACTGCGCGCCCATGATGTGACGCCTGAAATGCTGGTTCAGGCGGGCATTTTGCGTGTGGATGATCGGGGGCAGCCCAAAGGGGAACTGTTTTTCAATCGCGTGACGTTTCCGATCCGGGATCGCCGCGGCAAGCTGATTTCTTTTGGCGCGCGCACCCTGGGGGACGGGCAGCCAAAATATCTCAATGGTCCGGAAACGGCGCTCTTCTCCAAGCGGCGCACACTCTACAACCTCGATCTGGCGCGTGAGGCTGTCCACAAGGGCGCGGAGCTTGTTGTGGTTGAAGGGTATATGGATGTCATTGCTCTGGACCAGGCAGGCTTTGGTGGTGCTGTGGCGCCGTTGGGGACTGCGCTGGGCGAAGAGCAGCTTGATCTGTTGTGGCGTATGACGCCCTCTCCGATCCTGTGTCTGGATGGTGATGCGGCAGGAGCCCGCGCGGCGCTGCGGGTCTGTGAAGTCGCGCTTCCCCTGCTATCTCCCGAACGAACGCTCAGGTTCTGTCGCTTGGACCCTAAAGATGACCCGGACAGTCTGATCCGTACACGCGGCGTTGCGGCCATGAAGGAAGCCCTGTCTGGGGCGACGTCTCTGGCGACTGAATTGTTCGGGTTGATGACAGGGGGAATGGTTGATCCCGGTCCCGATCAGCGGGCGGCGTTGCGTGAGAAGCTTGTTGCTCTGTCAAAGCTGATCCCGGATCGGGCACTTGCGTCTGAGTATCGCAGTACGTTTCTGGATATGTTTTTCGCGCGGTTCAGGCGCGGTGGTGGAAGCAAAAAGCCGTTCCAGAAGAAAGGAGCGCCGCTTCCTCTTTCAACGCAGGCCCCTGGTGAGATGCGGCATATCGAGCAGGGGAGTGTGGAGCGTCTCAACATTCTGACTGCGATGCTGCTGTGCTATCCGGATATTCTTCCGGAGGTGGAGCAGGCCTATAGCAGTCTGGCTCTCCCGGTGGATCTGGATCGGATTCGCTCCGCCCTTTTGGACTGGAGTTGCCAGGACGAGGATCTGACGGAAGAGAACTGCCATCGCTGGATCGAGGCTCATGGGCTGACGGATATCGTGGCGGCTGTGACAGAAAGTCCGATGCCTCGGGAAGTGGGGCTCGGAAAAGATAGAGATGAAGTTCTCAAGATCGATGTTGTGGAGAGCTGGTGGCACTTTTACGGGCTTGTAAATTTTCGCAATTTCGAGCGCGAAGTGGCCAATGACATTCAGGCAACCATCATGCAGGTCTATTCTGGTAGAGGGGGCGGAGACTCATCTTTTCCGGAAAGCCTGCTGGCGCGGATGAGGGTTCTGGAAGCGCTGCGGCGAGGTGAGGATGTTGAAGAAGAAGGGTGAAAAAGGCCGGGGCTAACGTTTTTTATTGCCCTGAAGTTGCTTTCTTTTTCGTCTAAACCTTGACTTACGGCTCAGGATCGACCACCTGCACGCTGCCGAATTGCTTGCTTTCGGTGGAGTTGAGGGAGAGACGCATGGCGACGAAAACAGCCTCTGGTACGGATCGGAACGCGCAGGAACAGGAGGGGGATGCCACTCTTCTTGATACGCAATCCGCTGCCGTGAAGCGGCTGATCGCCAAAGGGCGTGAGCGTGGCCATATTACCTTTGACGAGCTGAACGCCGTTCTGCCGCAGGACCAGATGTCCTCCGAGCAGATCGAAGACGTCATGGCAGCTCTGTCAGAGATGGGCATTCAGGTTCTGGAAAACGAAGAACAGGACGAAGCTGAGCCGGCTCAGGAAGAAGCCAAGGAAGAAGCTGAGGAATCAGACGAGCCTCAGGGCGGCAATATTGATGCCGAGGCTGCCAGCCGCACGGATGATCCGGTTCGGATGTATCTGCGTGAGATGGGGTCTGTAGAGCTCCTGTCCCGCGAAGGCGAAATCGCGATCGCCAAGCGCATTGAAGCAGGTCGTGACGAGATGATTGGCGGGCTTTGCGAAAGTCCGCTGACGATCCGCGCGATCATTTCCTGGCATGAACGCCTCAAGGACGGCGAAATGCTGCTCCGCGACATCGTCGATCTGGAAGCCAGTCAGGCTGTCGGTCCGGGTCCTGAAGGCGAAGAGGGCGAGGAAGGCGAGGAAGCTGCGGCTGACGAAGATGCCACGGACGACGATGCCGAAGAAGGCGACGGTGATCAGCAGGAAGGCAGTGGCCTGTCCCTGTCTGCTCTGGAAGAGAAGCTGAAGCCAGAAATCCTGGCCCGCTTCGAAGCCATCGAGCCGCTGTATCACAAGCTGCGTCAGCTTCAGGTCAAGCGTCTGGAGGCCCTGACGGCCGGTGAGGAAAGCTCGGACAAGTCTGAGAACATCTACGAAGAGCTGCGCCATGAACTGGTCAGTCTGGTGGAGCAGGTTCACCTGCATAACAACCGGATTGAAGAGCTTGTTGCCCAGATCAAGATGCATGTTCAGCGTCTGAACAATCTCGAAGGCCGCTTGCTGCGTCTGGCTGAGGGCTGCAAGATTTCGCGTGACGACTTCCTGCTGAAGTATCGTAACCGCGAGATGGACCCAACCTGGGTTGATTTTATTTGCACTCTGCCCGGTAAGGGTTGGAAGACGCTGACAACCAAGCACCTGGACCAGATCCGGTCCATGCGTGCTGATCTTGCGGCGCTTTCTCACGAGACTGGCCTGCCGGTTGGGGAGTTCCGTCGTGTGTATGCGACCATTTCCCGTGGTGAGCGTGACTCCACGCGTGCCAAGAAGGAAATGATCGAGGCTAACCTTCGTCTCGTGATCTCGATTGCCAAGAAGTACACGAACCGTGGTCTGCAGTTCCTGGATCTGATTCAGGAAGGCAACATCGGTCTGATGAAGGCTGTGGACAAGTTCGAGTACCGTCGCGGTTACAAGTTCTCGACCTATGCCACCTGGTGGATCCGTCAGGCGATCACGCGTTCTATCGCCGATCAGGCCAAGACGATCCGTATTCCGGTGCACATGATCGAAACGATCAACAAGCTGGTGCGCACGTCCCGTCAGATGCTGCATGAGATCGGGCGCGAGCCTGCTCCGGAAGAGCTGGCTGAGAAGCTCGGCATGCCGCTGGAGAAGGTCCGGAAGGTCCTGAAGATCGCCAAGGAGCCGATCTCCCTTGAAACGCCGATTGGCGACGAGGAAGACAGTCATCTTGGTGACTTCATCGAGGATAAGACGGCTGTTATTCCGTTGGATGCCGCGATCCAGACCAACCTGCGTGAAGCAACCACGCGCGTTCTGGCGTCCCTGACGCCGCGTGAAGAGCGCGTGCTGCGGATGCGCTTCGGTATTGGCATGAACACGGACCACACCCTTGAGGAAGTGGGCCAGCAGTTCAACGTGACGCGTGAGCGTATTCGTCAGATCGAGGCAAAGGCTCTTCGCAAGCTCAAGCACCCGAGCCGCAGCCGCAAGCTGCGTTCCTTCCTCGACGATAACTGATCGTCTGGGTCATGCTGCCGGCCTGGCTTCATCCGCAGGGATCATCCACCCGTTTTGAGGTGGGTGTGACTTTTCTGGAGACGAGGGCAAGCCGCCCAGCTCCGGTTTTGCCAGAGGGGGTCTCTCTTGAGAGAGTTCTCCCTCCGGCATTGCCGCTATACCGCAAGCTTTATCGGGAAGTCGGTGAGGCATATTGCTGGTGGATGCGTCGTCCGATGCCGGACGAAAAACTTGCTGAAATTGTTCATGATCCTGACGTTTACTTCATGGTGCTCTGGCAGGCAGATGGTACGCCTCTCGGGTTTTACGAACTGGATCTGAGAGAGGGTGGAGACGCCAATCTGGCGTACTTCGGACTTCTGCCAGCAGCGATTGGTCGTGGCTTAGGTCGGGCATTGCTGGATTCCGCAATTTCTCAGGCGTTTGCGGCAGGGTGCTGGCGATTGCGGGTCAATACCTGCACACTGGATCATCCCAGAGCTCTGACCAATTATCAGAAATGTGGGTTTGTAATTCAGTATGTTGTTCAGGAAATCTGGAATGTTCCTGACGAATATGTTCCGGCAGAGCTGCGTCGACTCTGAGTTTATCCTTGATTTCCGTTAGGCTGCATGATTAATGCAGCCTTTCCCTGCCGGGCGATGTGGCGTCGCGCCGGCTATACCCGCGCTTTCCCCAAAGATTGCACTGTCTCCGGCACGGGCTGGACCAGTTGGGTTGACCTTATCCGAAGGGAGTTTTCATGCCACTGTACGAAAGCGTGCTCATCGCACGTAACGATGTGTCTCAGGCACAGGTCGAGAGCCTGGTTGAGACCATTGAAGCCCTGCTGACCGAGAATGGTGGTTCCATCCAGAAGCGCGAATTCTGGGGTCTCCGTTCGCTCGCATACCGCATCAAGAAGAACCGTAAGGGCCATTACGTCCTGCTCGGTATCGACTGCACGCCGGATACGCTTCGTGAAGTTGAGCGTCAGCTCGGCCTGAACGAAGACGTGCTTCGCGTTCTGACGCTTCGCGTTGACGAAATCGACGAAACTCCGTCCCCGGTTCTTGCTCGCAAGAATGATGACCGCGGCGACCGTGGTAGCTTCCGTGGCGGCTCCAAGCCGGCTGGTCGCTTCGAGAGCGGCCGTGGCGGCCCGCGTCGTGGCAGCGAAGACCGTGAAGAATACCGTGCACGCGGCGAGCAGGACGATGCTCGTGAGGCGGCTGGAGCGGAGTAAGAAACATGTCCGATACAACCACCACCGACGTGAACGACGTCAACCCAGCAGCCCGTCGCACGGCTGTCGGCGCACGCCGTCCTTTTTATCGTCGTCGTAAGTCCTGCCCGTTCTCCGGCCCGAATGCGCCGAAGATCGACTACAAGGACGTGCGTCTTCTGAGCCGCTTCCTCTCTGAGCGTGGCAAGATCGTGCCGAGCCGTATCACGGCTGTTTCGGCCAAGAAGCAGCGTGAGCTGGCGCAGGCTATCAAGCGTGCCCGCTTCCTTGCCCTGCTCCCCTACGTCGTAAGCTGAGGAGAGCACCATGTCCCAGACCGCACTGATCCTGCTCCAGCGGGTCGAGCATCTCGGCCAGATGGGCGATCTTGTTTCCGTGAAGCCGGGTTACGCCCGTAACTTCCTGCTTCCGCAAGGCAAGGCGATGCGTGCTACGGCCGCAAACCGCAAGCGCTTTGACACGGAGCGCGCCCAGCTTGAAGCGCTGAACATCAAGAAGCGCGAAGAAGCTGAGCGTCTTGCCGAACGTATGGACAGCCTGTCTGTCGTCATCATCCGTCAGGCAAGTGACAGCGGCAACCTGTACGGCTCCGTCAGCACGCGTGATATCGCTGTTGCTGCTACGGACGCTGGCCTTACGGTTGCTCGTCAGCAGGTTGTTCTGGCTCACCCGATCAAGTCTCTTGGCCTGACGGAAGCCCGCATCGTCCTGCACCCGGAAGTTTCCATTCCGCTGACAGTCAACGTTGCACGTTCTGCTGAAGAAGCTGAGCGCCAGGCCCGCGGCGAAGCCGTTGGCGTGGAAGAAGAGGATGACAACATCCTCGGCGAACTGCAGGCAGAGAACGCAGCTGAAGAAGCTGCTGCCGAAGCTGCAGTCACGGAAGAAGCCGAAGGCTGATTTCGCTGGCATAGCCAACAGAAAACCCGGCCGGGTATTCCCGCGCCGGGTTTTTTGATGTCTGCTCTCCCGGTCAGGCAACTGAAGACTGTGTCATGTCTTGTCATGACGCGTGAACAGGAGGGAGACAGGCGTGAAACCCATTCTCGATTTCGTTCTGAAGAAATTTATTCAGGTCGGAACGCTGCGAGTCACGTTCAGTGACGGCACGATGCAGACCTATCGTGGGTTCTTACCCGGCGTTGAAGCGGGCTTACATCTCAAAACAAAACAGGCTGAGCGTTCTCTGGTTATTAATTCCGGGTTGGCGTTTGGCGAAGAATACATGGCTGGCGAACTTGCGCCGGAAGGATGCACTCTTGAGACACTGATGATCGTTCTGATGGCGAACATCACGCAAGGTGGCCATGTTTTTGAAGAGATCGAGGATCGACTCCGTTACCTTCTGCGACCTTTCAAGGGCCTTAATTCCCTGAAACGGTCATGCCGGAATGTTGCGCATCATTATGATCTAAATGGTCGCCTTTATGACTTGTTTCTGGACAAGGACCGCCAGTACTCCTGCGCTTATTTCCAGCGTGAAGATATGACGCTTGAGGAGGCTCAGATCGCGAAGAAGCGACACATTGCCTCCAAATTGAATCTCAATCGTCCGGGACTGGAAGTTCTGGATATTGGCTGTGGTTGGGGCGGTCTGGCGCTGACGCTGGCAAAAGAATATGGCGCAACGGTTGTCGGTATTACGCTTTCCAAGGAGCAGTTGGAGGAAGCGCGGGCTCGGGTGCGCGCCGAGGGGCTGGAAGGGCAGGTCCGTTTCGAGCTCATGGACTATCGGAACGTTCATCACGAGTTTGATCGTGTCGTGTCAGTCGGAATGTTCGAGCACGTTGGGCAGCCGCAATTTGAGCGCTATTTTCGCGGAATCAAGGAATGTCTAAAGCCGGATGGGGTGGCTTTGATCCACTCGATTGGCCGAACGGATGGGCCTGGAACGACTAACGCCTGGCTCCAGAAATACATCTTTCCCGGCGGATATTCCCCATCTCTAAGCGAGACGCTGGCTGCTGTTGAGCGCACTGGCCTTTGGATGACGGACTGCGAAGTTCTGCGTCTGCACTATGCCAAGACAATTGCAGAATGGCGCAAGCGTTTTGAGGCCAACAGACAGAAAATCATTGATCTGTATGACGAACGGTTTGTGCGGATGTTCGAGTTATATCTCGTGGGGAGCGAGCTGGCGTTCCGCGTGCAAGGGCACATGAATTTCCAGCTTCAGCTGACACGGTCCGTGGATGCTGTGCCTTTGACCCGTGACTACATGTTTGAAAGTGAGCGTGCGAAAAGCGTAGTCTGAGTTTTCAAACGTGGGGTTCGTAGCGAAAGCAGGATGGGTCATGATCGTGGATCAGACCCACGGCCTGCATCCAGGCATACACGATGACAGGTCCGACGAAGCGAAAGCCTCGGGCTTTTAAAGCTTTAGACACAGTTACTGAAAGAGGCGACTGCGCCAAGACTGTTCCGGTCGAATTATAAATCGGAGCGTTTGGGACCAAGGAAGCAATGAAACCTGCGAAATCTTCGCCTTGTTCCTTCATGGCGAGGTAGGCTTGTGCATTGCCTATGGTGGCTTTGATCTTGGCACGGGCTCGGATAATGCCGGGATCCTGCATGAGGCGGTCGATATCCTGCTCCGTAAAGAGGGCTACTTTTTCAGGGTCAAAGTTAGCGAAGGCTTTTCGAAATCCTTCGCGCCGTTTCAGAACAATTGCCCAGGACAAGCCAGCCTGAAAGCTTTCCAGAACGAGGGTCTCCCACAGCTCACGGCTATCACGGATCGGAACACCCCACTCTTCGTCATGGTACTGACGAAGAAGGGGGTCTGTTACGGCCCAACGACAGCGGGGAAGGTTCTCAGGCGCGGGAGCGGGCAAGATGCAGCTCTGCAAGGCGGCCAAATTCTGCAACGCTCAGGGTTTCAGCCCGGCGTGTGGGCTCGATACCCGCAGCGTCCAGAAGTGCTTCTCCACCAATCGATTTAAGAGATGAGCGTAGCATCTTGCGGCGCTGTCCGAACGCGGCGGCTGTGACGCGCTCCATCGCACGGAAAAGCTCTGGTGCGGGCTGCTCTGCATGCGGAATGAGAACCGCAACTGCCGAGTGGACCTTAGGTGGTGGGGAAAATGCCCCTGGTGGAATACGCAGAGCTACGGAACAGGACGCGCACCATTGGGCCAGAACAGCAAGCCGCCCGTAAGCAGAGGTATCTGGTTCAGCACAGATGCGTTCAGCAACTTCAAGCTGGAACATCAAAGACAGGCGTTCCCACGAATGGGCCTGTCTCAACCAGCCAACAAGAAGGGGCGTGGCAACATTATAAGGCAGGTTAGCGATGATCTGTCTCGGAGCGGGGGCAAGGCTCGCCGCATCCAGTTTCAGGGCATCCTGCCGGATAATATGCAGACGATCCGGATAGTGCCCGGCCAGCTCTTCGAGCAGCGGCCACGCGCGTTCATCAATTTCCACAGCATCGACACGGCTTGCCGGACTATCGAGCAGAGCGCGTGTCAGGCCACCAGGGCCAGGTCCGATTTCGACAACGCTTCGCCCGGTCAGATCGCCACCCAAGGCGACGATCCGGGCACAAATTCCGGGATCCAGAAGAAAGTGCTGACCGAGGGATTTTTTTGCATCCAGACCGTAAGCCTGGATAGACTCTTTCAGAGAAGGAAGGCTCACGTCAGTTGAGAGCCGGCTTCGCTGCGGGGCGAATATCGATGATGGACCGGCGCTGTAGATCCCGCTGGAGCTGACGGGACGCCTGCTCAACGCGCTCGTTCATGAGCTGATCGGCAATTTCACCCGGTGTCTGCTGTGCCAGATTTTTCTGCTGGCGATCACAGACCATCAACAGGGCAATACCATCCATGGATACCAGCGGGTGGCTTACCTTGTTTATAGGCAGAGGCTCGATAATGGAGCGCATCTGGGGCGCCAAGCGTTCCAGAACCTGAGTTCCGGGATTGCTGGGGCGCTTCTCACCCTGAGCTTTGTTAAGCGCTTCCAGAGCATCACAGCTATGGATCGTTTCGACAGCGTGCGTCGCTTTCTGAAGAGCTGCCTGCTGCTGAGGTGTAGGGTTCTGTGGGTTCAGCGGCGCATCAAACGGGAAGAAGGCCTGACGCAGGGCAACGAGCGTGCCCATCTGTTTGCCGACGACACGTTTGGCCTGAACTGTTGCGATGACAAAGCCGCCAGCAACCTGAATCGGGTTGGAAATGGCGCCAATCGGCATTTGTCGCACGACATTTACGACCTGTGGGTCAAGATTGTCTTCCTGCACCCAGCCCATGGAGCCGCCATCGAGAGCAGACTGTGCTTGCGAGAACTGTGCGGCAACAATCGGGAAGGGCGCGCCTTCGCGAAGCTGGGAGATGATGGTGCGTGTAAACGTAAGTTCGTTTTCATCGTGGCGTGGGTCAGCAACAGGAACGAAAATTTCGCTCATCATGTACTGCGCGCGACCCTGCTCAGCCTGAAGGGCCTGCTCACGTTGTGCGATCTGGGTGGCTGTAATGCGGCCCCCTTCGCCCAACTGTTCACGAAGCACCTGCATCCAGCCAATCTGCACACGGATCTGATCGATTAGCGTTGTCAGGGAGACGCCATCGGATGCCAGACGGTCACGCAGGGCATTTTTGGGCATGCCGTTGCGCTGTTCGATGTTGCTGATGGCTCCGGCAATCTGCTCAGGCTCGACATTGATGTGTCGCTTCAGCATTTCCTGAGTCTTCAGGCGTTCTTCGATCAACTGGTGAATGATCTGGCCGCGCATGCGGTTCATGACATCCGGGCTGATGGGCAGGCCGGTGGAGAGCACGAACAGCTTGGCGCGGTTATCCACATCACGCTGGGTTAGCACCTGACCGTTGATAACAGCCAGGATCTGGTCTTCAGGCGGTTTCGCTGCGGGTGCCTGCTCCTTTTTGGGAGCACTCTTGTGTGCGGGTGCAGCATGCGCCACAGCGGTTGGAGCCGCCGCAGAGAAGGCCAGCAGGGCAACCAGGGCAGTAGATGCGATGCGATGGGTCTTGGACATGCTCAGCCGTTAATTCCGAAAGTGCCGATCGTTTTGAACGTGAAGTTGAACATCACAGTGGTGTTCCGCTGCTCGCCGCCGATCCGGGTGTACTGTTTGATATACATGATATCCAGCCCGAAGCAGTCGTTGGAATACCCAATATCCCCGCCATTTGCGACGAACTGTTTCCGGGACAGGCTGCGACGGAAGAAGCCTGACGCATGATACTGGCGCCAGTGGGTAGAGACACTGCCCGTAATTTCGTTCGTCTTGACAAGATAGGGCGAGTTCACGCCGCTCTCACGATAGTTGGTGGCGTAATAATAATACGGTGTCACCGGGGCATAGAGGTAGCCGGCACTGAAGCGCAAAGCCGGAATGCCGGCGCTGAACAGGCCTTCGCCGTAGTCCACCTGATGAGTCCATGGATTGTAACGACCGCGGGCCGTTACATCGAGGTACTTGTTGGGTGTGAAGCGCACACGGCCAACCGGGTCCGAAAGGTGATGATCCAGGCCGGAATACGGAATACGATTCTTTGTGATGTGCTCCTGGATGCTTTCACTCACCAGCATGTCGATAGAATGGCCGTTCCACGTCCAGCTCTGATGAACGCCGATATTGCCGCGCAGTCCGCCATCGAGGCGATCTGTACCGGCGTAGCGGTTCAGGGAGAACATGGTTGTATCGGTGAATTCGTACGTCAGACTGTCTTCATTCGGCATATTGCTGTTGGCAGAGTTGCCGGTGTTAGGCGCGGCAATCAGCTGAACAATAGGCTCAAGAACCTGCGTGCCACGTCCGCGGGCGAAGGACCGGAGGAACGGCCAGTTCATCTTGACCGCAACGGTTGGAAGAACCTGCCCTGTGATTTTTGTGCCGCCAACTGCGTAATAGGTCGGCTGCTGTGCGAGGCGAGTGGCTCGATAGACGTTTGAGTCCAACCGTGCCGTTACAAGCCACTGCTGGCCCAGACTGTTGTGGAACGGACGGTCCCACTGCATCTGAAGCTGGCCACGCTGATCAGACACGCCCTTTGTACGGTACACGTCAAAGTCTGTGGTGTTCATGCTGAAACGCCCACCCAGTGCATCAGGCTGGCCCTGATAGGCGTAGGTGAAGCGCGGCAGTGCCCATGGCAGCTCGGCGTTCTGAATGACGCCCTGGTTCAGGCCCTGATAGGCCTGTGCGTCAAGGCGGGCGTAGGCGCCTACGCCGTAGCCTTCAAGATAGACGTTCGAGTTAAGCGATTCCTGACCGTAACCAGGAACGCGGTAATCTCGCATGTAGTTGGCAGACGTCGCCAGATTGACGTTGATGCCTGCCTGCCAATGCTTGTTGATCGCGAAATTGCCTTGACCGAACACGTAACCCTGAAGGCCGTATTCGCCTGAAGAGTTGACGTTGTTTCCGAACGTATTGACGTAGCGGCTCTCTCGGTTGGTGTCGTATGCTCCACCGGCCGTGATATCCAGCGTGCCAAAGTTGAAACGGCGGCGATATTCGCTGGTGATTTCCGGACCGGTCTTTGTGGAGACCAGTCCACGAACGGTGAGGTCCTGACTGTCGTCAATGGCCCAGAAATATGGAAGGGTGAAATACGTTCCAAGATAGCGGTCATGCGGGCTGATGCCGGCCATCAGGAAGCCGCTCTGTCGTTTGACCGAAGGATCGGACATCGAGAAGAACGGAAAATAGAACACTGGAAGGCCAAGCATTTTCAACCAGGCATGGTTGAACTCGATACGCTTGTGCTGGGCATCCTGCGTCGCGCCATAGGCCTGGAACTGCCAGAACGGGGGAGCGTCAGGGTTTGTTTCGCAGATTTTGCACGCCGTATAAACGGCATGTGAGAGATCATTGATCAGACCATTGGTGCGACGCATGCCGTTACCGGCCAGCTTCGCATTGTCCTGCATCTGCATGTAGATGGACGTGCCGATGCCGTCATGCATGCCATGGCTGAATTCCATATAGGCAGCATAGGTGGTGCTGCCGTCTGGTTCCATGATGGCGACATGGCCGCGTGCTGCCAGAACGCCTGTGTTCCGGTCATAGGTGATCTTGTCGGCACGGAGAGCGTGGTCGCCCTGCCAGATGCGGACATTGCCTTCCCATGTGACGAGACCGTTCTTTGCGTAGCTTTCGCTGTCAGCCAGATAGGTGAGAGGGTCGTGCTCGGACGTCGGCTTGCCAATGACGATGATATGCGAATTGTCGCGCTGCATCGTATTGGCAAACATGTCCTGCGGCGCCACGAGCGCAGTTCCCGTCAGGGCGACGCCTGCAAGAGAGACGCATCTGCGGGCGCGTTTTGGGAGCCACCGGGGCACCGACATCAACCATCCTCCATATGCAGCAAAAGCGCGACCGCAAGGCAGAGCCCTGCGCCCGTGGGCGCCCATGCGGCAAGAACCGGCGGCAAAGCGCCAGATTCACCAAACTGTTCAGCCACTTTCGAGATCGTGAAAAGCGCAAAGCCTGCAGCAATTCCCGATCCCAGCATCCGGGCCACTCCGCCGCGTCGTGCGGGACGCATCGAAAACCCTGCGGACACCAATGCCATTGTACCAGCAAGGATGGGAAGAGCCAGAAGCGATTGGAAATGTAACCTGTGCCGAATTGAAGGGAAACCGGACCGCTCCAGAAGGGAGATAAAGCTGGGTAGAGCAAAGACCGACAGCGTATCGGGCGATGCAAAACTTTCCTGAATGCGAGTGACCGTAAGATCTGACGGAAGGCTCAGGGTTCCGATTTTTTCCGGCAGATGATCCGGATGCAGCAGAGACGAATCATTCAGGCTCCACTGCTGATGGGCGAGTGTTCCGGTTGGCGCTTCGACACGGACGATCAGCCGGTCCCGCTCATCCAGGCGGAAAATGGTCACGCCGGAGACATCGAGCGTATCCTGCGCAAGTTTGACATTCTGGGCGTGGAGAATGGCGACGCCGTGTGGCGTCAGTCCATCGTCGGCCTGCCTGAGCCAGAGTTCGCCACCTTTGAGTGTGAGAACGCCACCACCCGTTCGAAGATAAGACTGATCCAGAAGCTCCGCCTGCCGATACATCGACGAGGAAAGCGCTGAGATGCCGGTGGTTGTGAACAGACCGATCAGGAGGGCGCAGGAGAGAGGGCTGGCAAGGAACTGCCAGGCAGAGATCCCTGCGGCTCTGGCGACGATGAGTTCGGACGACCGTGTCAGGCGGGAAAAGCAGACAATTCCGCCAAGCAGAATACCAAACGGCAGCACGTAAATGACGTAATACGGAATGTGCAGCCCTGCGATTTCCAGAATGAGGCTGGTGGGCACATTGGGCCGGGTTGCGGCGCGCCTGAGCAGATCAATGAAGTCGAACAGGGACACAAGCCCTGTCAGAGCCAGAACCATCGACAGCGTATTTAACGTGAAATGGCGTGCGATATAGATCGCCAGGGTCGTAGAGAACCCGACTTCCGCTTCCTGTGGTCTCAGGGTGTGGATGAGCGTGGAAAACCAGCTGCGATACCCGTCAGTGGTGGATTTCATGAGGGGTGTCCAGTCTGGCGCGTGGTTCCGGTCCACTGCTCGGCGAACAGAAGAGCTGCACAGATGATGCTTGGAAGAAGGGCTGCAACCCAGAGCAGGGGAACAAGAGCAAGATTTCTGCCAGCAAAATTCTGCAGCATGAGTGAAAGTGCGAGAAGCCCCACGACTGTCAGAATGGCGATCAGAGGACGGGTGATATTTCCATGGCGTGAGAACGTCCCCCGAAGAACAGCCACAAGCCCGATCATGGCGAAGGATAGTACAGTCAGTGGCGCAGTCAGGCGATGCCACCCTTCGACCGCAAATTTGCCCCTGTCACGCTCGGACACCTCGTTTGGATCCGGGTGGAATAGATCGTGCAATGGCATTTCCGATGCGTCCCGCTCTTCATGGTTGTTCTGGCGGGACGACGTTAGATCAATCGTGTTGCGGCCAAATGTCAGGACGTTCAGTCGCCCTGTATGCCGGTCAATTTCTTCACGAGAGCCATTGTAAAGGACGACGCGAGGCTTGTCGTTGACGGTTACGATCGTGCCTCGTTCGGCCAGAACGGTCGTATGGGCATCCGGGTCACGATCATCTTCCACCAGAACACCGTGCAGCAGCCCGTTGGAATCCCGGGAGCGGACATACACGGTCATGTCTCCCGAGACCTTTGTGAAAACACCATCCTGAAGCAGGAAGGCGGCCATCTGATTGCGGATCTGGAATTCGTATCGATGGAACGCGTGATAGGACACCGGTGCCAGCCAGAGCGTCAAAACGTAGCACAGGCCCACGCAGGCTCCTGCGCAGATCAGGCCAGGGCGTGCCAGTTCTAAGGGGGACCGACCAGCGGCGCGCATGACGGTCATTTCCCGGTCGCCGGACATTCGCTGATAGGTGAAGAGGATCACGAGGAAGGTTGTGATCGGCAGAATGACAGCCACAAAGGACGGCAACATCAGGGAGGTAAGCTGCAGGAAGACGCGCAGCGACAGCCCATGCTGAACAATCATCGATACAAAATGCAGCGATTGTGTCAGCCAGATGAGCGCTACGGCTCCTCCTGTCAGCGCCAGAAGGGCGATGACAAGCTGGCGGAGAACGTATCGGTCAAGAAGGGGCAGCAGATGTCGCTTTGCAGCGCCGGGGGAAGAGGCCATGGCCCTTCATCTATCCTTAGCCTGTGACGGGAGAAAGGCAAAAAAACAAAACGGTATCAGCGGAAGTAGACTGATCGGTCAATCGGAGGCCGGTCTGTCAGGCTATGGTAGAACTGGCTTGTCGCGATCCCAAGCAATAGCCCCGCGCTGATCCCAAAGGCAATTGTAATGTAACGCCATGGGCGCTGGGCACGCTGTGTCGCGATCTCGGTCATGAGAGCTCGGCTCTCCATCTGCGTATGACTGAGGGCGCCCTGAGCGGATCGGAGGTGACCCTGGGCTTGTCGTAGTTCGCGCTCAAGATCGGAAATTCTTTGGCGGAACTGTTTTTCCCGATCGGCTGCGTTTTGGCGTCCGGTGTCGGCAGCAAGGCTTGCGAACAGGTTTTTGAGTGCGCCGCCTGACAGATTATTGCGTTTGGCACGGAGACGAAGTGCTTCGAGCGCATTTTGGGCAGAACCAGACGGCTCTGCGAGAACCAGCGCGAGAATATCGGAAAGAATTTTGATATCTTTGGGGTCGAAGCGGTTCTCGGCCATGTGTCAGCCAAGAGCTTGAGAAAGTGGGCGTGGTTCAGCCGCACGCCGTAGCCGATCCCGAATTGCAAGCCCAAGGCCCTGACGGGGAATGGGCTGTGCCGCGATACATGTCAGTCCGCGTTTGGTGCCTTCTGCGTCCAGGAAGCGCAACCCTGCAAACAGGCGCGCCGCCGCCTCTTCCAGATTCCCGGTTTCACTCAGATTCCAGGTCAAGCCAGCATTGGAAAGTGCCGGGCCAAAGGCCAGCAGTGCTTCGTTGGGGCGGACGTCATAGGCGTCAAGGCGGACTGGCAGGGAGGGCGCATAATGAGACGCCAGCCTGCCAGGGGAAGAGGGAAGTGCTTCGGCAAAATCGTCCGGATGTTGGATTGGGCCACAGAGAGTCGTCAGTTCTTCCAGCGTCACGCCACCCGGTCTGAGCAGGACAGGTGTATCGCGTGTGAGATCCAGAACAGTGCTTTCTACTCCAACGGAGCACGGACCGGAATCCAGAATGGCATCAATCCGTCCATCCAGAGACCGCAGAACATGCGAGGCGTCTGACGGGCTGACAGTCCCGGAAATGTTCGCAGATGGCGCTGCGATGGGGGCGCCAACCTCACGGAGGAGGGCAAGAGCCGTTTTGCCTCGGGGGACGCGAAGGGCCAGCGTGTTCAGGCCAGCGGCGGCCAGGTCCGAAACAGTGGAGTGTGATCCGCGGGGCAGGACCATCGTCAGGGGCCCCGGCCAGAACTTGTCGGCCAGCGCATACGCCATGTCTTTGATCCGCCCATGCAGATCTGCCTGTGCAAAGGCGCTTTCTGCATCTGCCAGATGGCTGATGAGGGGATTGAATCGGGGACGTCCCTTGGCTGCAAAAATACGTGCGACTGCGGTGTCGGACGACGCGAGCGCCCCCAGGCCATAAACGGTCTCGGTTCCGAAGGCGACGAGCTTACCGGCCTTCAGAAGCTCGGCAGCACGGCGAATTCCATTTGTGTCAGCAGTCAGGCGTTCCGTGTTAAGGGTCTCGCTCACGAAGCGCCTCCGGTGCAGTAAAATGAAGAGTTCAGGCGGTCGGGCTTACCGTAACGCAAGGGCTGGCCGTTTTCATCCAGCAGGCTCCCCCCTGCGGCTTCGAGAATGGCCTGCGGAGCGGCGGTGTCCCACTCCATTGTCGGGCCGAAACGGGGATAGAAATCCGCAGCGCCTTCTGCGACGCGCATGAATTTTACGGAGGAGGCCAGCTTGTCGATGGACGCAACTTTCCGTCCGGCGAGCCACCGCTCGAGAAGCTCGGTATTCCCATGATGGCTGGACGCCAGAACGCGTAGCCCTTCAGCAGAAGGTTTGGCCGTGTGGATAGGGGTACTGGTCGTGCCATCGAAACGATGCGCGCCGAGCCCTATGCCCCCGCTGTAGATCAGTCCGTATCCTGGAAGTGCGACGACGCCCAGAGCGGGCCTGTCTCCACGAATCAGGCCTATATTGACGGTGAAGTCCTTGCCGCCGGACGAGAAACCACGGGTTCCGTCCAACGGGTCCACAAGCCAGTAGGCGTCCCCGGCTGTAACCTCAATCCCTGCGGACATTTCCTCTTCCCCGATTGCAGCGAGCGACGGGCACGCGGTGCGCAGGCCACGCAGGATGTGGTCTTCAGAGGCGCGATCTGCCTCCGTAACCGGAGAGGCGTCTTTCTTGACTTCCGTGAGGAAGCCTCGGGCACGGATTTCGTTAATGATGTCCGCTGCTTCCGAGGCCAGACGGAATGCGAGGGACAGCAGGGCGCGGTCGTCGTCTGGGGAGACCGTATGGAGGGGGGCTGAGGTCATGCCTGCAAGGCTACTTCATGAAAGGCGTTTCGTCATGTGCTGATGCGAGAGATGTCACGTCGTGATTACGGGAAGCATCCATCTGGAGAGGAGGGCGGCCCCGCATTGGCGGACAGGGGCAGGCCTGTGGCGACTTTCAATGCGATATCGGAGCTACAGAATGTGCCCGGGACTGCGATCTTTTTGACAAAATGAAAATAGAGCGGTGTCCATCCGGGAACGCCATCTGATGCGACAAGGCTGTAAATGTAAATGATGGTTGGGCCACGAGAGGTTACAGGGCCGTCTTTTGGGTTTCGAATGGCCTCGAACAAGAGAGTCGCGGGTTTTCCATCCAGTTCGCCATGAGCAAATTGAACGGTGGTCAACGCGTCCTCACCCGTATGAGGTGAATCTCTCAGATGGTCTTCGAATGAGTGATCGGGTGTTTCTGAAGACCCTTCGATGCCAATGACGCTGGTTCTTTTGTCGATGACGGTCGTCAGAACATACATGTGATAGCCCCACGCATTTCCGTTGTCCCGCCATGCCTGGAAAATGGAGAACGGTCCGAGTGGGCTTTCGAAGGTGTTCAGTCCGTCATGCAGGGGCAGGAGTGAGAGCCGGCTGAGTTGCCCGGGGGCCGCGTGCGCTGTTGCATGCGGAACAGAGCACGCCAATGAGGCGATGATTGCAGCGGAAATGAAGCCGGAACGCAGTGACATGTGACGTCTCCGTTGTGCTCATCGAACTGCTCCCCTCTTGTGTGGAAGCACGCTGTTCCCGATAACGGGAGCACTGAAATGGTTCTGCCATGCAAAAGGTGCGATATGCTCGATATTTCTTTTGGTTCGCTTCCAGCGCTGAACGACGCCCAGCCACAGGCCGTTGCCCTGATTGGGCATGGGAAGGCGACCTTTGAAGACAGCATCTTCAAGACACTCGATGACGCGACGGCTGGTGCATTGAGCCGTGCTGTGTCTTTCAAGGGTTTCAAGGGCGAAGCTGGGCAGACAGTTGTGCTGACGGCGCCATCTGCGGGTCTGTCTCAGGTTGTTCTGGTGGGATGTGCGGCTAAGGATGGCTCGGCTGTCGGATCAGTTGCTGTTGAAAATGGTGGTGGCTCAGCGGCTAAAGCGCTCGATGGCGTGGCTAATGCGGTTCTTGCCCTGACGTCAGATATTGCAGAATTTGCACCGGAAGCTGCGTTGGGTGCGCGTCTGGCTCGTTACGACTTTGCTCTGTATCGCACGAAGAAGTCTTCCGAGAGGCCGGTTCTGAAGGCTTTGGCGGTCGTGGCTTCGGATGTTGCCGCCGCTGAAGCGCGCTGGACGGCTCTGGATGCCGTATCTCGCGGTGTGTTTCTGACCCGTGATCTCATCAGCGAACCCGCCAACATTCTGTCTCCGGAAACGTTCACCGCGCGGATCGAAGCGCTCCGTGAGACGGGTCTTGAAGTGGAAGTTCTCGATGAAGCCGCCATGCAGGAATTGGGCTTTGGTGCCCTTCTGGGGGTGGCACAGGGAAGTGCGAACAAGCCCCGCACCGTGATTGTCCGTCATAATGGTGGTGGTGATGAGGCCCCTCTGGCCTTCATCGGTAAGGGCGTGACGTTCGATAGCGGTGGAATTTCGATCAAGCCTGCTGCCGGCATGGACGAGATGAAGACCGACATGGGCGGTGCCGCCACGGTTATCGGCCTCATGAGCGCACTGGCGCGCCGCAAGGCTCCTGTGAATGCGATTGGTGTTGTCGGGCTGGTGGAAAACATGGTGTCTGACCGGGCCCAGCGTCCGGGCGATATTGTGACGAGCTATAGCGGCCAGACCATCGAAGTGCTCAATACGGACGCCGAGGGTCGTCTGGTTTTGGCGGATGTGCTTGCCTACACAAAAGATCGTTTCAAGCCAAAGCTGATGGTTGATCTGGCCACATTGACCGGTGCAATCGTGGTGAGCCTTGGAACGGAAAACGCAGGTTTGTTCAGCAATGACGACACGCTGGCTTCCGGTCTGTTCGAGGCTGGAAAGCAGGTTGGCGAAGGTCTGTGGCGGATGCCGATGGGCGAGGCCTACAACCGCCAGATCGACTCTGACATTGCTGATATGAAGAACATTGGTGGGCGTCCGGGGAGTGCCATTCTGGCGGCTGAGTTCCTGAAGCGCTTCGTTGGTGAGACTGTCTGGGCGCATCTGGATATTGCGGGCACGACATGGAAGACGACGGCGTCCCCGACGGCTCCGAAGGGTGCAACTGGGTTTGGGGTTCGTCTTCTGAACCAGTTCGTACTGTCTCATGAGGCCAGTGCCTGAGAGTGGATGTCGGATTTTATCATCTGACGCGGACGCCTCTGGAAGAGGCGTTGCCTGCGCTTTTGGGTAAGACGCTGGATGTTGGGGAGCGGGCCGTGGTCCGTTGCCCCGATGTAGCGTCCGTTACGGCTCTGGATGCCGCACTCTGGGCGTCCCGCGATCCCGTGTGGCTTCCGCATGGCACTGCGAAAATGGGTCATGCGTCCTGGCAGCCAATCTGGCTGACAGAAGGGACTGATGTGCCGAATGGCGCAAAGTTCCTGTTCCGGATTGATGGCGCTGGAGAAGACGATTTTTCTCCGTTCACAAGAATTTTTGACCTGTTCGATGGGCGTGACCCCGCGAGCGTCCAGAGGGCCCGTCAAAGATGGGTAGCCTTGAAAGCGGCTGGCCATACTCTTGTGTACTGGCAGCAGCAGGAGCGGGGCTGGAAGAAGTCCGGCTGAGGTTCAGGCGGAACATCTTCGGGGGGTATGTCGTTGTGTGACAGAGTTCTTCCCGGGAGACGACTTATGAAAACCGTTACGCTCCGCAACGGCACCACCGTTCCTGCATTGGGAATGGGGACATGGAATGTCGGAGACAGTGCAGATCGCCGCGCTCTGGAAATCGAGAGTTTGCGCACGGGTCTGGAAGCCGGTCTGCGGGTTATCGACACAGCGGAAATGTATGGAAACGGCCGGTCTGAAAAGCTGGTTGGGGAAGCCATCGCGGATGTGCGGGATGATGTTTATCTCGTCAGCAAGGTTCTCCCGTCCAATGCGTCTTATGACGGCGTGCGCCGGGCCTGCCGGCGCTCGCTGGACCGGCTGGATACGGACTGGCTGGACATGTATCTGCTGCACTGGCGGGGTGGTACGCCGCTGGAAGAGACCATTCGGGCGTTTGAAGACCTCCAGACAGACGGGCTGATCCGGGGATGGGGTGTTTCGAACTTCGATGTCGACGACATGGAAGAAATCGAGGCGCTTTCAGGGTCCTGTCAGGTTAATCAGGTTCTTTACAGTCTGGAGCATCGTGGAACGGAGTTTGATCTGCTGGATCATGATCTTTCGACCGGCACTGTGACGATGGCGTATTCTCCGCTGGGACAGGGCGGTGAACTTCTCCAGCACCCCGCTCTTGCCGAGATCGCAGGGAGACATGAGACGTCTGCTGGCCCGGCTGACCCTGCTCAGATTGCACTGGCCTGGGTGATGCGTCGGGAAAATGTCATGGCTATTCCCAAGGCCGGCTCTCCAAAGCATCTCCTCTCCAATGTTGCCAGTTTGGAAATCAGCCTCACTGAAGAGGACCTGAAAGTTCTGGATCATGCTTTCCCTCCGCCGCAACGCAAGGTATCTCTCGCCATGATCTGACGGGCATGATCTGATACGGCCCGTTCCCACTCTGGACCGGACCGTACCCTGCTCACTTTTTCTGCCCTGTTTCATACTGATCCGGTCTCTCTTTGCCTTGCGGCATTGACCTTTCCTGCTGCTCTTAAGACAGACCGGGAAAGCCGTGTTGGCCGGGGGCGCTTTGCCCTTCCGGCAGCTATTACGGCTGTATTGTTGACGTCTGCTCCGGCTGTTGCTGTAGCGATTGGCGTGCTGATGACGCAGGAGCGCAAAGCGTGCCCGGTATGGTGGGCGCTGCCAGCTCTCATATGCTCGACGTTGTTGCCAGACAGTACGTTGGCGCTTCTTTCTCTCTTTCCGGTGCTGTTCTGGCCTGCGCTCTTTACGCGTGAGGGTGCGCTGTTTCCGGCGTTGTCGTCTGTTCTTGCCGTTGCGCTTGTCTGGCATGCGGGGGCCGTCGTCCCTATTGGCTGTGCAGCGGGACTGGCTGCTCTTGTTTTGCTCGTTTTAGGGCGCAGCGTGTTCTGGGGAATTTCCCTTGGCGATCTGGGACTGGTCCGGCCTGCCATTCTGGCAACGCTTCTGATTGCTGCGCAGGATGAGGGAATGGGAACAGGCGCGCGGATCGCGCTTGAAAGCCTGTTGCTGGATCTGACCCTGATAACGCTGTCCGTTCCGGCGCTAAGACTGATGCCGGTCCTCGTGACGCTGCGTCTCCCGTTTCCGCCCTTGCCGGGGTTTCTCGTGTTGTGGCTGGGAATTCACGCTGCGCTGGGGCTGGCTGCTGGTGTGCAGGGCTGGAGCGTGATTGGAGTGCTTGTGGCGCTTCTGATTGGCCTGATTTCACTGTTTGACGTTTTGACTGTGGGGCGTCGGCCCGACACGGGTGTTTTGCCTATCGGTCCCGCAGGTGCGGTCTGCGGGGTTATTCTGGGCGCGCTGCTGCTGCCGGTTGCAGTGTTTGGTGTGTTTAGTCCCGTGCTTCATCACGTCGAGGGGGAGTGGGTCTGGCCGTTCTGGTCTTTGGGCGGCGGAGACGGTGCGCACCTCAAGCTGCCAGCTTTGATGTTAATTCTCAGTGTGATGTGGCTGTTCTTTGTGAAATCGTGGCGCACGGAGCGTGGTCTTGAAAAGGCTATCGCGAACTTACTGCTTCCGGGGACGCAGACCGGCCGTTCAGAGATCGGAGTCTTCGAAGAACCTCCAGCTCTGCCCTGGATCATGCGTCGTTTGATTGTTGGTGGCCGTATTCGTCTTCAGGCACTGACGGCGCTTAAGAGCGGTCAAATGCCAGATATGCGGCAGATGGCGGTCGGGCTCTGGCTTGTGCTGCTTGCGCTTGTTCTGGTGGTTCTGGGTCTGACGGCATGATGATGACCGGTTTGTGGGCTGTCGCTCAGACGTTGTTTCAGCTTTTTATTCTTCTGGTTCTGGCGCCTGTCATGGCGTGGGCGCTAGCAGAGTTGCCTCGCTGGATAAATGGCGAAGCCATTTGCGGGCCTCAGCGTCAGATGAGCAGGGCAATCCGTTTCTGGGGCGTTGTCTTAAGGCAGCCTGTTGCACCGAGACTGGCGCTTGTTTTAGCCATTGCGTTGTTGAGCTTTGTTGTTCTGCCTGCGGTGACGACGGGCGGGGCATTTGTTTCTCTCGCCAATCCTCTGCTGATCGGCCTTTTGCTGCTGGCTGGTCGCCTCATGTTAGGTGTTCCACAGCAAAGGGAAGAATGGCGGCGGGTTCTCCCTGCCGTTCTGGTGCTCTGCCTGACGGAAGCCTTGATTGCGCTTGCGGCACCGGGCGCGGATGGTCTGGGGGGCTTATGTGCCATGTTGCACATTGAGCCAGCACCAGGCCTCGAAGGTGCGCTGGGCGCATGCGCATTGGCGTTGGCGATTTCCTGCCCGCCCCTGCGTGAAGACGATATGATCCAGCGTCTGGACGGCGAAAAAAGCCGTCAGGTTCGTGAGATGTCGAGGAATGTTGCGGAAGTTCTGAATATGGCCTGGCTTCTGCTGCTGGCTGATATCGCTCTGCCCATTACGGTTGGTCTGGGTGGAAGCGATGTGACGGGCTGGTTTGTTGGATTGGGCGGCCTGTTGGGGCGACTTGCTCTTGTGGTGGTCGTGCTTATTGGACTGAGGCTCACCGCACAGGAACGCAGTGAAAGACTGACGGCGCTATTTGCCGGAGTGGCGCTTTTGCTCGCGCTCGCCGGGAGGTTTGCGACATGATTGTCGGATTTGGCGTGCTTCTGCTGCTGGCGCTTGCCGGGCTGGGGCGAGATGGACGAGGCCTTCCACTTTACGGTTTGGTATGTGCTTTTGCAGGGGCGACAGTCTGTGGAGGGCTTCTGGCGCTGCTCACCTCGATCGCGTTAATCGGTCTGAATATTGGTGCCTGGATATGGCTCAGGCGGTTCGCTGGTCATATGCCAGATCGCGGTGCCGTGCTGCCTGTGGTCGGGGCGTTGCTACTGCTGCTGGCACTTGGCCTTTCAGGTGCGAGTCTTGGGTTGGCGCCTGTGTTGGGAGCGGGAGCGGTTCTGGTGGGCCTTTGTGGCGCTGCTTTTGGCCCAGCACTTGTGCAGTTTACAGGGCTGCTGATGGCTGCTGACGGACTGATTGTCATGGCGTGTGTTCTTCAGTCGTGGCCGTTCTTTGCTGCGGCTGTAGCGCTATGGGGTGTTCTGGGCGCACTGGGGATGACGCTGTTGCCACGCCTTGCCTGGCGGCGGGTGGAGGAAAACTGATGCATCCACTTGCTCCCGTTGGAACGCTGTTTGCCGTGACAGTCTGGCCGCTTCTGGCCGCTTTTCTGCTACTCATGACGCCTCCAGGCCGACAGGCTGTCAGCAGTCGCACGTTTGCGATTGCTGGTGCTCTCATGACCCCCGTTGCAGTTTGGCTGATGCCGGGTGCGGATGCGCTCGCGGCCGCGTGCTCCTGCGTGGTTGCAGTCATGCCGCTTCTTTTGCCGCCTGCGGGAGACCGGGTAGGACGTATTTTGCCCTTTCTGGTGACCGGATGCGCTTTGATGGCACTGAATGTTCATTCAGCCTTTGCCGTCACGGTGCTGTGCGGCGCAGGAACGGTTCTCTTGGCTTGGCGGGAGGGCCGGGGGGCGCAGAAGGCTGCCATTGTCTGGGATATGGCGAGGTCACGTCTCGGTGGAGTTATTCTGGGAGTGCTGGGGGCGTCCCTGCTGTCGATGGACCAGTCTCCTCTGGGGCCGGTTCTGCTGACAGTCGGGTTGTGCATGATGGCCGGTCTGGGGCCGTCTCCCGTTCCGGAACCTGATGCCGTGCTGCTTGATACGGGTCTGAGGTTTGCAGCCATTCTGCTGATGTTGCGACTGGACGGACACCCGCTCGTTCATATTCTGGTGCTGGTGGCTGGGTTCGGGACCCTGATCATGCGTATGGCAGGCCAGTCCCGAGGGCGCGGTGTCTTCCTGCCCATTCTGTCCTCGCTGGGGGCGATTGCCGCGGCAGTTGGTGAAGGAAGTGCAATTGTCCTTCTTTTAGTAGCGTCTGTTGGGTTGGCTGTTCTGGAACGTCAGAATGACGGACGTCGATACGAGATGGTTGCTGCTGGCGTAGCGCCATGGCCAGTCTTTTGCGCTTTGTTGGCGATTGGTCGTTCTCTCGAGCCATTGCTCCTCGTGCTGATGATCATTTGTCTTCTTCCCGGGTTGAGGCAGGTTCGTCTGGGCGGGCTGATGCCGTCCGGTCTTAGTCTCAAGGGTGGCATTGTTCCGGCCGTTGAGGCTGTTCTTTTGCTTGTCGGTCTTTGCGGGCCGCTGCTTCTGGCATGGCATCCAGCACCTGGGTGGCGGCCATGATGAGCATGGAACGCATCATCCGGAGTGGTGAGCGGGTTGCACTGGCGCATTACCACCTTGATCCCGAGCAATGGGAAGCGATGCTGACTGCACCCGGCAGAGCTTTGTCACTGTTGTCCTGCTGGGCGGATGAGCAGCGTGTTTACGTGCTGTTGCTGGACGGCGATTGCCCGCTGATGGCCAGTACGGCGGTGGAAGATCGTCGTTATCTGGCGCCATCTTCACGTTTTCCTGCGGCGGAGTGGGGGGAACGCGTAGCCTATGATCTCTGGGGCGTTGAGGCCATGAGTGCCTGCGGAGATGGTCGTCCTGCCCTTGATGATGGTTTCTGGGAAACGACATGGCCGCTTTCCTCACGGCCGGGGCCTGGAGGGCAGGCTATACCCTTGCCTGCGGGCCGTAGCCGCCTGCGCGCGGAAACAACAGGATTGAGTGGTCCGCTCGAACTCTCTTTCGATGTTGTGCGCGGCGCAGTGCAAGGACTGTCCGTCGATGCCGGACTGGCTCATCGCGGTGTGTTGCAACGCATGGTTGGATTGTCGCCTGAAGAGGCACTTCCGCTGGTTGCCCGCATGACGGCTGGGGGTTTTGTTGCCCACCCAATGGCGTTTTGCCGGGCTGTTGCTCAAGCGCGCGGGTTGCAGCCGGGTCCAGGGACGCGGGATGCCTGGATGATCCTTCTCGAAATCGAGCGAATTTCCGTCCACCTCTTCGATCTGGCGAGAACAGCACGTGCCGTGGATGCGGGGCTGCTGGCAACACACTGTGAGCATGCACGGGAGGCTATTGCCGCCGCTTGTACAGAGCAGGGCGTACCGCGCCGACTAACGGACGTGATCACGTGCGAGGGTGTGCGGTCTGGTTTGGAAATCGTTCCGCTGGCTCAGGCTGTTCTGGAGGTCATGTATTCCCGCATGGCGCAACTGCGCGAACTGCAATCCGTATTTGCACCCCGTTTGAAGGGACTGGCGGTTTTGGCGCCCGCGCAGGCACGTGAATTTGCCGTGGGTGGTCTGGTCGGTCGGGCTTCGGGTCGAAGTCTGGATGTGCGTCGCAGGGAAGTTGGTATGCGGCTGGATGCTTTGCGGGCAACAGGCTCAAGCGATGGCGACGCGGCAGCCCGCGATGCGCTGCGTTTGACGGAAATCCGGGATTCTCTGGCTTTGATCAAGCGGATTTTGGGGAGCATCGGCATGGATGATGACGAGCCCGCACCTGAAGCTACGCAGGAAGGCATTGGCGCGGCTGAAGGGGCGAGAGGTGACGTCTGGTATTGGGTGCGCCTGAAAAATGGGAAGATTGAGTCTGTCCATGCCCGAGACCCGGCTGTCTCTTTGCTGCCCGTTCTGCATCGCGTGTTGCAGGGAGAGGCTCCTGAGCGTTTGAGCGCCGGGCTGAAGTCTCTGGCTCTGGCCCCGTCTGGAGTGGCGATGTGACAGCGTTTCAGACTATGGGCCCACTCAGTGTGTTGCACGCTTTCCTGAATGTCTCGCGTTGGAGAGTATCCGCTGACAAAGGCACGTCTGTCCGTCCCGATACGATCAATTTGTACGTATTGGAGACCGGCGGATGTGAAGGCTGCGCCATGGAAGTAGAGAGTTTGTGCGGCAGTGCTTTTGCTCTTGAGCAATATGGCTTCGCACGCGTTACCGATCCGGCAGATGCAGACTGGCTGTTGGTTACGGGGCCGATGGGCAGGGCTTGTGTTCAGATGCTTGAGCGGGTCTGGAACGCGATGCCGGCTGGAAAAAGTCTGGTGGCTGTAGGGGCTTGCGCTGTTGATGGCGGGATGTTCGGGCCGAATTATGCCACTTTGGGAGGCTTGAAAGCACTCACGCCGGTCCGCCGGGCTATTCCAGGATGTCCGCCGTCGCCCCAGGACATTCTTGTGGGTCTTCAGCGTCTCGCTGAGGGATGAATGGCGGAGTTTGACCAGAACTCGATCCTGCAAAAACAGAAACATTGATTTTTTGTGATCGGATGACTTGCCGACAGAGGCTTTCACGTTCAATCAGACGAGCGCATACAGTGCGTTAATCTGTTTTCAGGCTCTCTTTTGAGACGGCCGCCAAACAACACAGGGCATGAGATGGCTGACTATCGCCTTGGTATTGATCTCGGTGGAACCAAGATCGAGATCGCAGTTCTTAATCGTCAGGGCGACCTTGTCCTGCGTGAGCGAATTCCTAATCCAGGTGTTTATCCGGAAGCGGTTCTTGCGATCCGTGATCTCGTGACGAGTGTGGATCATCGTCTGGGGGCTGTTCCCAGCCACCGCGTGTCTGCCGGTCAGAGCACGTCTACGCTAGGTATTGGCATTCCAGGATCGATTTCTCCGGAGACGGGGCTGATCAAGAACGCCAACGCGACCTGGCTGAACGATCAGCCTTTCGGCATGGATTTGGAATCGGCTCTGTCCCGTCCTGTTCGTACAGAGAATGATGCAAACTGCTTTGCGTTGTCTGAGGCGGCCGATGGTGCAGCTAAAGGTGCACAGACTGTTTTTGGCATTATTGTCGGAACGGGCATGGGCGCTGGCATTGTCAATAATGGCCGCGTGCTTGAGGGGCGCCATCATATTGCTGGTGAATGGGGGCATCTGCCGCTTCCCTGGCCGCTCCCTGAAGATGGTGAGCCGCGTCCTTGCTTCTGCGGAAACAAGGGCTGCATGGAGCGCTATCTTTCCGGTCCGGCTCTCGCAGCTGACTGGAAGGGTCCTGGTAACCGCAACACGGCTGGCATCGAAGATGCTGCTGCAAACGGCGATCAGGCTGCCATTCGCGCACTGAACCTCTACATGGAGCGTTTTGCGCGCGCTTGTTCCCTTGCGATCAACTTCCTTGATCCGGACGTGATCGTTCTCGGAGGCGGAATTTCCAATCTGGCGTCTCTGTATGAGCGTGTTCCGCCGCTCCTGAGCAAGCACGTCATCACGCCGGTCTGCACAACTCCAATCGTCAAGAACCTGCATGGTGACAGCTCTGGCGTCCGCGGTGCAGCATGGCTTTGGGATGTGACCGAGTAAGTATTTTCCGAATGGCTGGAAGACTGCTTCCAGCCATGTGGAGACATAAAAAAAGCCGCCGGTCATTCCGGCGGCTTTTTTTGTTCAGATTGCTTCTTCTTCAACCGTTTCGGACATGTCTTCAGCGGCCCGTTTCAGCCGGTGATAAGATCGGCGGGAAAAGGGCAGTATTGCGACATAAAAAAGTCCGGCTGCGGCTAGTGCGCCCCACGGGTCCGCAACCAGAACGGCCGCATAGAGGCCCGTTCCCAGCATGAGCGGCAGAACATAGCGGGCCGGAACCTTGAAATTCTTGAAAGACCAGACCGGCAGCGTCGAGACCAGAAGCAGACCTGTCAGGATCAGGCAGACTGCCGAGACGATGGGTGCACGGGCGAAAGCTGCAAGGCCTTCGGCGTGCATCCTGTCTGCCTCAAGGCCCAGGAATACGGGGAACAGAACGATACCTGCGCCAGCAGGGGCTGGAACGCCGGTAAAGAAGTTGGCGGAGTAATCCGGCTTGTCATCGTCATCCAGGCTTGCATTAAAGCGTGCCAGACGAAGGGCCATGCAGACCGTGAACATGATGCAGGGGACAAAGGCATAGCGCCCGGCATCTTCAAGGCACCAGATCAGCAGCACGAATGACGGTGCGACACCGAAGCATACGAAATCTGACAGACTGTCGAATTCGGCGCCAAAACGCGTTGTGCCGCGCAGAAGGCGGGCAATCCGGCCGTCCAGTCCATCAATGCAGGCTGCGATCAGGAGAGCGACCGCTGCGTGTGCAAACTGGTGTTCCAGCGCAAAGCGCATCCCGCTCAACCCGGCACACAGGCCGAGCATGGTCAGGATGTTGGGAATCAGCCGGTTAAAGGACGGTCCCCGCACGCGTGTGCGGGGGGTGCGTCCCATGCGGCGCAGTCGGCGACGAATGCGGCGGCGTCTGGCAGGACGGTTGGGTTCAGCCGTCTCGGGAATGGTCATTGGCGCGTTCTGGCTCAGAGCTTCGCCAGGACGGTTTCGCCCCCGATCATGGTCTGGCCTTCAACAACGATCGGCTCAACACCCGGCGGCAGATACACGTCTGTGCGGGAGCCAAAACGGATCAGACCAAAGCGTTCACCAGCTTCCAGGTGCTCGCCTTCTTCAACGAAGCAGAGGATACGGCGCGCAATCAGGCCTGCGATCTGCACGACACCGATATTGCGGCCGTCGGGAAGGGTCAGGCGGATTTCGTTGCGCTCGTTGTGCTCTGAGGCCTTGTCGAGGCTGGCGTTCAGGAACTTGCCTGCATGATAGGCAATCTTCGTGACCTGACCGGCTGCAGGCATCCGGTTGATGTGCACATCCAGCACGGACAGGAACGTCGAGACGCGCCAGACCGGAGTTGTGCCCATTTCAAGCGCTGCCGGTGGAGCAACGAGAGAGACTGACGTTACGCGGCCATCTGCAGACGCCAGTACGAGATCTGATCCCGGTGGTGGTGTGCGCTTCGGGTCCCGGAAGAAGTACAGGCAGAAGGCAGAAAATGCGATGCCAGCCTTTCCGAGGAGACGCGTGAACCGCCAGGGCGTCAGGCGGCCGACGATGCCAACGAAGGCACCTGCAGCGAGGAAGGGAGTCGCAGCGCGATGCGGCGGCGACAGGACAAGTTTGAGGGACTGGATCAACGACATGGAACGCACTCTTACGGCACAGGAAGCTAGGGTCAAGAATTCGCCACAAAGAAGGCGTTTTTCAGGCAGGTTCTGCAACCTGTCTGGGGACGGTCACGCGCGCTTTTTCGTCCATCAGGGGAAGGCCTGCATAGACGTTCTTGCGAGCCACCACGATATGGACGCCCGCGCAGGGGTAGCGGATCATTTTTCCAAGGCGCTCTGGAAGTGTGCCTGAAAGGCGCGACAGCAGAGCAGGGGGCGTCATGAGGGCGCCAGTGTGATGCTCGATTTGGAACAGTCCCTGCTCCAGCAGCCGTGTCAGCTGTCTGGTGCTGAAGGGGACGCCGTGACCAAAAGGTGTTGCATCCGTATGGGCCCAGTAGCCGGAGCGGTTTGGCACGACGAGAATCAGGTAGCCGTCATCCGTCATGACTTTCCAGGCGGCGCGGAGAAACTCTGCTGCTGAGCGGGTGAACTCAAGTCCATGAACGACCAGCACCGTATCCATCGACAGGTCATCGAAAGGCAGGCGCCCGCTATCAATCAGGCAGTCCTGAACGATGTGGTGAAATGGGCGCTGGGTCTGGGGATGCTGCAAACGCGCAGAAATTGCGCACCCGGCTGTGGCAGGGCGATAGGGGCCGGGGTACCCTATCCCGAGCAGTCGACGCGCCCGGAGGTCTGGCAGGAGACTGTTCAATCTTCGGTTGAGGAGACTGGCTGTGCGTTGGCCTGCCCAGCTTTGATAGAAAGCGGCAGCATCTTCGGAACGGGTGCGTGTCAGGCGCGTCAGCATGGAAGTATCTAACCAGCAAGCTCAGTTCAGGGGAACTGTCATGTCACTTGATATTCAGTCCATTCCGGTTTTGTCAGACAATTATGTCTGGCTTTTGAAAGCAGAAGACGGGACGCGGGCTGTCGTGGACCCAGGCGAAGCTGGCCCAGTCATGGACGTGTTGGGAGAAGGGCGTCTTGATCTGATTCTTCTGACGCATCACCACGCGGATCATACGGGAGGGGTGGAAGCTCTTCGCGAACGATATGGCGCGAAAGTGTTCGGCCCATCCCAGAAGCAGGAATGGCTCCCCAAGCTGGATCGTGGCCTTGAAGATGGTGACAGCTTTTATATCGGATCCACGAAAGTGGACGTTCTTCTAACGCCGGGACACGCTGTCGGGCATCTTTCCTATGTTGTGCCTGAAGCGCCTGCGTTGTTCTGTGGTGATGTGCTGTTCAGTGTCGGATGTGGGCGCCTGCTGGAGGGTACAGCAGAAGAGCTGTATCGGAGTCTCCATCGTTATGATGCACTGCCTGATAACACGCTGGTTTGTGCCGGACATGAGTATACCCGCTCGAACGTCGCGTTCGCATTGCATGTCGATCCAGACAATCAGGCTCTGAAAGCACGGGCAGCGGAAGTGGAAACGCTTCTGGAAGCGGGGAGACCAACATTGCCAGTCTCTCTGGGAACGGAGCGGGCCACGAATCCATTTCTGCGAGCGTCCGATGTGTCGCAGTTTGCGGAATTGCGTCGGCAGAAAGATACCTTCTGAGGGCATGAAAAACCCCGCCTTTCAGGGGCGGGGTTTTTCTTTGGGAGGCCTCGGTTAGTGATGGCCGCCGAAGATGATCCTCTTGAGGAGTTCAGCGCCCACGCCAACGACGAGGACACCGCTGAGCCAGAAGAGTACGAACCATCCCACCCGTTTCATCCAGGCGACAGTGCCGGTTTTCTGGTTGGGCTTTCCGTACTCGATTCTCATGGCGCGAACTCCCTGAAGGTCAGTGGTAGTGATGCTCGTTCGTCACTTTTCCACGGAACACGTAGTAGGAATAAATCGTGTAGCCGAGGATGACTGGCAGCAGGAACATCGCACCGAACAGGACGAAAGCCTGACTGCTTGGTGGCGAAGAGGCCTGCCAGATCGTTATGGTCGGCGGCACGATATACGGCCACACGTTGATCCCGAGACCGGAGAAGCAGAGGAAGAACAGACCCAGTGTCGAGATGAACGGCAGCAGGTGGGACTTGCGGTTGCGCAGGCCCAGGAACAGCGCGCCAGCCACAGCTACGACAGCGACGGGAACCGGCAGGACCAGAGCAAGCTGTGGCCATTCCAGCCAATGCTGCATGTAGGTGGTGTGAAGCTGTGGCGTCCAGACAGATACAGCGACGATCGTCAGCAGCATCAGGCCGGCAAGGCCGTAGGAAACACGACGCATCGTATCCTGCAGTTCGCCTTCACAGCGCCAGATGAGCCACGTGGAGCCCAGAAGTGCGTAGCCGATTGTGACGGCGGCACCACAGAACAGTGCAAACGGCGTCAGCCAGTCCAGCGAGGTTCCGACGAACACGTTGTTCTGGACGGGAATGCCCTGCACCAGCGTCCCGAGGATCACACCCTGCATGAATGCTGCAACGATGGAGCCACCGCAGAAGGATGCATCCCAGAACAGCTGTGAACCGGGAGACTTCATCTTGAAGCGGAACTCGAAGGAGACACCGCGAAGGATGAGAGCCAGCAGCATGAACAGGATGGGCAGGTACAGCGCGGGAAGAATCGTGCCGTAGGCGACCGGGAAGACGCCGTAGAGTGCGGCGCCGCCGAAGATCATCCAGGTTTCGTTGCCGTCCCAGACAGGGGCGACCGTGTTGACCATGACGTTGCGGTGATCGTGATCCCGTTCCTTGAGGAACAGGACGCCGATGCCGAGGTCAAAGCCATCAAGGATGACGTAGAGGAAGATGGCTGAGGCCGCGAGAACGGCCCAGACCACGGGAAGCCAGAAAGCGGCGGATTCGGTCATGATCGCTTACTCCGCCAGACCAGCATTGTGGGGGTGATGTGAGACCTGCGTGGTACCAGCGGACATCTGCGGCTCGTGCTCGGACGGACCTTCCTCACCAGAGTGAGGCTCTTCTGCGAAGCTGCGCAGAAGAATGGTGATGCCACCTGCAAAGACCACAAAGTACACAATCACGAAGGCAACCATCGACGTCGCCATGCTCGGCAGAGCGATCTGGGAGACACTGTCGGAGGTCTTCAGGAGGCCATAGACCGTGTATGGCTGACGGCCGACCTCAGTCGTGATCCAGCCACACAGCAGGGCGATGAAGCCTGCCGGGGACATCCACAGAGCGACACGATGGAGCATCGCGTTGCTGTAAAGGCTGCCCTTCCAGCGCAGGAAGAGAGACCACAGACCAACCAGAACCATGAGCGAGCCAAGCGCGATCATGATGCGGAAGGAGAAGAACAGCAGCGGCGAATACGGGCGCAGATCCTTCGGGTAGTCCTTGAGGCCCGGCACCTTGCCATCGAGGCTGTGCGTCAGGATCAGGGAGCCGAGGAGTGGAATCTGGACCTTGTAGTGCGTCGTCTCGTTTTCCATGTCCGGAATACCGAACAGGATTTCCGGCGCACGGCCTTCGGAGTCCCAGTCGCCTTCCATCGCGGCGATCTTGGCAGGCTGGTATTCCAGCGTGTTCAGACCCTGCGTGTCACCCGCCAGGAACTGGACCGGAGCAACGATCGCGGCCATCCACATGGCCATGGAGAACATCAGGCGGACCTGTTCGGAGGCCTGACGGCCTTCACGACGCGCCTTCAGCAGATGCCAGCCAGCGACGCCAGCCACGATGAACGCGACGGACAGGAATGCTGCCAGCCCCATGTGCACGAGGCGGAACGGGAAGGACGGGTTGAAGATGATCTGCCACCAGTTACCCGGCAGGAAGCGACCTGTAGCTTCATCGATGATGTAGCCCTGCGGCGTCTGCATCCAGGAATTGGAGGCGAGAATCCACGTCATGGAGATCAGCGTGCCGATCGAGACCATGCAGGTGGCGCCAAAGTGTAGGCCTTTGCCTACGCGGTTCAGGCCAAACATCATGACGCCAAGGAAGCCGGCTTCGAGGAAGAAGGCCGTCATCACTTCGTAGGCCAGCATTGGGCCGAGGATGGGGCCAGCCTTCTGCGAGAACTGGGACCAGTTGGTGCCGAACTCGTAGGACATGACCAGACCGGAAACCACGCCCATCGCGAATACGACGGAGAAGATTTTCAGCCAGTATTTGAAGAGATCCAGATAGGCGCTGCGTCCCGTCTTGAGCCAGAGGCCTTCAAGAACGGCGAGATAGGCAGCAAGCCCGATCGAGAATGCCGGGAATACGATGTGAAACCCGACTGTAAACGCGAACTGAAATCGCGCGAGAAATAAAGCCGACAGGCCAAACATTGCGATGGTGCCTTCTGCTTGGGAGGCGGACCGCAGAACCGGCCCGCATGGACCCGTCAGCTACGCTCGCACCCTAGAAGTCAGGAATGAGCTGAGATCATGCGCACCGCACTGCACGCATGACCCGGATCTGAATCTTGAAAGCCGCAGCACGGGAATAGTTTTCTTTCCGCGCCATGGTTTTGACAAAAATCAAAACATTCCCTGCGTCTACTCGCGCAAATGTGACGCGTCAATTTTTTGTGTGGAGATTGTTTGCAAAAGTTGTTCGAGAGCAGGTGCAGCATGACCGTTCACGACGGAAACTTCTGCGACAACAGGATGACTTTCTGTCAGTCCGGATGAGGGTGTTGCGTGCAAAATGTGCTCAAGAAAGACGCGCGTGTCTGGAGCAAGCGAGGCCTGAAGGCGCGGAATATTCAGGATTTTTTCGGCGGCATCATGCCAGTTCAGAAGCGTCAGAGTGAGGTGGCCGTTGAGCGCTGGGTATGTCAGTTCACCGGAAAAGGAAAGATGTGCAGAAGTCGCTTCCGACCCCATCGAAAATGATGCTGTCTGCACAAGTAGGCGCTCATAGCCCTCAGGACTAAAAAGCGGGCTTTCAGGATGTGTGCTGGACGTCGTGAGAGCTACCACGAGATGAGCGTTGTGCAGTGGATACTTGGCAGCATTCAAAAATGATGTGCCGAGAGTGGAAGACAACACATCCAGTCCGAGGCGTGTGGTTCCCGCTGGGGCTTGGGGTTGGATGAGGATGCGTCCAGAAAGGCGGGACAGCGCGACTGTCTGATCCACAAGGTTCATTGCGATGGCGACTTGGGCAGAAGGGGCGTGGAATATCACGGTTCCGTCCTCTGAGATGTGCAGTCTCAAAGCTTCTGTGAGAATGGTTGCTCTGGCCGAAGAAGTGATAATGCGCGCAGCCTGACGACCAGGAATGGAGACGGTGAGGCCTTTTCTGACGATTTCCGTCCATGGTCCGCCAAGCCTGAAAGTCTCACCTGCCCAACCAGCCTCGAATGGTTGGGCAGGAAAATTTTTATGGCGGAGCTGGGGTTTCTGGATGTCGATCCATGCTCCGAAAGGCCAGCCTCCGCGCCGAACTTCTCCAGTCTCTACGGACCATCCTGTTGCTTTCAGGTTCGCGACTTCAGCTTCAATCCGCCCTTGCATTCTGGTGGTGACGTGATGCCACAGGGCGGTATCTGCAGCTACCACAACTGTAATGAAACAGAAGATGACAAGCGTGATTTTCAGGTAACGGGCAGTATTGGAAACTGGGTTCACTGGGCCTGTCTTTGTGTAACTGGATAAAGAGGCTGGTTCGATGGGCGGTATTTTATCCCCAAAACAGCATTCCGCGTGCAGTCATTGTTTGACAGCCGAGTCTATGGAAGGCGATCTGGGCACATTGAGGTCAGGGAATAGCTGAGAACCGCAGAAAAACGGGGTTTTTTAGCTACGTGTGGAAACTGTTGGGTTTCTTGAGATTCGCCCGAAGCCTGTGGCCTCAAAACTCCTTCTGTTCCGGCGGCGGCTAAACCCTCTGAAGCTCCACAGAGTTATCCACAGTATTGCGCGGTAATTCATGGGTTGCGCACAGTTCATCCCATGCTTCGTTCAGCGCGATCGTGAAGCTGTTGCGTCCCTCTGTGGAGGGAAGTGGCGCGCCGATGACGACCTTCAAAACACCCGGTTTTTTCCGCCAGGGTGATCGGTCCCAGAAGAGGCCGGAATTGGTGGCGACCGGCACGACAGGAACATTAGCCTGTCGGGCTAAAGCAATAATGCCCGGTTGGATGGGGTGGCGCTCTCCGGGGAGTGTGCGTGTGCCTTCAGGAAAGATAATAATCTGTCTGTCAGATGCGTGAGCGCGTGCGCTATCTTTCATCATAGTCCGCAGGGCTTTAGATCCAGCGCTTCGTTCCACAGGGATCATGCCGCTCAGAACAAGCATAGGGCCGACGAGGGGTATTTTAGTCAGTTCCGCCTTGATGATGTAGGTCGGGAGGGGAACCAGATTCATCCAGACGAAGCCATCGAAGAAGGACTGATGCTGGGATGCAATCAGGCTTGGGCCTGCAGGAATATTATCCCGACCATGAACTTCGATTTTCACGGAGCAAAGCTGTTCAAATCCAAACAGCACCGCTCTGGACCAGAGTTTGGCGTAGGAGAGTGCCAGATCCTGTCGCTTCATGAGGCGGATCGGGATTGCACCGAGGCCCATGATGACTGTGAGAATCAGGAAATAAAGATTGAACAGCAGGCCGCGAAGAATGCTCATAATTTTGTCTGCTCACCAGAAAAGCTGCAGTTGCACAAGAGGCCTTAGTGAGGCGTAAGGCCGATCTTGCCGTCTGGCAGGCCCGTCAAGTTACCAAGCTCTGCACCCAGAAGTTTGAAATATTCCCGGATGAGTAAGTGCAGGGTCTGGCGGGACAGGGGCGCTTCCAGAGCTGGCGGGAGAACCGGATAAGGCACAAGTTCCAGATCTGGGGCAGTCCGGCTGAGCTCTATAATGGCACGGCGAATGTGGTAGCCAGCGGTAACGACCAGCAGGCTGTGCATCTTGTGATCTCTGGCCCACGTCGTGGTCTCATAAGCATTACCAATCGTGCTAACGGCACGGCGACCCAGAGTGACACGGCTGGCCAGATCGCTGGAAAGCGTCTGGTTCTGAAGGCGCACCAGTTGATCGAGTGTAACATGGGGCCCGACGCCGGAAATTAGTAAAAGCTGGCCATATCCGCCCTTGAGAAGGGTGAGGGAGGTTTCGATACGGGATTGGCCACCTGTGAGGGTGACGATGCCATCGCAGACAGTGGCAACATGCGGTGGCTGTCGGGAATCGTGGATGAACCAGACGAAGCCAGCCGACCAAAGCACGGCAATAAGAAACAGCGCGGAAAGAAAGGCCCTCACGGCAATCGACGGAGCCACACGAGCACAACGCCCTGAGCTGTGATCCATCCCAGAAGAGCCGCAATGACGGGCAGGGCACCGAGCTCTTTCAGGAGGCTGAGAGGTAAAATGCGGAGTGTCCTCCACCAGCCATCTAGTGTTGTCGGAAAGGTGCTTGGGACGGTGGCCTGATGCGTGAAGGGGGCGAGGGTTGTGGCAAGGGAGGTTGTCAGTGGCGTGAGGAGGACGAGGCCAGCCACGCCGCCCATAAAGCTGAGGAGTGCAGCTCGACCGGCAATATGGCTGGAAATTGTAAAATCCCCGGCGCCAAGGGAATGCACGATTTCCACAGCCCGTTTCTGGGCAGCGACAGAGCGGCGGACAGTGATGCCAATGGATAAAACGGCAATCGCTGCGATCAGGATAACGGCAAGCCAGGCGCATCCGACGAGGCTTGTGCCCAAATGTTCAAGCCTCTGGCCCCACTGCATGTCTTCCTGAACAATGGCTTCAGGCAGCGTGTCGTGAATAGTGGAGCTTAGGTTAGCGTCAGGCGTGTGGGCGACGATGAGGACGGTGGGCAGAGAGAGGCCCGGCAGACCTTTCCGCGCATCCGTAGGCTGGCCAAGCCAGGGCGCCAGTAGATCCTGCACTTTGTCTGTGGAAAGCTTTTGCAGGTTGGTAACGCCCGGCAAGGCCTTGAGAGCGTGAATGAGTGCGTCCGTGCGATCTGAGGCGTTTGGAATGTCCGTCGGGATTTCGATCGTTGCAGCACTTCGGGCCGCCTGCGCCCAGCCGTCTGCAAGCGCTTGAACACCGGTCAAACCAGCAAGGGCCAAGCCAGCCAGCAGGGTCATGAGAGCAACAAGCAGAGGGAGGCTGCCTGAGCGCAGACCGGGAGAGACGCGGCGGCTCACGCTATCGCCTCATTTGCATGCGGATCGAGCGTGCCATCACGGAGCATGATGGATGGAGCGGGAGCATCGCGCACGAGACCTTCGTTATGCGTCGCGACAATCACGGTTGTTCCCAGATCAATCAGTTCCTGAAACGTTGCAAGAAGACGTCTGGCCTGAGAATCCTCAAGAGCGTTTGTTGGTTCATCGGCAAGAAGGATATCGGGTCGTCCGATCAGGGCGCGTGCAATGGCAACACGCTGCTGTTCGCCTCCGGAAAGAGTGGTCGGCCGGGAATGGGCATGCGGGGAAACATCCAGCCAGTCCAGGACGGCAAAAACCTCTTGTCGAATATCGCGTTCGGAGCGCCCGCGCAGACGCAACGGGAGGGCGACGTTGTCAAAAACATTCCACTCCCCGATCAGGCGGTAATCCTGCGGGACGAACCCGATGCGTCTTCTCAGGTTTCGGAGGGTGCTTCGGCTGGCGCCCGTGACTGGGGTGTTGAGAATATCCATTTGGCCTGAGGCGGGTTTTGCCCCGAGTGTCAGAAGCTTGAGAAGGCTGGATTTACCTGCGCCTGATGGCCCGAGAAGCCAGCGGAATTCTCCCTGAGGGATTGTCAGGGTCATGCCGTGCAGAACAGGCTGCCCAACGCCAGCAGGTTTCAGGGAGACATCGCGCAGGCGGATCATATGAAAACGATCAAAGGTGTTGCAGGCGTATTAACCATTTATTAACGACAACCTCGTCATATGGGCAACCCAGTTGAGGTCAGACCGAGGCCGGTACGGTCTGATTTTTGAAGGATACCGTGATGCGTGTTGAATGTCCCCACTGTCATGCTGTTTTTGAAGTGCCTGATGCACTTTTGGAGCAGGCGCGGCGGCTGCGTTGCGCGAACTGTGGGGATAGCTGGTCTTTACAAGAGACACACGAGCCGGAGCTTGCGCAAATTTCGACTGATGACTTGTCATCGCTCAAGGCTGAGACTGAAGAGCCTCCAGGCCCTGAAACATCACAGTCTTATCCTGTTGGATTGAGCGCGTCCGAAGCACGGGACGCTGCGAAACATGCGTTTGTTCTACATTCCCGGACAGTAACCCAAGGTCTGGGTAAGCCCGAGACTGTCGGGACGAAAATGATTGGAAGTCTGGGGACTTGGAGTGCCGCGTGGGGGCTCAGCCTCGTGGTGGTCGGCGGAGGCGTGGCTGCACTGTGGCACTGGAAGGCTGGAGAGCTAGTGACTTTATTGCCGGGTATCGGCCATGTCCTTACTCCCTGAGCCCGGGGTTTACATGTTGCGAGCAGCCAGCGCGGACAGGGTCGCTCCGATTGCGGCAAGTCCCATCAGGAGAAAGCCGTCGAACATGAGGGAGCCTGGGGTTAGCAGGTGACTGCCGATCTGAAGATGAGTCGGCAGGGTGCCCGCCACATGGTTCATGATGTCTTTCGCCTGCGGGTCGGCGCTTGCAGCACTCGTCGTAATGGCGTTCACGATGTGCGGAAGGATGTACCAGCCAAGACCAAGAATCAGGAGAAGCGGAGCGAGAAGCTCTGCGACCTGTTGGGCAAAGTAGAAGGCGAAATAGCAGATGGACCAGATGCCCGTCCGGATCAGCGCGCCGGTTGAAAGAGGGCCGCTTTCTCCGCTGCGGGAGTTGAGCAGGCGATCCGTCAGGTTGCGCGAGGGCTGAATGTCCATGAGATACGGCTTCCACTGATCCGGTAACGGGAGTTATCTTCGCCCCTTGGAAATCGGACGAACATCAGCTTCGGACTAGCTGCAAGAGGCCGTTAATGCAAACATTCCGTCATTCTCATGCTGCCTTCTGATCTTAAAGCTCCGCTCGGAGCCACAGAGACCGCACGTGTTCTGCTCGTGGAGCCGGATGATGCTCATGCCCAGCGGATCTGGCGTGTTCTTCTAAAGGAAGGCTTCACCGTGACTTGTCTCGGCAGCGGCGAAGCTGCTTTGGGAACGGTCGAGGATCTGATGCCTGACCTTGTGGTCGTGTGCTCTGAACTGCCCGGCATGACGGGTGGGCAGTTGGCGCGGCGTTTGAGGCTGGATGCCCTGACACGCACCATCCCGATCCTGATGCTGACGGAAGATGCTTTTCCCGGTGGTGAGCGAGAGGGGCTGGAAAGTGGGGCAGATGCCTATATTTCCAAATCCGCTCATCCTGACCTGCTGGTGTTGCGGATGCGAGCTTTGCTACGGGAAGGACCGGAGCTTCTTCAGGTGGATGAAGCCTCTCGCTTTCGCCGGGCAAGAATTGTCATCGTCAATTCTCCCCGTGAAGAGGAGGACGACGAAGAGATTACCGAGGATGCACCCGAGACAACGTTGGGGGAGCTGCTCTGGCGTGATGGGCATACGGTCACGTCTATCGAGCGTTCAGACGATCTGATTGATGGTGGATGGTTGCGCGGCGCAGATGGCCCGGACTGCCTGGTGCTGGAACTGGGGAGCGGAGACGAAGACCTCAAGTTTTGCCGCCTTCTGGATGCGCGGCGTCAGGCTGTTCTGGAAGCTGGTGGAATTCCGTTTCGAACGCTTGGCATTGTGGAGGCCTCACGCTTCCGGAGGCAGTCTTCTGGTGAATTCTTCGAGGCCGGCATTGACGATTTGGTTCCCAGCGACATTGCCATAGAAGCCCTCGCCATGCGGATCAGGACGCTGGCGCAGAGACGCATGGCGCAGGATGAGTTCCGACAGCAGGAAATTGAGCGGCAGCAGAATGCGCTTACTTTGGAAGCGGCAAGGGCGAAGGCCGAAATGGCTGAAGCTCTTGCGCAGGCAAATATGGAATTGGCGCGCACAAACGAACAGTTGATTCAGGCGCAGTCGAAACTCGTGCAGACTGCCAAGATGGCGTCGCTGGGTGAACTGGTGGCGGGTATCGCTCATGAGATTAACAATCCGCTAGCCTTCACGATTGCTCATGCCGATACAGTGGAGCGGACGTTGAAACGCCTTCAGACGCTGGGGAGCCCAGAGGATGGGGCGCCACTCATGCAGAAGGGGATTTCACGTCTGGAATCCATGAAGCTCGGGTTGCAGCGGATTCAAAATCTCGTTTTGAGTCTCCGGCGATTTTCCCGGCTGGATGAAAGCTCATTCCAGACAGTCGATGTTCCTGGTGCGCTTGAGACAGCATTGGCGTTGCTGGGACATAAGCTTGGCCCAGACATTAAAATTGAAAAGGATTTGCAGGCTCCGGCGCATTTGGTCTGTCAGCCTGCGTTTCTGAATCAGGTGGTTATGAACATTATTTCCAATGCGGCCGATGCATTGGCGGATATCTCGCCTGAGGGCGGCCCTGTGCAGGGGCGTATTGTGATCAAGTCCCGTCTTGAAAATGGCCGGTATGACATGACGATCAGCGATGACGGTCCGGGTTTGCCGATGGAACTGAGAAACAGGGTGTTTGATCCGTTCTTCACAACCAAGCCGGTTGGAACAGGCACTGGGTTGGGGCTTGCGATCGCTTATAGTGTGATGGAAGCTCATGATGGAATTATTGAAATCACGGATGCCCATTTGCCGGATGGCCGCGGAATAGGGGCGTGTTTCCGGCTCAGCCTTCCCGTCACAATGACGGAAGATGGACCGGTGGCAACGGGACGTTCCGTATGAGTGTGTGGAGCGTGAAGGGGCCATTACGTCCCCGTATCTTGCTGGTGGATGACGAGGAAGAAATCCTTGTCGCCCTGGAAGATCTGCTGGAAGACCAGTACGAAATTCTTGCAACGACGGATCCCCTGCGAGCTCTGGAGCTTTTGCGGGCGCATCCGGATGTCGCCACCATTATCTCCGATCAGCGGATGCCTGGACTGACGGGGGATCAGCTTTTGATGCGGGCCCGAGAGTTTTCGGATGCGCGCAGTATTCTGCTGACGGGCTATGCGGATCTGGATGCTGTGGTGTCTGCCCTGAACCTCGGGCAGGTGCAGGCTTACGTGCACAAACCCTGGGATTCGGACGCGCTTCGATCTTTGGTTGGGGAAGTGACGCAGCATTGTATTGCCCAACGGGCATTGCAGACGGAACAGGCTCTGTTGCGGGGTCTGATGGATGCCCTTCCGATGGGGCTTGTTTTTTCAGATGCTGAGGGGCGCTGTATTCGCAGCAACGTGCGCGATGAGGCTGCACAGGATCTGAACGACGAACTGATGCATTTCCCGGAAGTGCTGCGTGCTGATGTTCAGCAAATGCGAGACAATGTTCGTAGCACGGGGCAGGAAGAGCGGCTGGTTGCTGAAGTTCTGCCAGATCATGACGGAGGAACCGTTCAGCGCTGGCACGAATTGAGCCGCCTTTCTCTGGCGTGGCCGCAGGGTGTGCCGACGGAAGACCGCTGGCAGGTCAGCATGGACCGGGACGTTACGCAGCGAGTACTGATGGAAAGCCGTCTGCGGCAGGCGGACAAGCTTCAGTCCCTGGGCACATTGGCCGGGGGAATTGCGCACGACTTCAACAATCTTCTCGCTGCCATCTCCGGGTCCCTGGAATTGCTGGAAGATATGGTGGACCTGGATGAGACATCCGGTGCTCTGGTGAAGAACGCCATGGAATCTGCGCAGCGTGGTGCTGTGCTGACACGGCGGTTACTTCAGTTTGGACGTCCACGTGAGGCACGCCTGGCACCTGTGGCGTTGCAGGATCTTCTGCCGGGGCTTGAAGCGCTTCTGGTTCAAAGTCTCAAGCGCCGAAGTGGCGAAAGAAGTGTGGCCTGCAAGCTGTCGCTTGAGGATATGCCTGCTGACTTCCCCGCTGTCTGGTCAGATCAGGATCAGCTCGAAATGGCGCTTCTGAATCTCTGTGTGAATGCTCGGGATGCCATGACGCAGGGTGGGACAGTGTCGGTGTCGGCCCGTGTAGTGGGGCAGAAATTCAAAACGCTGCCTCCGGAATGCTGTCTGGATCGTGCGGTGGCCATTGATGTGGTTGATGAGGGTGAGGGCATGTCACCCGAGGTGATGAAGCGGATTTTCGATCCCTTCTTCACCACCAAAGATGTGGGGCGTGGAACAGGGCTTGGCCTTTCCAGTGTATATGGGTTCCTGAGCCGGAGTTACGGCGAGATCGTTGTGGACAGCACGCCTGGCAAGGGGACGTGCATGACATTGCTGCTTCCTGTCGTCCGAAGCGATGTTGTGGCAGATCGGGTGGCGGACGGTGAAAAACCTCATTCGCTGAAGGTACTGGTCGTCGATGATGAGGCGCCGGTTCGTATGGTGACGGAGGGTTTTCTTCGCCATGATGGGCATAATGTAGCCGCTGCGTCGTCTCTGGCGGAAGCTCTGACCCTGACAGATGAACATGGTCCATTCGATCTGGCTGTGATTGATATGCGTATGCCAGATCATGATGGCCCAACCTGCGCGGCCATTCTGATGGACAAAATGCCTGAGCTGAAAGTGCTGTTCATTAGTGGGCACACAGATGCGCAGTCTGAAAATGCGCCGTTGCCCAAGCCCTTTACACAAAAGGGGCTTCAGGATGCGATCAGGCGGTTGATGCAGGGGGCAATATAACCTGACGGGAGTGGTCCTCTTGTCAGGCGCTCCATCCGCACCATCTTTTTGAGTGATGTCTTACCAAATCACTCCCCACGATCCGGTCGGCTGGCATGGCACGACCATTCTTTGTGTCCGTCGCGATGGCTGGGTGGCCATGGCGGGGGACGGCCAGGTCTCCCTCGGGCAAACCGTTATCAAGGGTAATGCTCGCAAGGTTCGGAGAATTGGACCTCATAGCAATATCCTTGCGGGTTTTGCTGGTGCCACGGCTGACGCCTTTACCCTGCTGGAGCGGCTTGAAGCGAAACTGGAGCGGTATCCAGGGCAGCTTGAGCGGGCCTGCGTCGAACTGGCGAAAGACTGGCGCACGGACCGCTATCTGCGGCGTCTGGAAGCCATGATGCTGGTGGCTGACGCAGACCGCTCTTTCACCCTGACTGGAAATGGCGATGTGCTGGAGCCGGAAGACGGCATTGTGGCCATCGGCTCCGGCGGAAATTACGCACTGTCTGCAGCGCGGGCATTGATGACGGTGGACGGTCTGAGTGCGGACGAAATCGCGCGTCGGTCCATGAAAATTGCCGGTGATATCTGCGTTTACACGAACTATTCCGTGACGCTGGAAACATTAGGCGGGGAGGCCTCCTGAGATGTCTGTTCCAAATTTTGCCCCCCATGAAATCGTATCCGAGCTTGATCGCTTTATTGTTGGTCAGTCCGACGCAAAACGTGCGGTTGCCATCGCGATGCGTAATCGCTGGCGCCGGTCCCAGCTTCCTGACGGCTTGAAGGATGAGGTTGTTCCCAAGAACATTCTCATGATTGGCCCCACGGGTTGTGGCAAGACAGAAATCGCCCGTCGACTGGCCAAGCTGGCGCAGTCTCCGTTCCTGAAAGTGGAAGCGACCAAGTTTACGGAAGTTGGCTACGTTGGGCGGGACGTGGACAGTATTGTTCGGGATCTCGTTGAGGTGTCTCTGACCATGCTGCGGGATGGACGCCGCAAAGACGTGCAGGAGAAAGCTGAAGCCGCGGCTGAAACCCGGCTCGTTGATGCGCTGGTTGGCGAAGGAGCGACAGCCGACACCAAGGTGAAGTTTCGCCAGATGTTGCGAGATGGCGCTTTGGAGGACAAGGAAATTGAAATCCAGATTGCTCCGGATCCACAGCGCGGTAAGGAGAGCAGTGATATTCCAGGGCTCCAGCCGGGGCAGGTCATCAGTTTCAACGATATGATGAAGGGGTTCATGAACCGGATGCCTTCACGTAAGAAACTGAAGGTTTCGGTGGCCCGCGAGCAGTTAATCCGTGAAGAAGCTGACAAACTTCTGGATGACGAAGCCCTGACGCGCGAGGCGATTGAGCACACTCAGAACCATGGCATCGTGTTCCTGGATGAAATCGACAAGGTCTGCGCGACATCTGAACATGGAACGCGCAGCGGAGATGTCTCTCGTGAAGGCGTGCAGCGTGACCTTCTTCCGCTGATTGAGGGGACGACCGTCAGCACGAAGTATGGCTCGGTGAAGACGGACCATATCCTGTTTATCGCGTCCGGAGCTTTTCACATTGCCAAGCCTTCAGACCTTCTGCCGGAATTGCAGGGGCGTCTGCCTATTCGTGTGGAGTTGGCTGGCCTGAGCAGGGACGATCTGAAGCGTATTCTGCTGGAGCCTGAGCATTCGCTTCTGAAGCAGTATGTGAGTCTGCTGGGTACGGAAGGTGTGACGCTGGAATTCGGTGACGATGCCGTGGATGCTTTGGCGGAACTGGCGGCTGATATTAACGAGCGCGTTGAAAACATTGGGGCGCGACGGCTGGCAACCGTTCTGGAAAAGCTGCTGGAGGACGTCTCATTTTCTGCATCTGACCGGAAAGGCGAGACCGTGAGGGTGACGGCAGAGGATGTTCGTGACAGGGTGGCGCCGCTTGCCCGCAAGGGTGATTTGAGCCGCTTTATCCTGTGACGGAGACGTTTTTTGTGAGTGATGCCTTTCTTGCCCCTCAGGAAGAGACGGCGACCGCTGCCATCGAGGAAATTGAAGCCGAACTGGCGATGTTCGACGACTGGATGGAGCGGTATCAGTATATTATTGAAATGGGCCGCAAACTTCCGGCTTTCCCTTCGGACTGGCAGGACGATGTCCACCGTGTTCCGGGGTGTCAAAGCCAGGTCTGGCTCGAAGCGGAAGACCGTGATGGTAAGCTCTTCTTTGCTGGCGCTTCAGATGCGGCCATTGTTCAGGGATTGGTAGCCCTTTTGCTGAGAGTGTACTCAGGGCGAAGCCGTGAAGAGATCCTTCAGACGAGCCCGGTCTTTTTGCATGATATAGGGCTGGTCAAAGCACTGTCCACGAACCGTGGGAATGGTGTTGAGGCAATGGCTCAGGCCATCCTCAAGCGTGCTGCGGCCTGACGATCTCAGTATTTAAAAAAGCCCCTGTCAGCAGACGCTGACAGGGGCTTTTTTTGTTTGAGCTTAGTGAGCCGGCTGAGCAACTTGTGGGGCTGTTACGTCACACTTGGTGAACTTGCCTTTGGCATCCCGGCAGGCCTTTGGCTTCTTTGGGGCTTCACACTTGGTGAATTTGCCTTTGGCGTCCCGGCAAGGCTGAGACTTGGCATGTGCGAACTGGCCGCCGAAAGCGACGGTAGCGAAGGCAAGAAGAGCAAATTTGCGAAGGGTCATGCGTAGCCTCTGTGCAGTTTTTGCCCTGAACCGACAGGGCTTTCGACGCCGATTATGGAATGGACTGGCCTGCAGACACAAGGTTTCAGCGGAACCCGTCATTCCGGTCTTTCGCGTCTGATTCCCAGTTTATGTTGCCATGATAGGGAGCGGAGATGGGCTGCCCGTCTTTCATAGCCGGAAGGTATCTGGCCAGCGTGAAATAGGCGAGCGACACCCGTCGTAAAATTTCGGGCCCCGGGCTGGCGGTACAGTCATGCGCGATGCCTGCGGTATCAATCTGACAGGTGACGGCTACTCTTCCTGTAATATTCCTGTCGTTCGCAAAGTCTGGATAGTAGGGGCGTGGACTGTGCTCATGATCCACGACGGGGAGAGTTGCTGTTCCACGAGCCTCGAAGGGAATGGTCTTTTCCCATCGGCCTTCGATGGGTTTGCTGTCCTGGTATGCTGGAAGAAACTTGGACGAATAGGCATAGGCTTCTGCTGCAAGTGCGAAATCCGGTGCGCTCGCTGAAGTTTCGCAGCTTTGGGGCTGACCGTCCTTTGTGATGACGCAGACAATGTGCGCCGAACCCGAATGACGCAGTTCGAGTTCAGCCGGCGGATAGACGAGACGCCCGTGATGGCTCGGATCCAGCACCGCCGTTACGGAAGCAGTATCATCACTGTGGGCTGGAGACGGAGCGACGGCGATGAGGCCAAAGATGGCCAGAGCCATTCCAGATCGAGGAAAATGCATGATGCCCTTACTTTATGGAATATATTTCATAACGTAACGAGAGCTTAGAAAGCTTTTGCCGGGACTTGAAGACAAAAAAAGGGGCACCCGAAGGTACCCCTTTTTCTCGATAACCAATGGCTTACTCAATGATCACTTCTGATCAGCGAGGCTGTAAGCAATCAGGTCGTCGCCCATGACGGTCGGGAAGGAGTTGTGGCCACCAGCATAAGTGACAACGAACTGCTTTCCATTGACCGCATAGGTCATTGGCGTGGCTTGTGCGCCAGCTGGGAGGCGATCCTGCCACAGGGTCTTACCTGTCGTCAGGTCGTAGGCGCGGATGTAGTAGTCCATCGTGCCCGTCAGGAAGCCAACGTTGCCAGCCGTGGAGAGCGGGCCGCCGAGGCTCGGGACGCCGATCTTGATCGGAGGCAGCGGGATGGGCAGGGAACTGCCGTGCATGGAGTCACGGAGCGTACCGTTACGATGCTGCCAGACCACCTTGTTGGTGCGCAGATCGATACCGGCCACATAACCCCAAGGCGGCGTACGGCAAGGCATCTTGATGCCAAGCGGCAGCAGGACCGGGTCCATGAACGGATGCAGATCAACAGCATAGGGGATGCCGTAGTTCGGCTGCAGACCGGTTTCGCCACCGGAGCCCTTTGCGTTCGGTTCCGGCCATAGCGGGTTACCCGGACCACGGGGTACCAGACGGGAAACGAACGGCAGCGAGATCGGGTTGGCAAAGGCCACCTGACGCTGCGGATCGACAGCCAGACCACCCCATTCGAACATGCCAAGGTCGCCCGGGAAGATCAGAGATCCCTGGAGTGACGGCGGCGTGAACGGACCTTCATAGCGAAGGGAGTGGAAGTAGATGCTGCAGAACATCTGGTCGAAGATTGTGCCACCCCAGATATCGGAATCCGAGAGGGCTGCCTTCGGACGCAGGCTCAGCTGAGACATCGGCTGCGTTGGGCTGGTGTGATCGCCCGGTGCGGCGCCACCAGGAACCGGTGTTTCCGGAGCCGGGACGACTTCCTTGCCCGTACGACGGTCAAGAACGAAAATGTCGCCAGTCTTCGTCGGAACGTAGATGGACGGAACAATCGTGCCGTCTTTCGACGTGATGTCTACGAGGCTCGGCTGGGACGGGGCGTCCATGTCCCACAGGTCATGGTGAACGGTCTGGTAATACCAGGCCAGCTTACCCGTCTCTGCGTTCAGCGCGACGATACCCGGAGCAAAGCGCTCGGATTCCTTGGTGCGGTAACCGCCCCACTGATCCGGCGTACCTACGCCCATTGGGATGTAAACGAGGTTCAGGTTCTTGTCGTAGGACGACACGATCCAGGAGTTTGGAGAGTTCGGATGGAAGACCGGATGATCCGGATCTGGCATCTGGTTCGGGTCAGGGTTGGATGCGTCAAACACCCAGACGCGCTTGCCGGTATAAACGTCAAATGCCTGGGTTGCGCCCGATGCCTGCTTGATGGAGCCGTTATCGGTGATGGCGCTGTTGGCAATGATCAGCTTGTCGGTGATGACCGGCGGAGACGTCGGTTCATACATGCCCGGCGTGGTGTAAGGCTGGTTCGGCAGGCGCAGATCCAGTTCACCGTCGTTTCCGAAGCCAGAGCACTTTTGCCCGGTTTCAGCATCGACTTCGACAAGGCGACCGTCATTGACGGGCAGCACGATACGCTTGGCGCAATCGGTTGGAGCCGGATTGCCGTCGCTGTCCGTGGCATCCGCCGGTGTCTGGTGGAAGCTTACGCCACGGCACGTCAGATGCTGGAAGCCTGGGTTGATCTGCAGGTGCGGATCGAACGTCCATTTGACGTGCCCCGTTGCGGCATCAACAGCCCATAGCTTCTGGTGCAGCGAGCACAGATACAGCGTGTTGTCGAATTCAATCGGCGTGACTTCGTTGGTTGCTTCGCCCGGATCATTCGGTCCCATCAGATCCTTGGTGTGGATGTGCCATGCCACCTTGAGGTTCTGAACGTTGGACGAGTTGATCTGCTTCAGCGGAGACCAGCGATCGCCAGCCTGCGTGCGGCCATAGGCGTGCCACTCGCTGTCTGGAACGTTATCTGCGTCAACCGGTGCTGCGTTGGTGAGCTCTGTTGGCAGATTGCCGCTGATGTCGTGCGGGTCTGTAAAAAGACCGGCAGCAAGCACCAGTACGGCGAGACCGACGGAGCCTGCCAAGGGAAGGACAGATGCGCGTGTGCCGCCGATCTGGCGGGACACGAACGGGATCAGCAGCCAGATGCCAAGAATGATCACGATGTCGGAGCGGGGAACCAGTGCCCAGAGGTCGAGACCGACCACGGAGAGTTCCCATACGACCGTCGCGAACACTACAGCGGCAAAGAGCCAGAGTGCGGCCGGGTTACGGCGCCATGCGAGGAAGGCAGTCGCAAGAAGTGCGATGCCGAGGAGGAGATAATACAGGGGGCCGCCGAGGGAAACGGCCCATGCGCCGCCCACGGTAAGGATCGCGCCGCAAAGCGCGAAGACCGCGGCCGTGATCAGGGCCCAGAGCCCTGGCCGGGATGATGTGCTCATGATGTTCCTAGAGCTGTTATTTGGTGCAGCACTTGACCTTCGGACAAACACATAGAAGCGCGTTAAGAATCAAGATGTCAGATGGTTCATGTTGCTCACGTCACTGTGAGCGAGATCACAGTGACGTGACTTGAACAAAGGGGCGTCTTTTGCTTGCGCGTTAAAGAAAATAAAGTTCTTGGCGGAATCAGTCCGATGGGATAAGGCAGCCGCTCCGTGTACGCGTCCGGGCCATAAGTGGCATGCCCGGCCGTGCAGAGTCCCGCTCCGGTGGGACCAATCGTTTACGGCGAGGGAGACCGAAATGCCCAAGATGAAGACGAAGTCGTCGGTCAAGAAGCGGTTCAAGATCACCGCGACCGGCAAGGTAATGTGCGGCCCAGGCAACAAGCGCCACGGCCTTATCAACCGCCCGCAGAAGATGAAGCGCACCAACCGTGGTCCTCAGACCATGACGGATATGGACGCAAAGACCATCAAGCAGTGGGCGCCCTACGGGCTCTAAGGGAGATTAAGGTACATGGCACGTGTTAAGCGGGGCGTAACGACGCACGCCCGTCACAAGAAAGTTCTCGATCTCGCCAAGGGTTACCGCGGCCGTTCGTCTACGAACTACCGTATTGCTCTCGAGCGCGTTGAGAAGGCGCTGCGCTATGCGTATCGCGACCGTCGCAACAAGAAGCGTGATTTCCGCGCTCTGTGGATCCAGCGTATCAACGCTGCTGTCCGCGAGCACGGTCTGACGTACAGCAAGTTCATCAATGGCCTGGACAAGGCTGGCATCGAGATTGACCGTAAGGTCCTTGCTGCTATTGCTTTCGACGACGCAGCTGCTTTCGCAGAAATCGTCAAGAAGGCACAGGCCGCTCTCGCAGCCTGAGCTATTCAGACCTGATCCCCACGCGTGGGGGCTGGTGACTGGCGGGCCGTCCTGTTATCAGGGCGGCCCGTTTTGTATTTGTACTGTAAGCGATGGGCGGTATGGCTGACGATCTCGACACGCTGAAGAATGAAACTCTTGCTGCGCTGGGCGCTGCTCAGGACCGCGCGCAATGGGATGCCGTTCGCGTTGGAACACTGGGGAAGTCCGGTGCCCTGACCGGGCTCCTGAAGCAGCTTGGCAAACTTGATCCCGAAGAGCGCAAACTGCGCGGACAGGCCTTGAACCGCCTGCGGGACGAATTGACCAAGGTGATCGAAGATCGCGGTCGGGAAATTGAAGAAGAAGCGCTGCAGGAACGCCTGAAAGCCGAACGGGTAGATATCACGATGCCTGCCCCTTCTGTGGTGACAGGCGCCATTCATCCGATCAGCCGTACCATTGAAGAAATGACAGCCATCTTTGGCTCTATGGGTTTTTCCGTCGCGGAAGGGCCCGATGTTGAAAGCCAGTGGCATAATTTCTCGGCACTCAATACGCCGGACCATCATCCGGCCCGGACTGAACACGACACTTTCTATCTGCCGCCCAAGTCAGGCACTAACGAGCCGCGCGTTCTGCGGACCCAGACGTCTGGCGTGCAGATCCGGACGATGCTGGGGCAGAAACCGCCCATCCGCATCATTGCTCCTGGTCGCACCTATCGTGCCGATCATGACGCGACCCATTCCCCGATGTTCCATCAGTGCGAAGGGCTGGTCATTGACCGCAATATTACTCTCGGGCACCTCAAAGGCTGCCTGATCGAGTTCCTGCGCGTCTATTTCGACAAGCCTAATTTGCCTGTGCGTTTCCGTGCGTCTTATTTCCCGTTTACCGAGCCCTCCATGGAAGTGGATATCGGCTGGTCAAAAGCCACAGGCGAGATTGGCGGTGGGTCCGACTGGCTGGAAGTTCTCGGGTCCGGCATGGTGCATCCGCGCGTTCTGGCAAATTGCGGCCTCGATCCGGCCGAATGGCAGGGCTTTGCGTTCGGTATGGGCGTCGAGCGTCTGGCCATGCTCAAGAACGGTATTCCGGATCTTCGGTCCTTCTATGAGAGCGACCTCCGCTGGCTCCGCCACTATGGTTTTTCCGCTTTTTCTCCCGCAACGCTGACGGAGGGCGTGTGACATGAAGTTCTCTCTCTCCTGGCTGCGTGAACATCTTGATTTTACAGCATCTTGCGAAGAGATCTGTGCCCGTCTGAACGGCATCGGTCTTGAAGTTGAGAGCGTTGAAAACCCAGCCGAGAAGCTGGCAGGTTTTAGAACGGCCAAAATTCTGGAAGCACATCGCCATCCGGATGCGGACCGTCTTCAGCTTTGCCGCGTCGCTGCTGGTGCGGGTTTTGAAGATTTGCAGGTCGTGTGCGGTGCACCGAATGCACGTGCTGGCCTCCATGTGATTTTTGCGCCCCCGGGGACGTATGTTCCGGGGCTGGATATCACCATCAAGAAGGGCAAAATCCGCGGCGAGGAAAGCGGCGGTATGCTGTGTTCCCTGCGTGAGCTGGGTCTTGGGGAGGAGAGCAACGGTATTGCCGAACTGCCAGAAACGGCTCCGATCGGCGAGGCCTATGCGACTTACGCCGAGCTTGATGACCCGGTCATTGAAATCGCGATTACGCCGAACCGCGGCGATGCGTTGAGCATTCGCGGGATTGCGCGTGATCTTGCGGCAGCTGGCATCGGTCATCTCAAGCCATGGCTGACGGAAGCTGTTGAGGGTGATTTCGAGCCCGCCGTCAGCTGGAAGATCGCGCATCCGGATTGCTCTTATGCTGTGGGCCGCGTCATTCGTGGTGTGAAGAATGGCCCTAGCCCAGACTGGCTACAGCGCCGCCTGAAGGCTGTGGGGCTTAAGCCGATCTCCAAACTGGTTGACGTCACGAACTACTTCACGTTTGATCTCGGTCGTCCGCTTCATGTTTTTGATGTTGCGAAATTTTCTGGAAATACGCTGACCGTCACGCATGCCGCACGGGAGACCTTTACGGCTCTGGATGGCAACGAATACGTCCTTGGCACGGACGATATGGTGATCGTGGATGATGCCGGTGTGCAGTCGCTTGCAGGTATCATGGGTGGTCAGCAGAGCGGTGTGGATGAGAATACGACGGACGTATTTGTTGAATCCGCGTTGTTCGATGCTGTTCGTATTGCGCTGACGGGCCGTCGTCTGGCGATCCACACAGATGCGCGTCAGCGTTTTGAGCGTGGTGTTGATCCGGCACTGGTGCGAACTGGGCTCGAAGCAGCCACCATCATGATCCGTGACCTTTGCGGTGGCGAGCCAAGCGAAATTACGGAAGCTGGCGACCTGCCCAACTGGAAACGAACGGCTACGCTGCGTTTTGAGCGCCTGGAAACGCTGGGTGGTATTAATATCCCTGCGGATGATGCTGTGCGTTCTCTGGAGCATCTGGGCTTCGAGGTTGTTGAGCGGAAAGACGATCACGCGACCTTCGCAGTTCCGTCCTGGCGGAATGACGTTGCATCCGGTCAGGTTCTGGCTCAGGCCGTGACACTTGATGAGGACGTCGCGGCAAAGGCAGCAGCGAATGTTCCGCGCATGGAAGCAGAATGTGACCTCATAGAGGAAGTGCTGCGTCTTTATGGGCTGGATGCAGTGCCGGCTGTGCCACTCCCTCAGTTGGCCATGGTCGCGGCTCCGGCAGTCACGCCTCTTCAGGCGCGTGCAGCGCTAATGCGCCGTATCTGTGCAGCACGTGGGATGATGGAAACGGTTGGTTTCTCCTTCGTCGCTCATGAAGACGCGGTTCTGTTCGGCGACGTGCCCGAAACGCAACGTCTGCTAAACCCTATCGCTATGGATCTTGATCAGCTGCGCCCGACGCCGCTTGTCAATCTGGCGCGTGCACTCGGCCGTAATCTGGCGCGTGGTCTGGGGCTTTCTGGCGAAGGTGCATTGTTTGAAATCGGTCCATGTTTTGATTTTGAAGGTCAGCACCTGCGTGTTGCCGGCTTGCGAGGCGGATTGACGGCTCGTGAACCCGGTCAGGCTGCGCAGGAAGCAACGCTCTGGGATGCTAAGGCGGATCTGACGGCCGCGCTGACGGCGCTAGGCGTTCCGGAAGCTTCTTTGTCTGTCACGGCAGATGCTCCGGGCTTTTATCACCCGGGTCGCTCAGGTCAGGTACGGCAGGGGCCTAAACTGGTTCTGGGTAGCTTTGGTGAACTGCATCCTCGCACGGCACGCGCGCTTGGTCTGACTGGGACTGTCGTGGCGTTCGAGCTGTACCTGGATCGCATTCCGCAGCCTAAGGCTAAAAAGAAGACGCCTCCTGCGCTCTCAGCGCTGCAGCCAGTGCGTCGTGACTTCGCGTTCCTTGCTGGGCCGGATGTTGAAGCACAGGCTGTTCTCAAGGCCGTTCGTATGGCCGACCGGAACCTGATTCAGGATGTTCGCCTCTTTGACGTCTTTGAAGGTGGTAGCCTGCCGGAAGGGCATCGTTCTCTCGGTGTTGAGGTTGTCCTGCAGCCGCAGACCGAAAGTCTGACGGATGTAGGCCTTGAAGCGCTTTCCAAATCGGTGGAAGCTGCGGTTCTCAAGGCAACAGGAGCTACGTTGCGCCGATGAACTCTCTTCCAGAATCCGAACTGGCGCATCAGCCGGGCAATAGGGCCTTCCAGCCGGGGGCTCCCACGCCCCAGCATGGGCGCGTGATTTGGATTCTGGCGGGGGAAGCCAGTGGAGACGTGATTGGTGCACGTCTCATGCTGGCGCTTCATGCGCAGGACCCGACGCTGGTGTTTGCCGGAGTCGGGGGTGGCCGCATGGAAGCCCTTGGGCTGCATAGCCTGTTCCCGATGAGTGATTTGGCTGTCATGGGGCTTGTGGAAGTCTTGCCGAGGGTCAGGCATTTGCGGCAGCGGCTTCTGGAAGCTGTTCAGGATATCGAGCTTCGTAAGCCTGATCTGGTTGTCACAATAGACAGCCCAGGTTTCGCACTTCGACTTCTTCAGAAAATTGAAAATTCCGGCTTCAAGCGGGTCCATTACGTTGCACCGCAGGTCTGGGCCTGGCGCGAAAATCGCGTCAAGGAATTCCCTGGGCTCTGGGATCGGTTGCTCTGCCTTTTACCGTTTGAGCCGGAATGGTTTGCGCAGAGAGGGTTGGAAGCGCGGTTCGTCGGTCATCCGGTGTTGCAGTCGGGTGTAAGACAGGGAAACGCTGCACGCTTTCGGACGCGGCATAATATTCCTGAAACGGCACCCGTCCTGATTTTGATGCCAGGAAGCCGGCGCTCTGAAGTTCCGAAGCTGTTGCCAGTTTTTCGCAAGATGCTGGACATTCTGCGCAAGAAGCATCCGGACATCTGCCCGGTGATACCGGTTGCTCCGGTCATTGCGCCGACCGTGCGCAACCTTATTCGCAAATGGCCCGTGCAGCCGCATATCGTGACCGATATTCATGATAAGCACGACGCGTTTGCAGCGGCTCAGTGCGCTTTGACAAAGTCGGGGACGTCCACGCTTGAGCTTGCCATGGGCAATGTGCCGATGGTGGTGACGTATCGGGTAAATCCGCTAACGGCGATGATGGCGCGTCGGATGATCAAGGTGCCATACGTGGCAATGGTCAATCTTCTGGCCGGGCGTGAAGTCGTGCCGGAAATGTTGCAGGAGAACTGCACGCCTGAAAAGCTGGCGGATATGGTTTCAAAGCTGCTTGATGATCCGGCAGCAGCAAAGAAGCAGCAGATGGCATTTGAAGAGGTGCTGGAAAAGCTCTCTCCCGCTGTGGGTACGCCTGCGGATGCAGCTGCTGCGGAAATTATGGATCTTCTGGACGAGCCGGTGTCTCGCTCGTCCAAGAAGAAAAAAATCAGCGAATAAAACCGACCAGGCGTTCTGCTTCCTGCACGATCGGCTCGGAAATTTCACGGGCCCGGTCGGCGCCTGCGCGCAGGACTGAGATGATGTGGTCTTCGTTCTGCATCAGGCGGGCTGTCTCGGTGGCAACTGGCCCAAGTTTTTCCACGAGCAGGTCAGCCAGAGCGTTTTTGAACGGACCAAAGCCCTGTCCACCGAAACGCGCCAGAACGTCAGACATCGTTTCGTCTGACATCACCGCGTAAATAGCTACCAGATTGCGGGCTTCCGCCCGGTCTCCCAGCCCCTCAACGTCGCTTGGCAGCGCGTCGGAATCCGTTTTTGCACGACGAATTTTTAGAGCGATTTCGTCCGGGGTATCTGTCAGGACAATGCGGCTTTGTTCGGAGGGGTCCGACTTGGACATTTTCTTCGTGCCGTCGCGCAGGCTCATCACGCGGGCTGCTGCTGGCGGGATGAACGCTTCGATCTGGGGGAAGAACTCCGTACCCATGTCATGGTTGAACTTCTGGGCGATGTCATTGGCCAGCTCAATATGCTGCTTCTGATCGTCACCGACGGGGACGCGGGTAGCGTGGAACGCCAGAATGTCCGCAGCCATGAGGTTCGGATAGACATAGAGGCCCGCTGAGTGGTTCTCGCGGTTCTTGCCAGCCTTGTCTTTGAACTGTGTCATCCGGTTCAACCAGCCCAGGCGGGACACACAATTGAAAATCCATCCCAGTCGCGCGTGGGCGCTGACAGCGGATTGGTTGTAGAGGCGTGTCGGTTCGATACCGGTTGCCAGAAGGCAGGCTGCTGAGCCCAGCGTCTGACGACGCAGGTCTTCCGGATTCCAGGGCATCGTGATCGAGTGCATGTCCACGAGGCAGAAGACACAATCATGGTCTGCCTGCATGGCCGCCCAGTTGCGGAGTGCACCCAGGTAGTTACCCAGATGAGGAATGCCAGTTGGCTGAATGCCGGAAAATACGCGCTGCATGATGGATCTGTCTTCAGCTTTGGGGAAAGGTCATGCTCTCAGGGAAGCGGCTGCTTCTGCTCCAGGAGCTGTCGTTCTTGGTAACTCGCTGCGGGGTCACCCTGCTGTGCACGTGCACTGGCGACCTCGGCTGGCGTGATGGTGGGGGAAGGCTTGATATTGCCGCGTGCAATCAGCCAGTTCAGAGTATCAGCAATCTGCTGGTCAGTAAGGCGATCACGATATGCGGGCATGGAATAGTTATAGCGATAGCCCTGCGTGGTGAAACGGCCACGGAGGCCATTCAGAAGAACATTCGCGAGATAGTGGCGACCCTCAGGTGTTTGGGCGATGAAATCCACTCGGCCTACGAGGGGTGGTGTTTCCCCGGGCATTCCACTTCCGCCATGGTGGCAGATACCGCAGTTGGGCCCATAAACGGCTTGGCCAGCCGGTTTCTTCCCACAGCAGGCAAGTGCGAGACAACCAAGAAAAGCGATCCGTTTCATGGGAGAGGGGACTGCTGTTCCAGTTTCTGGCGTTCAAGCAGAACTTCCTGAGGTGACAGCGGATGTTTGCGCTCTTCAGCGATCTCAGCAGCCGTGAATGTTGGGCCCCCTGCGGCCATTTCTTTTCCTCCAACAAATGTCAGGATCCGTGCAATTTCATCATCTGAAAGGCGATGGAATGATGGCATGGAACTGTTGTAAGGAGCGCCACCCGCTGTAATTGGTCCGTCAAGACCATTCAGCAGCACGTGGATAATGTAGCGATGGCCTTCCGGAGTCAGGGCAATATGCCCAACCCGCCCAAATATTGGAGCAACGGCTCGCACCTGCCCATGACCACCATGATGGCAGATACTGCACTCGTTCGAATATTCTCGAGGGGCCTGTTCACGATTTTCCCACGCATGGCCAACCACAAAGACAATTGCCATGAAAATGGCAATAAACAGGGGAAGCCGGATTGCTGGGTCTAATCTGATCACAGAAGGTTTGTCGCATTTTCATGGGGCGTTCAGCAAGGGTGGCTCTTGGCAAAACCGTCCCGATAGGGCTCATGGGCGCATCAGAAGGAGAAAGCATGAGCGGCAAGGGACGTCTGGTACTGTATGTGGGGCCAATGTTTGCAGGAAAATCCTCGCATCTGATCAAGGCTGCGTCTGCGCATGAACGCGTTCTGGCACTGAAGCCGGGATTCGATACGCGTGACGGTGCAGAACTGGTCAGTCGGGATGGCTCACATTTCGCAGCGCGTTCCGTGCGGCGCTGGCCGCCTCATTCCGAGGACTATTCACACATTGTTCTGGATGAAGTGCAGTTTATGGTCTCACCTCATTACGAGGGAGATATCGTTGCAGAGTTACAGTCTGCCCGATTGCGCGGAGCAACTGTCACGGTTGGCGGCCTGGATAGCGATTATCGTCAGGAGCCGTTTGAAATTGTATCGAGGCTCATGCAGTTCGCCGATGAAATCATTCATCTGGAAGCTCGGTGCCATGTCTGCAATCAGCCAGCCCAGTGGACTGCCAAGACACATGAGACTGGGCATCTTCTCGAAACGGGAGATCAGGAGCTTTATGAAGCGCGGTGCGATGAGCACTGGGGCCTGCCAGAGGTGCCTTGAGGCCTCTCTGGCAAAGCTGAAGTGAAGCAGCAGGACTTACTGCTGTCCGTTATTGACGCCCAGAAGCTGGAGCTTGAAGATGAGTGGGCTGTTGGGCGGAATGATGCCCATGGAGCGCTTCCCGTAGCCTAGCTTGGCCGGAAGATAGAGCATCCATTCGTCGCCAACGTGCATCATTGGCAGAGCTTCGAGCCAGCCATCAACCAAGCCATCCAGCGGCATTTCCATGTAGGCACCGCTGCCATGCTGGTCAGAGCTGTCAAAAATTCCGCCGTCTGGCAGGCGTCCTTCATAGATCACCATGATGGTGGAGCCACGATGTGGGCTTTCACCATCTTTGGGGCCGGACTTCAGAACCTTGTAGCTCAGGCCATCCGGGAGGGTTTTGACACCCGGCTCCGCCTGGACCTTCGCCATGAACTGTTCGGGCGTCAGTTCTGGCGCGTCTTCCTTGTGTCCGGCGCATCCTGCAAGGAGTGCGCCGCAAAGGGTCAAGGCTGATGTAAGGCGAAACAGGCTGGTCATGGTCCCCCGCTACTGGTTTGTACTTAGAGTGCGCCGCCGCGGCGGCCAATCTGACCACCCAGACGCAGGCGCAGGGCGTTGAGCTTGATAAAGCCCTGTGCGTCCTGCTGGTTATACGCGCCCTCGTCATCTTCAAATGTCACGACGCGGGTATCATACAGGCTGTTAGGGCTTTCGCGTCCGACGCAAACGACATTGCCCTTATAGAGTTTCATGCGGACACGGCCGTTGACGGAATGCTGGCTCGCATCAATCAGGGCCTGAAGCATCCGGCGCTCTGGCGAGAACCAGAAACCGTTATAGATCAGCTCCGCATAGCGCGGCATGATGCTGTCCTTGAGATGAGCAGCTTCGCGGTCCAGCGTGATGCTCTCGATGGAACGATGAGCGGCCAGCAGGATCGTGCCACCTGGCGTTTCGTAGATGCCGCGGGACTTCATGCCCACAAAGCGGTTTTCCACGATGTCCAGACGGCCGATGCCGTTGTCGCGGCCTAGTTCGTTCAGGCGTGTCAGCAGTGTTGCCGGGGTCATCGCAACGCCGTTGATGGCAACCGGGTCACCATTCACGAAGTCGATGCTGATTTCCGTAGCCTTGTCCGGCGCGGCTTCTGGGGAGATGGTGCGTTGGAAAACGATTTCGTCAGGCGCGACAGCCGGATCTTCGAGCAGCTTGCCTTCGGACGAGGAGTGCAGAAGGTTGGCGTCAACGGAGAACGGGGCTTCGCCACGCTTGTCCTTCGTGACAGGGATCTGGTTTTCTTCTGCAAACTCAAGCAGCTTCGTCCGGGATGTCAGTTCCCATTCGCGCCATGGGGAAATGACTTTCACGTCCGGCTTCAGGGCATAGTAGCCAAGTTCGAAACGGACCTGATCGTTGCCCTTGCCGGTTGCACCGTGGGCAACGGCATCCGCACCAACAGCTTCGGCAATTTCGATCTGGCGCTTGGCGATCAGCGGACGGGCGATGGACGTACCGAGGAGGTACTGGCCTTCATAAACCGTGTTCGCGCGGAACATCGGGAAGACGTAGTCCTTCACGAAGGTCTCGCGCAGATCCTCGACGAAGATTTCCTTCACGCCGAACATCTCGGCCTTCTTGCGGGCCGGCTCCAGCTCTTCGCCCTGACCAAGGTCAGCCGTAAAGGTCACGACCTCGCAGTTATAGGTCTTCTGGAGCCATCGAAGGATGACCGAAGTGTCCAGCCCGCCGGAATAGGCGAGAACGACTTTCTTGACGTCCTGATGGGCGCTCATAACTGCGTGGTCCTTAATGGTGTTCGTTCGGAAGGCGTTTCTAGCATCCCGCGTCCGTGAGGGAAACCGGGCGTCAGACGCTTTTGCGCTGACGCTCACTTTCGGTTTTGAGCTGTCCGCAGGCTGCAAGAATGTCCTGGCCACGTGGTGTACGGATCGGGGCTGCAAAACCTGCATCCATCACGATCTTTGCAAACTTTGCGAGCTGCTCTTTTGTGGAGGGATGGAACTCTGATCCCGGCCACGGATTGAAAGGAATAAGGTTCACTTTCGCCGGCAGGTCTTTGATCAGGCGGACCAGCTCCCTCGCATCGGCTTCGCTGTCATTCACGCCGCGCAGCATGATGTATTCGAAGGTGATGCGACGGGAATTGGACGCTGCCGGATAACGCTTGCAGGCGGCCATCAGTTCCTCGATCGGGTACTTGCGGTTCAGAGGGACAATCTGATCGCGCAGTTCGTTCGTGACCGCATGCAGGGAAATAGCGAGGCCTACGCCCAGTTCTTCACCACAGCGATCCATCATCGGCACGACGCCTGACGTGGACAGCGTGATGCGGCGCCTGGAGAGGGCAATGCCTTCTCCATCCATGACGATGCGCATGGCTTTAGCGACGTTGTCGTAGTTGTAGAGTGGCTCACCCATTCCCATCAGAACGATGGTGGAGAGAAAGCGCGGCATGTCCGCGCTTGGGCTTGGCCACTCCTTGTAGCTGTCTCGTGCCGCCATGAACTGGCCGACAATTTCTGCTGGGCCGAGGTTGCGAACGAGCTTCTGCGTCCCGGTGTGGCAGAACGTGCAGGAGAGCGTACATCCGACCTGTGAAGAGATGCAGACAGCGCCACGGTCTTCCTTACGGTCAGGAATATAAACTGTTTCAGCTTCCTGACCGTCGCGGAAGCGGAAAAGAAATTTCCGCGTTGCATCCACCGACGTCTGTTCCGTCGTTGTCGTCGGGCGGCCGACGATGAAGTGGTCTGCAAGTTTCGCCTGAAGGGGTTTGGCGATTGTGCTCATTTTCGAGAAATCGGTGGCACCCTGATGGTAGATCCAGTGCCAGATCTGTTTTGCGCGGAAAGGCTTTTCGCCAATTTCCGTCATCAGGGTTGCCAGCTCTTCGCGTGACATTCCGACCAGATCACGCCGTCCGTCTTCCAGTCGTGCTTCAGGTGGGGCGAACAGGGCGGACTTTGCGCGAATGCGTTCGCGCTCCGCCTCATTCAGATCATCTGAAGCGATGGAATTGATACGGGGGAGGGTGTCGGGATGTTTCAAAGCGGTCATGGCGGCGGAGCCATAGCACGGGGAGGGCGCAGATTTCCAAGGGAAAGTGAGGTGATGCAAGAAAGATTAGACTCTTTGTACCATTCGGTACAAAATATGGTTTCTTCTCTGGTTCTGAAAGGTACGACATGCAGACGCGTCCACCTGTGCCCCCATTCACGCGGGACACCGCTATTCAAAAAGTTCGAGCGGCTGAAGATGCCTGGAACCGTCAAGATCCGGAGACAGTTGCGCTGGCCTATACAGCCGACAGTCGTTGGCGAAACCGGGATCAGTTTGTTCACGGGCGGTCTGAAATTAAGGAATTCCTGACGAGAAAATGGGAGAAGGAGCGTGAGTATCGGCTGATTAAGGAGCTTTGGGCATTTCACGAGAACCGGATCGCCGTCCGCTTTGTTTATGAGTGGCGAGATGGGCAGGGCCAATGGTGGCGATCGCACGGGAATGAAAACTGGGGTTTTGACGAGGCAGGCCTCATGGCAGAGCGGCATGCCAGCATCAATGATATGCCAATCAAGGACGCTCAACGCCTGTTCCACTGGGAAGGCAAGGTTCGACCTGAGGGACATCCTGGACTGAGTGATTTGGGGCTATGACGGGATCAGGCGGCCGTAGCCGTACTGCTATCTTGCAAAATATCGCTGAGGTATTTCGTCAGTATGGGTACGAGGGGGCGTCTCTCAGTCGCTTCACAGCTGCGACGGGGCTGGGAAAAGGCAGCCTCTATAATTTCTTTCCGGAAGGGAAGAAGCAGATGGCTGCTGAAGTCCTGGAGCATATCCAGCAGTGGTTCGATGCTGAAATTTTTAGTCCTCTGGAAACAGAAGAAGACCCCAAGGTCGGCCTGACAGCAATGTTCGAAGGTACTGAGCAGTACTTTAGGTCAGGCCAAAGAATTTGTCTGATGGGGTTGCTGGCCCTGAGCGTAGACACATCGTTTGCTATGCAGATTAGAAACTATTTTCTGCGCTGGCAGGAAAGTCTGTCTCAGGCACTCCAGCGGCAGGGGCGCTTGAAAAGCGACGCTGTTGATCTGTCTGAGGAAATTGTCAGTGGCATTCAGGGAGCATTGGTGTTGGCCCATGCTCGAGGCGACGCAGATGTTTTCAAACGTCGGCTCGTGTCGTTCAAGTTGCGTCTGGATCTTCCAGCGGACCATTACGACGAGCGGCAATGAGAAACTCCCGATTGCCTTCGGGGCCAGTAATGGGGCTGGCTTCAACGCCCATAACTTCCCATCCTGGAATGGCCGAAAGCCAGTCATGGATTTCGGCACAGACGCGTTCGTGAACGGCGGGGTCCCGTACCACGCCCTTTGCGCCGACTTCGTTTCGCCCGGCTTCAAATTGCGGTTTGATCAGAGCGATAGCCCAGGCATCCGGGGTTGTTAGCTTAAGCGCGGCGGCCAGTACGGTCTTAAGGCTGATAAAGCTGGCGTCGCAAACGACGATGCCTGCGCGTTCAGGAATCTGTTCCGCTGTGAGCGCGCGCGCGTTCGTCTTTTCCATGACGACGACGCGTTCATCAGAGCGGATTTTCCAAGCAAGCTGACCATGCCCGACATCAACGGCATAAACTTTCGTTGCGCCGTGCGTGAGAAGGACATCCGTAAATCCGCCCGTTGAGGCGCCGACATCAATGGCAATACGGCCTTTGGGGTCCAGCGCGAAATGCTCGATGCCGTGAATGAGTTTCAGACCGCCGCGAGACACCCAGGGATGGTCCTGCCCTTTGAGGGACAGGGGGGCATCCTCTGGAAGCTGGTCCCCAGCCTTGGCGATGCGCCGATCCCCCGTATAGGCAAGACCTGCCATAATGAGGGACTGGGCACGAGTTCGGCTGTCAACCAGTCCCCGATCAACGAGGAGCTGGTCTGCGCGGCGTTTGGCCATGACTCAGGCAGACTGCTGGACGACTTCGACGCCCAGTGCAGATGCTGCCGTGCGAACGATATGCGGAGCTGTCAGGCCAGCTTCGTCATACTGAACGTCAGGGGCATTATGATCGATGTACCTGTCCGGGAGAGCCAGCGGACGGAATTTCACCGTATCCAGCAGACCGGTTTCTGCAAGGTGCTGCACAACCAGGCTGCTGAAGCCGCCAATCGCACCTTCTTCAAGGGTGATGAGAACTTCATGCTGGCTGACCAGATCATCAACGAGCTTCGTATCGATCGGCTTGGCGAAGCGGGCATCTGCTACCGTGACCGGAACGCCCTGAGCGGCTAGCTGGTCCGCTGCGCGCAAAGATTCGTGCAGACGTGTACCTAGCGACAGGATGGCGACACCTGCGCGGGCGCCAGGTGCCTGACGCGCTTCGCGAACGATGCGACCCTTGCCGATTTCCTGCACTTCGCCCTTTTCCGGAAGGTCGAGGCCGATGCCGCTGCCACGGGGGTAACGGAAAGCAATTGGGCCAGCGTCGTATTCGCAAGCCGTTGCCGTAGCATGCAGCAGCTCGATTTCGTCCGACGGTGCCATCACGACCATGTTTGGCAGGCAGCACAGATAGTTCAGGTCGAAAGACCCGGCATGCGTCGCGCCATCAGCACCGACCAGGCCAGCGCGGTCGATGGCGAAGCGGACTGGTAGGTTCTGCAAGGCAACGTCATGCACGACCTGATCATAGGCGCGCTGAAGGAACGTGGAGTAAATGGCGCAGAATGGACGCAGACCTTCGGACGCAATACCTGCAGCAAAAGTGACGGCGTGCTGTTCGGCAATACCCACGTCAAAGAAGCGGTCCGGATAGGCCTTGGCGAAAGCTGTAAGACCGGTGCCGGAAGGCATGGCTGCCGTGATGGTAACGAGCTTGTCGTCTGTCTTTGCGCGACGCAGGAGTTCGCGGCTGAAAATCGACGTGTAGCTCGGCGGTCCAGCTGGAGCCTTCTTCTGCTCGCCTGTCACGACATTGAATTTGCTGACAGCGTGATATTTGTCGCCAGCAGCTTCGGCGGGTTTATAGCCGCGGCCTTTTTCCGTGATGATGTGGAGCAGGATCGGGCCTTGATCGTCCGCGTCACGCAGGTTGCGAAGAATGGGGACGAGCTGGTTCATGTCATGGCCGTCAACCGGGCCGACATAGTAGAAACCCAGCTCTTCAAACAGCGTGCCACCTGTGATCATGCCACGGGCATATTCTTCAGCGCGCTTGGCCGTCCGCTCGATCTTGCCGGGCAGGCGCTTGGCAACCTTGCCAGCCAAGTCACGCAGACCGAAGAACTGGCGCGAAGACATCAGGCGGGACAGGTAGTTCGACATCGAACCCACCGGTGGTGCGATCGACATTTCATTGTCGTTCAGCACCACGATCAGGCGGTTCGCGCCCGGACCTGCAACAGCGGCGTTGTTCATGGCTTCGTAGGCCATGCCAGCGGAGATAGAGCCGTCACCAATGACCGCAATCACGTTGCGCTCATGGTAGCTCGGATCTTCTTCCGCGCGCAGGTGATGGGCCACAGCCATGCCAAGACCGGCAGAAATGGATGTGGACGAATGAGCGGCACCGAACGGGTCGTATTCGCTTTCTGCACGGCGGGTGAAGCCAGAGAGGCCTTCCGGCTGACGCAGGGTGCGAATGCGATCGCGACGGCCTGTCAGGATCTTGTGCGGGTAAGCCTGATGGCCAACATCCCAGATGATACGGTCATCCGGCGTGTTGAATACGGCGTGTAGCGCAACGGTCAGTTCGACGACGCCAAGAGAGGCGCCAAGGTGACCGCCGGTTGTGGAAACGGCGTCAACCGTTTCGGAGCGCAGTTCGTCGGCAAGCTGCTTGAGCTGATCGACGGAAAGATTCCGCATATCTGACGGCAGGGTCACGCGGTCCAGAACTGGATAGCGGCCGTATGTAGGAATCGTGGAAGACGGGTTGCTCATGAAATCAGTTCCTGCGCTCGACGACGTAGTCTGCAAGAGCCCTGAGGGCCGCGGCCTGTGCGCCGAAAGATGAAAGGGCCTCCCGGGCCTGATCGCTCAGGCGGCGGGCCTCGGCGCGGGCTCCGTCAATGCCAAGCAGGGAGACATAAGTGGATTTGCCGCTGGCTTCGTCCTTGCCAGCGGTTTTGCCGAGTTCCTCGGCGCTTGCGGTCGTGTCCAGAACATCGTCTGCCACCTGAAAGGCTGTTCCAAGATTCTGGCCGTAAGCGACGATGGCGTCCCGGCGATCATCCGTCACACCTGCCAGAATCGCTCCTGATTCGGCGGCATAGCGGATCAGGGCGCCCGTTTTCAGGGCATGCAGGCGACGAACTTCATCCAGAGGGAGGGCACGGCCTTCCCCCCGGATATCGATGACCTGACCACCAACCATTCCCGCTGCGCCTGAGGCACGAGCCAAGGCGAGTGCGAGGTTGGAGCGGATGGTGGCGTCGGAAGACGTTTCATCCTCAAGAAGAATCTCGAAAGCCCGCGTCTGAAGAGCGTCGCCGGCAAGAATGGCAATGGCCTCGTCAAACTGACGGTGCGTGGAGGGACGCCCACGGCGGAGATCATCGTCATCCATGGACGGAAGATCATCATGCACAAGAGAATATGCGTGAAGCAGTTCGACTGACGCCGCAACGCGCAGCGCAGCCTTGCGGTCTGCACCAAATAGAGACGCAACTTCTACGGCCAGAAAGCCACGAAGACGCTTTCCGCCACCGAGGGCAGCGTAGCGCATGGCTTCAAGAAGAATGGATTCGTCACCCGGCACCATCGGGAGCAGGGCGTCGATTGTCGCTTCGATGTCCGTGCAGGCGTGGGCGAGAGCCTCCTTGAGGGAGGTGGACGTGGTGGCACTCATCGGCCGGTCTCTCCGGTATCGGCAAGAGGCTCCGTGCCTGTGCTGCCGTCATCGTTCTGGACAATGGCGCGCACACGCATCTCGGCCTCTCCCAGCTTTGCATCGCAGTGCTTGCGTAGGGCGGCACCGCGTTCATAGGCAGAAATGGCGTCTTCAAGCTTCATCTGTCCGCCTTCAAGGCCACGGACGATCCGCTCCAGCTCGGAGAGGGCATCTTCGAAAGACATGGCATCAATGGGTTCGGGCATGGAAAGCCTCAAGACACGCTTTGGGAAACAAGGTAGCGAGGGATTACAGCCAGATGACAGGTTTTGCCAGCCCTGTGCTTGGGAACGGGGGAGTTTCCTCAGGAGGGTTGCGTTTCTGCACGCCTGCGGATGACAAATGAAAGAACGCCAGCGCTCTCCGTGAAGGCCACCATCGCATGGCCTGTTTCGCGGCAATAAGACTGGAAATCCGCCACTGAAGCGCGATCCGTTGCCAGAATACGAAGGCGTGTTCCAGGCGCCATGTCACGCAGGGCGCGGTTCGCCTTGAGAACGGGCATGGGGCAGGCAAGACCGCGCAGGTCCAGCAGGGTCTCCGTCGGAGGTATCGTCATGACGTCTGTTATGCCCTGCGCCGTGCCGTGGGCCAAGTAACGGATTTCCCATTGCCGGAATAGCATGGTTTTTCTATAACTATGGCTCAATGCCACAAAGCGTCCTTCGGGGCGCTTTTTTTGTTTTTGAGGAACACATGGAAAAACTGATCTCTGAAAGGTCGCCGTCTTCCGAGGGAAATGAGCATCGGGCTTACACGATCCGTATTTTGGAAGACCGTGTTCTTCGACTGGAAACAGTCGCTGGGGGGTTGTCAGATCGGTACGAACAACTGCGTACGGAGATGCGGCAGGAAATCAGTTCTCTGCGGGATCAGATGAAATCCCTGGAGACCAAGGTCGATAATGGTAACAGGATTGTGAATGGAAAGCTGGACCGTCTGATCGGTGGCCGGGCTGTTCTGACGGCGATAGTGACGCTGGCAACATCCATCCTCGGAACTGGGATGGTGCATTTCGCTCTGTCTCTCAGCACGCATTGAGGGGACGAGTCATGGAAGGTCTTGATGTCGGACAACTCAAGCATCTGGTGGTGGAGCCAGCCCTTGCAGCGCTCGGACTGGGCGGGACAGCAGCCGTTAATCTTCTGACGGGCACGGCACTGGCTGAGAGCAGAGGAGCCTACGTAAAGCAGATTGGGGGAGAGCCAGCGCTGGGGCTATGGCAAATGGAACCTGCAACCCACGACGATTGCTGGGCTAATTTTCTGCGTTTCCCGGTTGGGCAGCCATATGCTGGCATTCTGGAAAACATGCTGGCTCATGATCTGCCACGCAGTGCGCAGATGATCAGTAATTTACGATATGCCTGTGCGATGGCGCGAATCCGGTTTTACCGTGTTCGGGAAGCACTGCCTTCTGCACAGGATCCGTTTGCCTTAAGCCGGTATCACAAGGTGCATTACAATACCCCGCTCGGCGCGGCAGACCCTGTGGCCAATGTCGATTATTTCAGGAGAGCTGTTCAGGCTTGAAGCGAGAGCGATGCCGGGGACCTGTATGCATCACGCTCCCGACATCGCAGGTTTACCTTAGATCGGTATATTATGACAGAATAGTGGCGTAGCTGAATATGCCAATTATTTAATCTGACTTTTATGGGTATTTAACGAAGCGCGAAAAGCCTGTTTTGGGGATTGCCCTGGAATGTCGCAGGACCAGTGTGGGACAGGCGCAATCCCCGATGAAGCCAGACGCTTCCGCCGATTTTGAGCCATCGACGGCAAAATGCGAAGTCTTCGGAGAGATATGTTCTCGTCTCCGGGTCAATCATGCAGTCAAACAGGGCAAAAGGATTCTGTGGGACCGAATGATCGGTGAGATGGCCACTTTGTTGAGCATCGATGCGCTCGTATTCGGTCTCAGGATAGGCGCTCATCATCTGGCTAATTGTGGAGCGCGTCAGCAGCATGAAGCCAGTTCCGACGTAAGAAACGGAAGCAATTTCGGCTGGCGGTGAAGTGTCATACAGCGCAGAGCAGTCGCCAACATAGCGCAAACTGGCACTTTCCGGGGGTTCGCCTTTGCTCATGAACCGCTGGGTATTATGGTCCCAGTAGTGAGATTTGAGCGGGTAGGCTCCGCCGATAACCGGCTTGTCGGCGTTTAGAAGTGCTTGAATATCTGCAAACGAAAAACCAATGTCACTGTCTGCAAATAACAGGTGTGTAGCGTCTGTTTGGGTTATGAACTGGTGAAGAAGCGTATTGCGTGCCCGTGTAATCAAGGCGTCGCTTCCTAGTGTCGAGAGCGTCAGGCGAATATTGTGAGAAGGCGCTTCACTCATGCAACTGATAATGGACTGCATGTATGTTTGGGTAACTGTTCCCCCAAAACAGGGTGTCGCAATGAAGACGTGTGGGGCTGCGTTCATGGGGAGATAGTGTTCCATCTCCCCTTAAGAAAGGCTTAAAACTGAGCGGTCAAAATTTGTTAGCCGCCCATGTGACTTTGCAGAACCATATAGAAAAGAAACGCAGCATCGAGGCCGAGCACAATTGGCGTAAGGCGTTTGAAGTCCCGTAATGCGAGGGCCAATCCCGTATAAAGCAGCAAGCCGCAGGACAGGCTGAGCATGAAATTTCCGGTGATCCCGGCGATGAGCAGCATCGTGAGGGGCGGAATAGCATCGGACGGGTTGGAGGCCACGCGGTGGAGGCTGCCAAGCATATTGAGTCCGACCAGAACCAGAACAGGCGCCGTCGCGATAGCCGGGATAGCTGTAATCAGTGGCCAGAAAATGGAGGAAGCTGCGAAAAGCAGGGCGACGATCAGGGCGCTCAGGCCAGTTCGGCCTCCAGCTTCGACACCTGCGAGGCTTTCGACATAGGCTGAAACCGTACACGTCCCAAGGCTGGCCCCAATGATGCTGGCTGCGCCGTCAGATGCAAAAGCACGATGATCCAGCGCCGGTTTCTCGGGCGTTCCGTCCAGACCTGCACGATGGGCAACACTCATCATCGTTGCCGTCGCATCAAAAAAGTCACTGATGAGGAAGTAGAGCGTGATGGGAACCAGAAGGCCGAGGTGGGAGAAAAAACCGGCAAAATCAAAAGGAAGAAAAAGATTGGTGGGATAATGCGGCCAGTCCATCATATGCGTGGGCAGGGTCGTGATTGCGCCTTTATCCGTATGAATGAACAGGCCTGCCACGGTCAGTGTCAGAATCGCCAGAAGAAGCCCGGCGGGTATTCTCAGAACCACAAGAACGGCACAGAGAAGCACGCCAGCTAGGCTGAGAATAACGGACGGATCACTCAGAGAACCGAACGTCAGCCCTTGAGCCGTGGGGACGGCAATACCACTGGTAGTGAGGCCGATGCGTGCGATGAAAGCACCCAGTGCAACTTGAATGCCCAGGACAATTGAAGGCGGAAACCCGCGGATAATGCGCTGGCGTATCTGGCTGAGAGAAAGTGCTGTGAAGCACAGGCCGCTGAAAAGGACGACTGTAAAGGCGGTCCGTGGGCTCACATGGGCCTGCTGAACGACAACCTGCGCGAACAGAACGTTGCTGCTCATGGCCGGAGCTAGAGCGATTGGCAGTCTTGCCCACAAAGCCATGAGCAATGTGCCAGCGACTGCTCCTGCAATCGTGGTCATGACCATGTCGTGGCGATCCAGTCCCGCCGCCGACAGAATGGCTGGATTGACAGCGACGATATAGGCCATGGCCCCGAAAACCGTCAGGCCAGCGATGATCTCACGCGGAACGGTGGAGCCGCGGGCGGAAATATGAAACCATCGGTCGAGTGTGGACAGCAACGATCAGGCACTCCGGCGGGAATGAAAATTTTGCTCAGCTATAGTGAAAAAAGTTCATTCCGCCATGGGGCCTTGGTGATTTTTCATTTCGGGTTCGTTTTTTGAGCCCATGCTTTTTTAACCTGAGCGGGTGTCAGGCGCTTCGCAGGCTTGCCAGAAGATGCCGCCTTTGACGGATGTGGCACACTGCTTGCTCCACCTCCTGTCGTCCCGCCTGGTGCAATTCCTGCAGCCGGGTTTGTGTTGGCTTCTCGTACCGCACGTTCACAGGCTGAGCCTTCCCCAACACCCAACTGAATGGTTGGGATGAGCGCAGCAGGCGGGAAGAGAACACCAAGGCCTACGGACGCTGCAACACGCCCTACCAGTTCTGCGCCGGGCAAAATATTGGGGCCGCTGAGAGGGCCAAAAATATGCACTGCCCCAGGAAGAGAGAGGATCTGAGGGTGAATTGAGCGGGTAGTAACAGCATAGTCGAGAGTATCGTTGTGGAAATTGACTGTTCCTGTTCCGGTCGTGCGGGTGGTTTCAGTCTGGAGCAACAGAGACTTGGTTTTCAGAATGCCGCTGTCCAGCGGCATATCAGCGACAAGACATTCAAGTCTCGATCGGTTGGGAATTCCAAGAGCGGACAAAACTGCTGATCCCAGCTTTAGCCCGAGCAGATCTGGAAGAAGGGCCGTAACGTCTCCGCCCCGATCCAGTACAAGTGTGGTTCCGCCATCTCCGTTCGCGACCAGCGATGCGACAGAATTTCCTGTTGATGTCAGCGTGACATGGCCACCGATTGTTCCCTCACCTTTGAAGGTGTCAGTTGCTTTCATGATCTGCGAGAGGGGGAGGCGAGAAACATCAAGGCGGAACTTGGTCCGGAACTGCTCATTCTTCGTTGGTTCCAGAGTCGCAGCGGCGCTGATTTTCCCGGATCCTGTCGCAAAAGTCAGATGTTTCAGATCAATAGCGCCGTCTTTGACCTCGAACTCCGTATCGATGTTGTCCAGCGGCAGGTCTTTGTTGCGGATATGATCACCGTGATAGGTCACGTGTGCATTCACAGCGTTCAGCTTGGGAACATTGATTTTCTGATCGGGTAGCACGCTTTTGCTTGGAGGAGCGGTTTTCTTTGCCTCGCCCGTTTTCGCACCAATGAACCCACCGAGATCCGCCAGATCGACTGAGCGCGAATGTAAGGCAGCCTCTACGAATGGCGGTTTCAGGTGGGGATTGACGTTGATGTCCCCACCAATGTCAGACGACCCCATCTTTCCTTCGAATTTCTGGAAACGAATGGCATTTTCGGAATATCCGAGGTTGCCCGTGATGCTGTAAGCCGGAGTGTGCGGCACAGGAACACCCGTCAGTCCATAAAGCAAAGACATGTCTGGGCCCGCGAAGTGAAGGGCGAGCTTTGTTCCCTTGAAGTGCAGCGGGTCGTCGACCGTTCCCTTGAGAGTTACGTAGGTTGGGCCGTTAGCGATACGACCATCAATGGGGTACGGCTCAGCAGGCTTAGTGAGCGAGAGAAGAGCCCCACCAACAATGTGTCCGTTGATTGGTGCCTGAGCGTAGCGCCCGTTGAGATCAACGACGACGTTTCCTTTTTGGTTGGCCTGAGCCGGCGTCGTGTGAACAAGCACGTGCATATCCGTTTTCAACTGAGCAAGTGCCAGATGAATGTCCGCATTCTGGATGTCGATTTCGCCGAGATCCGGTAGCGTTGTTGTGCTTGAGGATGAGGCCGATTGGTTATCTTTGGATGTGTCGCCGAACGTATAATTATTACGGCCGTTCATCAGGGAAATAATGTCCCCTCTCGGGGTATCCATGCGGATTACCGGGATAAAGAGGCCACGTCCGGTCAGGTAGCGCCAGACATCCACTTTCACTGTCAGGGATTTGGCAGACGCAAAGTCAGATTTTTCTTTTTCAAAGCCTTCAGGTTGGGAAATTTTCAGGTCGTCGACCGTGACGCTGGTGCGCAGGCCAGGTGAAACGTGAAGATGAGCAATGCTGACCGGGCGATGCAGTGCCGCAGAGGCTTTGCGATTGATGAGCGGGACGAACCAGTCCCACTGCCAGACAAACACCAAGACGATGATGGCAATGGCGAGAGCGCCCAAAAAGCCGCCTGCTACTTTTAGAACAGGATGCTTGCGACGAACCTTTTGGGACGAGGCATCACTCATCATTGAAACTCCACATCACGAAAAATCTGGCCGAAGAAGAAATATGACTGCATTGGTATGAATACGATTTGCAGCCGACCCAGTTGCGCCTGAAGACATTAAGAGCGTGGAAAATGAGTGAGACCGTGAACGATATCAGAGCCGAGCATGATCCCCTGACAGCCTTGCGTCAGGTCAGTCGCACTGTGCATGAACGGGTCGATCAGGTGTATTCACGTTTCAATCTGTCAGATCCAACGTCTTATGGTGCCTTTCTGCAGGCCCATGCGAAGGTGTTGCCTGCTGTGGAGCAGTGGCTTGCCACGCAGCATGATTTGCCAGCGTGGCGTGGTCGCACTGATCTTTTGCAACGCGATCTACAAACTCTTGGCCACGCACTACCCACAGCGCTGGATTGGCACCCTCCAACGCGAGCGGGAGGTGCTCTGGGTGCTCTCTATGTGCTGGAAGGATCTCGCCTTGGCGGCAAAATGCTGTCAGCGCAGGTGGGGGAAGGGCTACCCCGGGAATATTTGTCAACAGCGCATGAAAAGGGTGGCTGGCCCGCGTTCCTTCAGATGCTGCGTGAGCGACTTTCCACCGGGGATGCGACTTATCGTGCTGCGGTCATGGATGGTGTGACGGCAACGTTTGATCTGTTTCGGAAGGCGGCTGTTACGGACTGACGGGCCGGACGCTCAAGGGAACGAGCCCTGGGAATGTGACGGCCAACTGTGCTGCCTCTGCGGGACAGAGCATGGCAATTGCACACCCCAGTGCAGTTGCATCAGGGGCAGGAAGTCTTTCAATACCCCGAAGCAGCGCTTCCAGTGTGTGTCCGCCCTGGCTCAGCACCATTAAAACCGTGAGGCGTGCGTAAAGCTCGGACGTGGCTTCCTGGGGAAGTAGCGTGGAATCAGGGGTTTCAAGATCGACACTCTGCCCCGTGATTGCAGAAGCCATACTCTGGTCTTCTGGGCGGAAACGTAAGGGAACGGCTGCGAGAAGTGATGGAGAGCCTGTGATGGTCAGGCACGGCGCCTGGCAGGGGCGTTCAGGAAAAAGAAATGCAGGATATGGCGAGACTGAACTGGCCTCGACAGCAAGAATCATCCGGACATGCCGGGTAGGGTCCAGATCAGTCGCTGGAAGAGCAACAAGTTGCTCTGTGTGCAGGTCCAGCACGAAAGGCTGTGTGTTACTGAACGCGTAGAATTGAAAATCAGGAAACGTGCCGTCATCTTCCGCAGAAAGCGCGGAGGTACTGAGACCAAGCTTTTCCAATGTATTTTCGTCATGCTGGACCACAGTTTGGCGAAGGCGCCAGTAAAGGTCAGTCAAACCTGACTGAACAAGCGAAGCGGCAATTCGGCGCGTTTCCGGTAGCCAACGCTGTGGTCCTGTTTCTAATGCATCATTGCGATCAAAATGTTTCCAGGCCTCTTCTGGCGTTTCACTTGAACCGCGTTGGAAAAAGCTCTGGCGATCGCCTGCTGCGTAATGAAGAACGCGTGCCTGAGACCAGTCAGGATGAGAACGGATACGCTCAAAAGGGTCAGGCAAAGCGCTTTCGAACCGGTCAGCCGGTAAAAGGGTTCGCGTGACCCTGTGGTCAGCAGTCTCAAGAAGTGCGTGATGCGTGAAGGTTTGGCTCGGTGCAAAGGGCGACGGTGTTTCATGGCCATTGGAACCAAACAGACACCAGTTTACCGGAATGGGCTGCCCATCTGCCGAACCCAGAAACTCTTCAAGAGACGAGGCCTGTTCAAGATGCAGATATTCGTCTGCGGCAAGAATCATCATCCAATCGAATTCGGTGCGCCCATGTTCAAAAACAGCCTTTTGAAAGGCTGTCTGGCGCTCCAGACGATCGGGGATGGTCTTGTCCGATCGTTGAAGCCGAATATCGTAAAATGAAGCGGCATTGGAAAGAAGAGTCCAAGTGCCGTCAGTTGAATGATCGTCGCAGACGATCAGTGTTGAGAACCCAATCGTGGCATGGTGACTAAGCCACCAGCCGATGTTGTCGGCCTCGTTATGGACGAACAGGACAGCGGCTGTTTTGGGCATAAGGCTGGGTTAATCCATTTTGAGGGCTGCGAGGAAGGCACTCTGCGGAATTTCGACCTTACCAAACTGTCTCATCCGTTTCTTGCCTTCTTTCTGCTTGTCCAGAAGTTTGCGCTTACGGGAGATGTCACCACCATAGCATTTCGCCGTCACGTCCTTGGAAAGCGCGCCAATGGTTTCACGGGCGATGACCTTGGAGCCGATAGCGGCCTGAATGGCGATCTTGAAGAGCTGCTTGGGGATCAGATCCTTGAGCTTGCCGCAAATTGCACGACCGCGCGTCTCTGCCACGGTGCGGTGGGCAACGAAGGACAGCGCATCCACTGGCTCATGATTGACCAGAATGGAAATGCGGACCAGGTCGCTCTCCTCGTATCCATCAACCTGATAGTCGAAGGACGCATATCCGCGGGTCAGGGATTTCAGACGATCATAGAAGTCAAACACAACTTCATTGAGCGGAAGACGATAGACGGCCATCGCACGGTTGCCGACATACGTGAGATCGACCTGAATACCGCGACGTTCCGAGCAGAGTGTCAGCACGGAACCCAGATATTCATCCTGAACCATGATCGTAGCCTTGATCCAGGGCTCTTCAATGGTTTCGATTTGGGCAGGATCCGGCATGTCTGCAGGGTTATGCAGCTCTTCCTTCGTGCCGTTTGTCAGTGTCATGCGATAGACGACAGACGGCGCGGTGGCGATCAGATCCAGATTGAATTCGCGGGAAAGGCGTTCCTGGATGATCTCCAGATGGAGCAGTCCGAGGAATCCGCAGCGGAAGCCAAAGCCCAGAGCAGCCGAACTTTCTGCCTCGAAGTGGAAAGATGCATCGTTCAGTCGCAGCTTACCAAGGCTGTCACGCAGCTTCTCGAAATCGTCGGCATCGATTGGGAAGAGGCCGCACCACACCACAGGGATGGAAGGCTTGAAGCCTGCAAGCGCCTTTTCGGCCGGCTTGCGATCCAGGGTAATTGTGTCACCGACCGCGACGTCCGCAACGGTTTTGATGGCTGCATTAATGAAGCCCATCTCACCTGGGCCAAGCTCATCAACGTTGGTCATTTTGGGAAGGAACACACCAACCTGATCAACGTGATAGGTCGATCCGGCCTGCATCATACGAATGCGGTCACCGCGCTTGACGGTGCCATTCATGACGCGGATCAGAATGATGACGCCGAGGTAAGCATCGTACCAGCTATCCACCAGAAGAGCCTGAAGCGGTGCTGAACGGTCACCCTTCGGCGCAGGCAGACGCGTTACAAGTGCTTCAAGGACGCCTTCGATGTTGATGCCGGTTTTGGCGCTGATTTCCACAGCGTCATCCGCCGGGATGCCAATGACCTCTTCGATCTGCGTGCGAACACGCTCCGGCTCGGCTGCCGGAAGGTCGATCTTGTTCAGAACTGGCACGATTTCGTGGTTTGCGTCGATCGCCTGATAGACGTTTGCCAGCGTCTGGGCTTCCACGCCTTGGGACGCATCCACAACCAGCAGTGACCCCTCACAGGCGGCAAGCGAGCGACTGACTTCATATGCAAAGTCAACGTGGCCCGGCGTGTCCATGAGGTTCAGCGTGTAGATGTTTCCATCTTTGGCCGGGTACGTCAGGCGAACCGTCTGTGCCTTGATGGTAATGCCGCGCTCCTGCTCCAACTCCATCGAATCGAGGACCTGAGCTTTCATCTCACGAGCCGTGAGAGCGCCACAGGCCTGGATCAGGCGGTCTGCAAGCGTCGATTTACCGTGGTCAATATGCGCAATGATCGAGAAATTGCGAATGAGGGAGAGCGGGGTTTCGGTCATGGCAGGTTACATACGGGATTATCGCAGGAATGTCAGCAGACCTGCGGAAAAGCCTGCCTTCGTGAAAAGGCAGGCAAGGGGAATCAGCGATCCGTCAGACGGAACTCGATCCTGCGGTTGCGGGCGTATGCCGCTGGGGTGCTGGCCGCGTCAAGCGGCTGGAAGTCTGCAAACCCTGTTGCTGCCAGATGATGCGGGTCCACACCCTCGGCAATCAGAAGTTTCACAACAGTGATGGCCCGTTCAGAGGACAGCTCCCAGTTGCTCGGAAAAGCGCTGTGAATGGGCTGTCTGTCTGCATGGCCGTCAATGCGCAGAATCCATGGGATATCTGCGGGAATGGTTGAAGACACCTGTTTGAACGTCTTTGCCAGAGTGGTGATTTCTTTTTTGCCTTCAGTGGTTAGGTCAGCGCTGCCCTGAGGAAAAAGAATTTCTGACTGAAAGACAAACCGGTCTCCTACGACATTCACGCCCTTCTGATTCTTCAGGATATCACGCAGGCGGCCAAAAAATTCCGAGCGATACCGTTTGAGCTGGTTCACTTTGTCGGCCAAGGCGACGTTCAGCTTGTTTCCAAGATCCTGAATCTGCGTGTCTTTGGCCTGCTCGTTCTTTTTCTCGATATCAAGGGCGTTGCTGATGGCCTGAAGCTGGCGTGTCAGTTCTTCGATCTGAGCCTGTAGGTCCGAGATTTTGCTGTTCTGCTGCTGGCTTGTGCTGTCAGCAGAGGCAAGGGCCTGATCTTTGGACTGAAGCTGGCCATTCAGAAGAGCCATCTGCCCGGCCAAAGCCTTGAGCTGGTCTTCGTTCTTCTGCTTGTCATTGGCCAGGCTGGCGACGGTCGCATTCAGGGATTTGTTCTTGTCTTCCGTCATAGAGAGCATGTGTGACAGCTCAGCCAACTGCTTCTGCAAAGCGTCGAGTGTGTGCTCGCGTCGCATCAGGGCGACGGACAAAAACTGTTGTCCCACCACAAAGACCAGAAGAACGAACGTGACGACCATCAGCAGTGTGGACAGAGCGTCCACATAGCCGGGCCAGGCATCCAGGGCGTTGTTGGGTCCGCGTCTGCGCCGGGCCATGGTCAGTCCTGCCTGCTGGAAGTGCCGTTTGTGGTGCCGGAGGCCGCAGCGATGGTCCGCGCGAGAACCCGCAGGTCATTGCGAATTTCACCCACGGTTTGGGCGCGACCCTGATGCAGTTCTTCAACGAGACGGGAAAGATGGCTCTCAATCCGAAGAAGCGGCGTGCCTTGCGAGCCCGGTTGACCCTCTTCACCCATCTGGCGAAGGAGTGGAACGAGGGCTGCATTCGTCTCGGCCGTGCGGGTCATGATCTGCTGATTGGCTTTCAGGAGTTCAGTCATGCCGCGCAGACGCTCCTGCAGGCTATCCAGCAACTGAACCTCACGGACGCGGGCTTCTTCACTGCGGGAAACGGCATTCTGAAGCGTTTCCAGATTTTCCGCTGTCTGTTCGAGAAGGGCCTGCACATAGGCTGGGATCGGAGCCCCATCGCTCTCAATGCTTGTGCCACCGCTGACACGGGTAACGCCCGCAAGCCATTCTTCCAGCTCATTGAAGAAGCGGCTTTGTGCCTGACCGGCTGTCAGATCCAGGAAGCCAAGAACCAGCGCTCCTGCCAGGCCGAACATGGAACCCGAGAATGCGGTCGACATGCCAGCCAGCGGACCGGCAAGGCCTGTCTTGAGCTGGTTGAACATGGCGTCCAGATCGCCGTTACCCGCTGACATTCCACCGATCACGGAGGCGATGGAGCTCACCGTCAGAAGCAGACCGTAGAAGGTGCCGAGAAGCCCCAGGAAAATCAGCAACTGCGTCATATAACGCGAAATTTCGCGGCTCTCATCCAATCGGGACGAGAGACTGTCCAGCATGGCCTGGGTTGTCTGGGTCGAGAGGGTCAAGCGGTCCGTGCGACTGCGTGCGGCAAGCATGCTCGCCATTGGGGCGAGCAGTTTGGGCGGGTTTGGAGCTGCAAGCCCTGCGCGGGGCTGGCGGAGCATTTCCACCCAGCGAACTTCCGGCATGAGCCGCTGGACAACGCGGAGGCTCCAGATAATTCCCAAAATCAGAACGCCCAGAATGACGGCATCCAGCTTCGGGTTGGCATTGAAAGCGTTCAGGAGCGTCTTGGCCATAGACGCTGCGAGAAGCGCAACGGCGGCGAGAAAGACGCCCATACGCAGAAGGAAGGTGGTGGGACGGGTCACGGCGGGTCTTTCCTGGCTTATGGCGTGCCGTTTGCCGGGGTTGCGGAATCGGAGGGCGGCGGATTTTGCTCAGTGACGATATCGAGGCGGTCAGCCGGATTAGTATCGCCCTTGTCCGGACGTCCCATGGCGCGGGGATACAGGCGCGTGGTTGCAACGCCAGCATTGATGAAAATGGAGCGTACAGCCAGTGCCCGTGCAAGGGAAATGCGTCTTGGCATTGAAATGTCATCACCTGGCACAGTGGCATAGGCTGTCAGGATGATACGTTTTTCAGGCTGATCCTTGAGCGAGGCGCCATAGGCCGTAAGGGCTTTGAGGCTCTCATCGGTGAGATCTGAACTCGACGGCGCGAAAATCACGCGCAGTCCACCTTCTGGCAGAGCTGTCGTGCTGCTCTTCGCATCAGCAACGGCCTTGATATCAACCGGTGGAGCGGGCGCATGCGTCTGAATGGGGACGAAGGGTGGCGGCAGCACGACAGGTGGCGGCGGTGCGGTGGGAACGGCAGGAACCGTCGTTTTGCCTGTACCTGTAGGTGCAGAGGCGCTGTGCGGAGCCGTACTCCGCGATGGAGAAGGCGTCGCTGCGGCACGATGCGTGGTCTGGGAAGGGACTGCAGGTTTTGCAACGGCAGTCGGTTTGCCACTGGGAAGATCATCCAGATTGCTGGTGACCTGGGCATGCGCCCCAGAAGGCTGAAGGCAGGCCAGAACGGCCGCCACTGAGAGGGAGGTTAGGATCGGCCTGTACATAGGGGACCGATCCTAACCGAGCGTTCCATCCTCCCGCAATGGGGCAGGAGAGACTTCTGCTTACTCCCGGTTCAAAGCCTCATGCACGATACCGCGCAGAGTGCCATGAAGCTGGGCATTTCCGGCAACAACATTGACGTCGTCGTCGAGGTCATGAAGCTCCTGTCCGTCCGGATCAGTGGCGTGGCCACCAGCTTCCCGAACGATCAGCAGGCCTGCTGCGCAGTCCCATGGCTTGATGCCGAATTCCCAGTAACCTTCGTAACGGCCAGCTGCGACCCATGCGAGATCAAGGGCAGCGGCGCCGAAGCGACGGATGCCTGCAACCTGCGGCATGAGAGCACCCAGAACGCGTGCGAAGGGCAGGCGTTTGCTGCTGGGGACCTTTGCGAACGGAATACCTGTGGCGAACACGGCTTCCTGCATGTTCCGTCGTGCGGAAACGCGCAGGCGGCGCTCGTTCAGGAATGCGCCGATGCCTTTCTCAGCCCAGAACATTTCGTTGGCAGCAGGATTGTAAACCAGCCCGGAGACCAGTTCGACCGTACCATCCGGCAGGCGACGCTGAAGGCCAATGGAAATGGCCCAGTGCGGAATGCCGTGCAGGAAATTCGTCGTGCCGTCCAGCGGATCGACAATCCAGCGCCACGTCCAGTTATCCCCGCCCGAGGGGCCTGATTCTTCCATGAGGAAGGCATAGCCTGGACGTGCGCGGGCGAGTTCTTCGCGGATGATGGTTTCTGCACGCAGGTCGGCCTGGGACACGAAGTCTCCCGGACCCTTGATGCTGACCTGAAGCTGCTCGACCTCTGCAAAATCGCGGAGCAGGCGGCGTGCTGCCTTCTGCGCTGCGTTCTGCATGACGGCCATGTGCGGGGAAAGACGCATGATCAGTCCTTGGCGCGCTCGACGTAGGACGCATCATCCGTACGGACAACGATGCGCTCGCCAGCTTCAATGAAAGGAGGAACCATGGTCTTCACGCCATTGGCGAGCATGGCTGGCTTGTAGGACGATGAGGCCGTCTGACCTTTCACGACCGGGTCCGCTTCGGTGATTTCGAGCGTGACATGCGGCGGCAGGGTCACGCCAACGGCGTCGCCTTCCACAAGCTTGACGCTCAGTTCCATATTGTCCTGCAGGAACGGAAGCTGGTCACCCAGGATATCGGTTGGCAGGATGACCTGCTCGAACGTTTCCGGGTCCATCAGAACAATGTTCTCACCGTCCATGTAGGAATAGGTGAAGTCCTTGTCTTCCGTGATCAGGCGTTCAACGGTGTCTGCGGTGCGCCAGCGCTCGTTCGTCTTGTTGCCCGTCTTCAGGTCACGCATTTCAACCTGAATAAACGCGCCACCCTTACCCGGGGTGATGATCTGCTGCTTGAGAACCGTCCAGCGACGGCCATCGTGCTCGATGACCTGACCGGCGCGGATAAGGTTGGCTTGTTGCTTCATGTGTTGTCCTGACCCTGCAATAGTGGGTTTCTTATCACGTCTTGTGGGCTTCTAGCGCCGTGAAGGGGATTTCGGCAAGGCGCAAGGCGGCCTGAGTGGGCTGAATAACTCAGGAAAGTGTGAAGGATGTCGCTCTTGGAGGAAAAGTGAGAGGGGTTCATGCTCGCAATGGCCCTGTCGTGCAGGCGGGGACGGATAACTCAGGGGCTTGCTCTCATGTACGACATGAAAAATCTTTCCCGTATTTCCCATCTCGAAGCGAACGCCAGCAAGGGGATGGACGCTTTCTGGCAGTTTGATCGCGCTGCATTTGAAGACGGAACTGTCAGCGCACTGACTAAGCAGCTCGCTGCGGTTGCTGTCGCGCTGACCACGCAGTGTCCGTATTGCATCGAACTTCATGCCAAGGCTGCGCGTGAGGCAGGGGCAACAGACGCTCAGCTGTCAGAGATTGCTCTGGTGGCAGCGGCTATCCGTGCGGGTGGCGCCGTCACACATGCGACGCATCTGTTTCCGAAGACGGAAGGGTAAAGCAGGTGCTCGGGGCTGCGTCCGGCTTTGTTGGGTAAGCAGCTCCAAAATCCGCCGTCGGGCAATGCTCTATCGTGTTGAGCGAGCCTGTCTGTGATTTAGACGGTTAACGTCCAAGGCTGAAGCAGGCCAGGATTTCGATGGCCTGAGCGATAGGCTCTAACCTTCAAAATCTGCAATTTCTCCTTGAGGTGTACGGACTTTGCCCTTCTCGCCAGGCAACAGGTAATCCGGCCCCAGTGGGACTTTCCCTTTGCCATGGGGAATGTCGAGAACATATGTCGGCCATGCCAGGCCTGTGACGCGTCCACGAAGGCGGCCCAGCAAAGCCCGCCCTTCTTCAACGGGAACCTGAAAGTGACTGGTTCCCGGTGCCGCGTCGAGGTGATGCAGGTAATAAGGCTTGATACGTGCCGTCACGAGAGCGCGCAAAAGCGCCTCCAGAGAGGCTTCCGTATCGTTCACTCCCCTTAAGAGAACAGACTGGGACAGAACCGGAATAGCGCGCGAAAGAATGGCGCGAACTGCCTTGCGGGCCTCGTCTGTCATTTCCCGTGCGTGATTGATGTGCGCGACGACCCACATGGCGCGATCTGTTTCCATGGCGTCCAGCAGGTCCGGTGTAATGCGAGCCGGGTCTGCTACGGGAACACGGGAATGAATACGGATGGTCTCAATATGCGGAATCGCCGAGAGGGACTGAACGATATGTTTCAGTCGGCGCGGCGCGAGCATCAGAGGGTCACCGCCCGTCAGGATGATTTCGCGGATGGCGGGATGCGTCCGAACCCAATCAAGCGCAGTTTCGAACTCTTTATCTGTCAGAAGGCCACCATCGGGGCCAACATGCTCCCGTCGGAAACAGAAACGGCAGTAAAGTGGACAGATCAACAGGGGCTTCAGAAGCGCACGGTCTTCGTAACGATGTACGATCCCTTTGACGGGAGACAGCGCATCATCCCCAATCGGATCAACGGTTTCATAGGGCTGCGTGGTCAGTTCCCGGATGTCAGGGATGACCTGCTTTCCGATAGGGTCGTCTGAGGTTTCAATCAGTGCCTGAAACGCAGGTGGAATAGCTGTCGCAAAGTGGCCGCTGACAGCATCAAGGGTCGCTCTGTCAACTTCCGGAGCTAGCCCTGCCTGAATGAGATCAGATGGTGTGCGCAGCACATGCCGCTTGTTCGTGGTCTTGACCATATCGTGCATGTGGTGGCTCTAACGCTGGCTGGCTGTGTGTTGCAACAGGAACTCTTCCCTTATGACCCATTCCTCGTCCGATCATGACCGGATTGCTGAACGCCTGCCGTTGCTCAGGCGCCGGGCTGCCATGGTGCAGGCTACGCGAAAATTTTTCGATGATCGTGGTTATCTGGATGTGGAAACGCCTTACGCGGTTCCGGTTCCGGGGGAAGAAGTGCATCTTCGCTGCTTCCGGACAGAACTGGAGCAACCTGATGGAGGCCGCGAAGCACGGTTCCTGCATACCAGCCCCGAATTTGCGATGAAACGAATTGTAGCGGCCACGGGGCTACCGATCTTCCAGCTCGCCCGGGTGTGGCGCAATGGAGAAAGCAGTTCCACGCATGTTCCGGAATTCACAATGCTGGAATGGTATGCGCCTGAAGCTGATCTTGCCGGCCTGATGGATGAGACGGAGGCTTACGTCAGGGCTCTTTTGCCGGAACAGATCTATAGGGATGAAAGACTAATCCCGCTGTCTCTGCCGTTCGAACGTCTGACAATGCAGGATGCTTTTGCGCGATATGTAGGTGCAGATCTTCTGGCGACAGCCGGGAATGCAGAGGCTCTGGCGACACAGGCGGGCGCGGTGCTCAGAAACGGTGAGACCTGGGAAGATCTCTTTTTTCGCCTGCTTCTGGAGCGTGTCGAGCCTGTTATCGGCCGTGAAAGGCCTACTTTCCTGACGCACTGGCCTGCGGAACAGGCGGCTCTTGCCCGCAAAGATCCGTCGGACGCGAGGGCAGCCTTGCGGTTTGAGCTGTATATTGCTGGGATCGAACTGGCGAACGCGTTCGAAGAATTGACGGATCCTGTGGAGCAGCGCGAACGTTTCGCTACAGATCGGCAACGAAGACTCGAAATTTCGCCAGATCAGGACTGGCCGCTTGATGAAGCTTTTTTGACGGCATTGCCAGATATGCCATCATGCTCTGGTATTGCGCTGGGGTTTGATCGCCTTGTCATGCTCGCGACGGGTGCGCCTGCAATCCGTGACATTTTGTGGTTGGCATAGCCGTTTTGAAACTTGCAGGACTTTTAATCCGTTTCTATCTCCAAACGGGCTAGAACGTCTCACGAAGAAACATATCTGTGCTGGTCACACAGCCGGGGACAAAGAAAATGAAAAAGGCAAAGCTGCTTTCCGTCGTCGCTCTTCTGGCTCTTTCCGCCTGTGAGGTTCCTACCCTGCAGCAGCGCAAGGTTCTCGATTCGATGGTCGGGAAGTCTGAAGTGGACGTCATTCGCCAGTTTGGCGTCCCGACGAAAGACTACCAGGCAGAAGGTCACTCGTTCCTCGCCTATATCGACAACCAGACCCAGTATTCCGGTGGCGGCGGCTGGGGTTGGGGCGGCTGGGGCGGCGGCTATGGTGGCTGGGGCGGCGGTTGGGGCGGTGGCTGGGGTGGACCCGGCTATGG